>CAIWNE010000112.1 GCA_903913915.1 uncultured Opitutia bacterium
AGCCATGGACCGCTTCGGCATCGACAAGCCCGACACCCGCTTCGGCATGGAGATCCAGGACCTGACCGGCCTCTTCAAGGGCTCGGCCTTCAAGGTCTTCAACGTCGCCGCCAACACCCCGGGCTCCGTGGTCCGCGCGATCAACGCCAAGGGCCTCGCCGACATCACCCAGGGCGAGCTCACCAACTTCGAGAACATCGCCAAGAGCGCCGGCGCCAAGGGCCTCGCGTTCATCAAGTGCGAAGCGGGCGACTGGAAGTCCCCGATCGTTAAGTTCTTCTCCGACGACGAGAAGGCCGCGCTGAAGAAGCAGCTCAACATCGAGGACGGTGACATCGTCTTCTTCGCCGCCGCCCCGTGGGAGCAGGCCTCGACCATCCTCGGCCGCATCCGCCTGGAATCTTCCTACCTCCTCAAGGCCCGCGGTCGCATGAACCTCCCGGCCGACCAGTACAACTTCCTCTGGGTCATCGAATTCCCCCTGATGCTCTGGGACGAGGAAGAGAAGCGCTACCTCTCCGCCCATCACCCGTTCACCGCCCCGGTCGTCGAGGACGAGCCCCTGCTCGCCACCGACCCCGCCAAGGTCCGCGGCCAGCACTACGACATCGTCCTCAACGGCGTCGAACTCGGCGGCGGCTCGATCCGCATCCATAACCCGGCCGTCCAGAAGCGCGTCTGCGAGGACATCCTCAAGATCCCGCAGGACCTCGTGGACAGCCGCTTCGGCTACATGCTCAAGGCGTTCTCCTACGGCGCCCCGCCCCACGGCGGCATCGCCCTCGGCTTCGACCGCGTGGTCGCCATGCTCGCCGGCCGCTCCTCGATCCGCGACATCCTCGCCTTCCCGAAGAACCAGAACGGCCGCGACCTGATGGCCGACTGCCCGAGCCCCGTCGCCCCGAAGCAGCTGCGCGACCTGCGCATCCGCCTCGTCGAAGACGAGCCGAAGCCGAAGGCCTGAGGCCTGCGCTGGCTCTCCGACGAAAGGCACGCGCAAGCGTGCCTTTTTGTTGGTCTGGGATTTAGCCTTCCCCCGCACACAGGGTCGGCCTATCACCTTCAACCATGTCCGACGCTTCGCCTTCTCCCGCCCCCGCACCCCACGTCGTGGGCCAGGGTTATGAGTTCGACGAAGTGCGAGCCTTTCTCGGCGGCGACCCCAAGCCCCCGAACTTCGTCATCCATAAGGGCGGCTCGGTCATCGGCGTCTGCCTCGGACTGGGCTGGAATCCGCGCGCCGACGGCGAACCGTGCGAAGTCTGGGTCGGCCGCAAAGGCGACCAGCCCAAGTGGGGCATCAAGCTCGCCGAGACCCGCGGCCCGCTTCCGGTCTACGTCCGCCGCACCGAAGGCGGCAAGTGGTTCTACAACGGCCTCTACGAAGTGACGAGCCACACGACCGACCCGACGATCATCCGCCCGCGTCTCATGCCCCCGAAGATCGTGGCGATCGACCGCCTGGTCTTCATGAAGCGCTGCGGCGTCTGAACGCCATGGCCGAAGACCGCCCGCATCCTCGCGACCCGCTGCATGGCGTGACCCTGCAGAAACTCCTCGAGACCATGGTCGCGAAATACGGCTGGCAGGAACTCGCCTACCGCATCCCGATCCGCTGCTTCATGTTCGACCCGACGATCAAGTCGTCGCTCATCTTCCTGCGCAAGACCCCCTGGGCCCGCGAGAAGCTCGAGAACTGGTACGTCGGCGACGTCCGGAAGTCCCAAGGGTTCGGGCTCTGAAAGTTCAGGGCATCTCCGCGCCACGAGCCGCGGTGACGAGGTGATACCATTCCTCACGGGTAAGTTCGAGGTCCGCGGCGGCGGCCAGCTGCTTGATCTGCTCAGGCTGGGTCGTGCCGATGATGGGGACGATCCTGGCCGGATGCTTCAGGATCCAAGCCAAGGCGATAAGCTCACGGCCGACGCCGCGTTCCTTGGCGATACGATCCAAGACGGCCAGCACGGCGGTCGGGTCGTAATGACGCTGACCAGGCAGGAGATCCACGCCGCCCGAACCGAGCAAGCCTGCGCCAAGCGGGCTCCACGCCAACGGGGTCACCTTCTTCTCCTGGCACTGGTCGAGCGTGCCGTCGTGCAAGGCATAGAGCTGCACGAGGCTGACCTCGACCTGGTTCGTGATCAGCGGGAACGAGAGCGCGTTCTGGAGCAGGGAGAACTGGGAGGGGCTGAAATTGCTGACGCCGAACTCGCGCACCTTGCCCGCCGCGCGGAGTTCCGTGAAGACGCCGGCGACCTCGGCGGCGTCCATGAGGTAATCAGGACGATGCAGATGCAGGAGGTCGATTGTCTCGACGCCGAGCTGCTTCAACGAGAGTTCGCACTGGGCGATGAGGTGGGCGCGGGAGAAGTCGTAGCGCACCGGGGCGCCGGCGGGGCGGTTCTTGAAGCGGATGCCGCCCTTGGTCGCGATGGTCATCTTGGCACGCAGGCCGGGATTCTCCTTCAGGATGCGGCCGAACACGCGCTCCGCCTCTCCGTCGCAATAGATGTCCGCATGGTCGAAGAGCGTATAGCCGGCGTCGACGGCGGCGAAGATGGCCGCCTTGGCGGTCGCGTAGTCCGCCACGGCGTCACCCTTGGTGGCGATGCGCCAGCAACCATAGGCGAGGCGGCTGGAAGTGAGCTGGCTTTGGCCGAGGGTGAAGGTCTTCATGGGCATCAGGAAGCAAAGCCCCCCGTCCTACCGCAAGCCTATCCCCAAGGTGGACAGGAACGCCGCGGCCGCTAGGCTGGCCGCATGGACTTCGCCCAATTGCTGCAACAAGGCACCGCCCACGCCTGGCTCTATGTCCCCGTGGCCATCGTCCTCGGCGCCCTGCACGGGCTCGAACCCGGCCACTCCAAGACGATGATGGCGGCCTTCATCATCGCCGTCCGCGGCACCGCCTGGCAGGCAGCGCTGCTCGGCTTCTGCGCAGCCCTCTCGCACACGCTCATCATCTGGGTGCTCGCCGGTCTGGCCCTGAAATACGGTTCCCATTGGAACGTCGAACAGACCGAGCCCTACTTCCTCCTGATCAGCGGACTCATCGTGATCGGGATGGCCGTGTGGACGATCATGCGCCTGCGCGAAGAACAAGGGCACCATCACCACCACGGCGATGATGGCCATGCGCACGGCCATCATCACGGACATGAGGACGAAGACGCCCATGCCCGCGCGCACGCCGAGGACATCAAGAAACGCTTCGCCAACCGCCAGGTCACGACGGGGCAGATCATCCTCTTCGGACTCACCGGCGGCCTCATGCCCTGTCCCGCAGCGGTCTCGATCCTCATCGTCTGCCTGCAGCTCAAGGAAGTCACCCTCGGGTTCAGCATCGTCGCCGCCTTCAGCTTCGGCCTCGCCCTCACGATGATCTCCGTGGGCGTCCTCGCCTCCTGGGGCTTCAAGAAACTCGCCGAGAAAGCCGGCTGGTTCAGCCGCGTCGCCCATCGAGCCCCTTACCTCTCCTCCTACCTCCTCATCGCCCTCGGCCTGGCCTTCGCCTTCCGCGGTCTGGCGATGATGAAGTAAGATTTACCAAGGCGTGAAGCGGAGGCCGAAGAGCGCGCACACGGCCGCGGCCAGGAGGCCGAGGGCCGGCAGGAAGAACGGATCGTAGCAATCCGCCGCCCGCGGCCGCTTCTCGAGGACGACGACCTTCTTCATCTCGTCGATGCGTTTGAAGACGGCGTTGAGCGCCTCAGGGGTGACGGCGTTGAACGCCTCGCCCCCGGTGGAGCGACAGATGTTGATGAGTCCCTGGTCCACGGCGTCGTTGGTCAGGAACACGGCGAAGACGAGGACGCCCTTCTCCTTCAGGTCCGCGATGATGGCGGCGTCCTTCGGCGCACGGATGTCCGGGCTCTCGCCGTCGGTAAGCAGGATGATCATGCGGTCGCCGACGGGCCGTTCGGCGAGGTGCGCCGCGGCGCCATACAACGCGTTGCCGATGAAGGTGCCGCCCCAGAGCTCGTCCGGAAGCACGTTGGGCGCGATGAACGGCCGCGAGAGCATGATGGTCTCGGTGTCGAGCGTCAGCGGCACCCAGTGGATGAAGTTGCGCGAGAAGATCGTCAGGCCGAAGGCGTCGCCCTTGCGGTGGTGCAGAAACTTCTCGAGCGACTCCATGGCGGAGTCGAAGCGGCTATGCTTCCCCTTGCTCTGGTCGCCATGGGCCTCGCGCATGCTGCCCGAGGTGTCGAGGACGACCTGGATGTTGGTCAGCTGGCGTTCGACCTCGGGAGGCTGGAAGGTGATCGGGTGGGCCAGGAAGAGCACGGCGACGGCCAGGAGGCAGGCAGGCAGGCAGTTCGCGACCAGGACGCAGCAACGCAGGAACCAGCCGCGACGGCCTTTCCCTCCGTCGTAGGGCATCGCAAGGGGCTGACCAGGGCGGACCCACTCCCAGAACGCCAGGATGACCGGAAGGGCCAGCAGCGCCAGCCATTGGGGATGCAGGAAGGTCATGGGCGGACGGCCGGAGGGGCCGTCAGGTGCTTTCGGATGATCGCGGCGACCTCGGCATCGGCGATGCCGGAGCCGGGGCGATGGAGCCAACGCTGCAAGTTCCCCAAGGCCTCGCCGGTGCGCTCACCGCGGGCGATGGCGGCCAGGACTTCGGTCATGGGGGCGTCGGCTGGCACGAGGCCTTCGCGCCAGCAACGCAGGAGAAGCATTTCGAGGCGGGCTTTCTGTGCGGCGTCCAGGCCACCCTGCTCGAGTTCGGCCAGCAGGAGGCGCAACTGCTCGGCGTCGGTGAGCGGCGCCTTCGGCAGGACCGGATCCGGCTTCTGCGGACGCCGCCAGAAGATGAGCGCCAGCAGCCAGAGGATCCAGAAGACGAACAGCGCCACGAGGGTCGCCTGATAATGCCCGCGCACCTCGATGCCGATATCCTCGGTCTCCTTGACCCGTGCCTCGAGCTCCTTCGAAAGTTTGGGGTCTCCCTTCACCTTGAACGAAGGCAAACCGTTCAACGCGGCGCCGTTGTCCGACATGAGGTATTCGATGAGGTCATGCTCGCCTTCGCGATTCACGAGGTAACGCACGTCGTAGACCTTCGCGCCACCACGCTCGGTGACCTGGGCGATGCGCACGTTGACCGCCACGCCATAGCGGAAAGGCTTCACGACGAGACCGGGGCCGCTGTAAGTGATGATGGCTGCCTGCTCGACGCCGAGCGGCACCTTTAGGTCATCATCCTGATGCAGGAACCACCAAGCGGCGGCGAGGAAGGCAATGACGACCAAGCCGAGGAGGAGCCAGAAGCGACGTGATGTCTTCGATGCGGCCATGATCAACGGGCGGAGCGGCTCGCGAAGCCGCGATGCTTCAGGAAATAGGTCAGCTTGCCGAGGATGGGCTCGTCGGTGCGGAGATGAAGGTAATCGATGCCGAAACGGCTGAGTTCGGACTTCCAGTCGGAGGAGTCGACCCGCCGACGTCCGCCGAAACCGACGAAACCGCGGCCGGACTCGGCCTCGACGCCGCGGATGATGCCTGCGCCGCGCAGCCCCTGCTCCGCGGGATCCTCGAAATGCAGCACGACGCAGTCGTGCCGCTGGGCCAGCGTCTGCAGGGCGGCGATCGCATCAGGGTCGTGGAGGTCGCTCAGCACGATCACCGTGGTGCGCTTGGCGAGGGCCGGCGCGAGCTCACGGGCCCGGGCTGCCAAGGTGGTGGCTTCGGCGAAATCATGCTGCCGCAACTGATGCGACCACTCCATGACGATGTTACGGGAAAGGGTCGGACGGAAATGCAGCTCGCGGGCGCCGCAGCCGAGCAGGCCGACGGGCGTGACCGAGGATTGGGCGGCGAGACCGATGCCGGTGGCCACGCGCACGGCCCAGGCGTACTTGCTCAAGGTCTGCGACGACACGCACATCGAGGCCGACGTATCGAGCAGCAGGTAAAGGGGGATCTGCTTGGTCTCGCGGAACTCCTTGACGTACAGCTTGCCGAGCCGGGCCGAGACCTTCCAGTCGATGAACTTCACCGCGTCGCCGGCGACATAAGGGCGGGACTGGACGAACTCCAGGCCGGCGCCATGGAACACGGAATCACGCTGGCCGAAGTCCAGGCTGTTCGCGAGACGCCTGACGGCGACTTCGAACTGCCGGCTGTCGACCGGATCGTGAGGCAATGTCCGCGGACGACGCATGCGTTCAGCCCAGGCCGGCGAGGATGGATTCCAGCACCTTGGCCCCGGTCTGTCCGGCCGCGGCCGCTTCGTAGCTGACGCGGATGCGGTGCAGGACGACGTCCTCGGCGAGTTCGAAGAGGTCCTCGGGCGTGACGTAATCACGGCAACGGATCACCGCGCGGGCGCGGGCGGCGTTGACGAGGGCCAGGCCGGCGCGCGGACTGCAACCGAAGTCGAGGTCCTTGGATTCGCGGGTACGACGGACAAGTTCGACGGAATGGCGCAGGAAGACCTCGCTCACATGGACGCCTTGGACGGCTTCCATTGCGGCGACGAGGTCGGCCTTGGTGCCGACGGGGCTGTCATCGATCATGTCGAAGGCCGTCTTCGGGACCGCCCCGCCCTCTTCCTTGCGCAGACCCATGCCGAGCTGGCGCTGGAGGATGTCCTGTTCTTCGTCGCGGCCAGGATAGCCGAGGCGGTGGAGGAGCATGAAGCGGTCGAGCTGCGCTTCGGGGAGCTCGAACGTGCCGGACTGTTCGACGGGGTTCTGCGTCGCGATCACGAGGAACGGCGTCGGCAGGCGCATCGTCTGGCCTCCGAGGGTGACCTTGCGCTCCTGCATCGCCTCGAGCATCGCGCCCTGCACCTTCGGGGCGGCGCGGTTGATCTCGTCGGCGAGAAGCAGGTTCGTGAAGACCGGCCCGCGGTGGATGCGGAAGTCGCCCGTCTTCTGGTCGACGACCTCGGAGCCGACGATGTCGGACGGCAGCATGTCGACCGTGAACTGGATGCGACGGAAGTCCAAGGCGATGGCCTTCGCGACGGTGTTCACGAGGAGCGTCTTCGCCAGGCCGGGCATGCCCTGCAGAAGCAGGTGGCCGCCGGTGAGGAGCGCGATCATGACGCGCTCGACGACGACGTCCTGGCCGACGACGACCTTGCCGACGCGCGTGCGGACGTCGCCGACGAACTGATGGGCGGCCTGCACGGCCGCGGGATTGGGGTGGTTGCTCATGTCTTAAGGGGTGGGGTTTGGGTTAGGGGTGGGGACAGGTCCATCATCCTTAGCGGAGTTGGCGGAGCCATTTTTCGGCCAGTTTCTTTAGGTGAGCCTCGGAGAGCGTGGTCGCGCCGCCGAAGCAACCGGTCTGCACGCGTTCGATGTCCTGCTGGAGCTCGGCTTTCTGGATCGCGGAGAACTTCACCAGCGGGCTGGCGGCGAGTTTGCGAAGCAAGGCGACCACGGAAAAGCCGTCTATCGTCCCGGGAAGTTTGAAGACATCGCGGGCCCGCAGCGGACGCGGGCCGGAGTCGCGCTTGCGGAAGACCAGCCACGCGACGAGGGCTACCACGGCCGCGATACCGGCATAGAGGTAGGCCGAATAATCTTCGGCCACGGGCGGCACGTAGCCGGAGCCCGGCGCGGCCTTCACGCGGTCGAGGAGGACGGAACCCTTGGTCAGCACGACCGGATCGATGTCCTGATAGGTACGCCAGACGGTGGTCGTGTTCGCGGCCTTGATCGTCGGGAACGGCACGTCCGTCGCCTTGTCGGCCAGACGGATCGCGTCGCCGTCAAGGGTGACCGACCAGCGTCGTTCGGTGCGAGGAGCGACCTTCTCGCCCCACGTGTTCAGCTCCTTGACCATGAGCGGGTCGATTGCGGTGACCTGACGGACCTTCGCCACGCCGGCCAGCGGGGCGAGGTCGAGCAGATCGTCCAGCTCGGGCACGAGACCAGAGGCAGTCGCGGCGACTTCGAGGCTCAGCGAACCGTTGATCGCGAACTGCCGGGTGTCGAGGGTCTGGGTGACTTCGACCTTGTCGGCCGGACGCGGCACGGCCTTGCCCGCGGCGACCTTCAGCAAGGTCTCGGCCGAGATCGCGGGGATCGTCACCGGGCCGCTGAGGTCGATGAAGCGCAGCTCCATCTGGACAGGCGGAATCTTGTCGACGCTGGCGTCCTTGGCCCGGACGAGGACGTAGGCGAGCGGGGTCTCCTCCCAGCCCGGGCGGGCGGACGGGCGAGGCTTCACGTCGGGCGCGGCGAAAGTGATCGAGCGGATGTCGAAGAACGGCGACAGGCCTTCCGTGAGCTTCTGCTCGAACTCGTCACGCGGGCCCTGGGGGTCGGGCCCCTTGGAGACCTGGGGTCCGCGACGCTTCGTCTTGGCGGCCACGGCGGCGACGTCATTGCTGAGATACTGACCGAAACGGGCGACGCGACCCATGGCCTCGGTGTGGACGACGCTCACGATGATGCCGAACTCCTGCCCGACGCCGACGACGTTAGGTCCGTCGATCCGGGTCTGGACGCGGATCTCGCTGAGGAGCTCGTCGAGATAGTCCGAACGCTTCTTCAGGCCCAGGGAGAACGGGTCGTCCTTCGTCACCACCAGCGTGCTGGCAAGGTAACGGTACTTCAGGTCTTCATGCAGCGGGCTGTTGGTGTCGTTGAGCCGGGCGTTGAGCGCCTTGGCCAGCTGGCCCATGTGCGTCGGGCCGAGCTTGCCCGGCAGCGCGAGGATGGCGGCGCGGATTCGGCCGAGGGCGGCGCGGTTCATCGGCTTGCCTAGGTTGACCTGACCGGTGCTGCTGATGCCGAGCACGGAGTTGAACCAGCTCTGGTAAGGCTCGATGGTGTACTCGTTCGGCTGCAGGCGGACGACCTGACGACCGTAGGCGTCGGCGGCGCGCTGGAAAAAGTCCTGCGACTGGAGGGTCTTCTCCTTGGCGGCCACGATGCGCTTGGCCGGATCCAAGGGCGCGAGATCCTGGAAGCTCTCGAAGTCCGCCCAATCGCTGAGCACGACGGCGCCGAGCAGGAGCGCCTTGAAGGCGTCGGGACGACCGGCCTGCCATTCGTCGATCATCTTGAGCAACGAGCCGTAGCCGGCCTCGGCCATCGCGTAGGTCTGGGCTTCGTTGCGCCGGGTCAGGCTGCCGCGCTGGATGTCGGCGCGGCGCCAGCGGTCGCCGAGGTTGGCATGCATCTTCTGGGCGAGCAGGAAGAACAGCTGCTCGTCCATCTTCGCCGTCGGGCCGAAGACGCGCTCGATGTGGGAGTCGCGATAGGCTTCGGCGTTGCTGTAGGCCAGGTCGAAGGCGTTGACGACCTTGCTCTGGTCGCGCGGGGCGACGCCGGCCTTGCGGAAGACCTCCATCATGCGGGCGAGGCTCTCGATGTTACGCTCCATCATCACCGGGGTGATCGGGATGCGGGCGTCCTCGGGGAGTCCGTAGCGACGGCGCAGTTCCTCCGGCAGCTGCGGATTATGCGCCTGACCCCAGGCGAGCAGGAAATCCTCAGCCAACGCCACGCCGGCGGCGGGGTGGCGGCGGGCCAGCTCGACGATGCGGTCGGCGGCGAGCTCGAAGTTGGCGCTGACGATGATCGCGCGGGCGAGGCTGGCGTCGAAACGGTCGCGGAGGTCGGACGGAAGCGCGGCGTACCACTTGCCGGCAGGGGCGAGCAGCAGCATCTCCTCGGGGTCGATCTCGCTCGAGCCGTTACGGACGACGCCGCCGCGGCGAGGCGCGCCGGCCTGCCGGCTGAAGGAGTTCTCGACCTCCGTCATCCAGGATTCGGCCATCAGGACGAGGATCTGCTTCCACGGCTCGACGCCGGAGTCGGGGTTCTCCGCGATGAGGTTGGCGAGGACCGTCTGGGCGCGCAGGTTCTCGATGCGCTGCGCGGCGGCCGCGTGCGTCTCGTTCTGGACCTTGCGGGAAAGCCCGCCGACGAGCTTCAGCGCCGCGTCCGGCTGGGACTTCATGAGGTCGGCGAACGTGCCGCTCAGCACCGTGGGCGAGACCTGCGTCAGCACGCGGAGCATCTCGCCCGCGGCCTTGCTCTTCTCCCAGTCGTTGACCTTCTTCTCGGAACGGAGGATGGCGACGTTGTCGTTCCAGATACGCGAGATCTGGTCGCGCTGGGCGAGCTCCGTGGCCTGCTCGGCCGCGAGGAAAGCGGCGATCTCCTGACGCAGGGCTTCGTCGGCGACCTTGTCCAGGTCCGCGCCGTCGGGGAGGTAGGCCTTGGCGAGGTCGCGGAATCCGCCCGCGAGGAGCATGCGTCCGGCGGCGAGACGACGGGCCGGATCCTTGCCGCCGAGCTGCTCGGTGCCGCGCGCGAGGCGCTCGGCGACCCAGAAGCCTTCGTTGGGCGGGACGACCTGACCGAGCATCTGGCCTAGCTTGCGAAGCTCGCCATCGTTGAGCTCGCCGGGCACGGCGTCCGCCAGGGAGAACACGTCCTCCAGACGCACGCCGCCCTTCGGGCGTTCCGCGAGGTCGGCCAGCATCTTGTCGTAGATGCCGCGGGCGAGGTCGCGAGGGATCGCGGCGAGCTCGGCCTTGACGTAGCCCCAGTCGCCAAGGCGGAAGGCGGAGAGGAAGCGCGTATCGGGGGTCGAACGCGCGTCGGGCTTGGCCGATTTCTCCATCGCCGCGAAGACATCCGTCAGGTCTCGGGAATAACGATGGCGGAGCAGGCGCTCATAGGCCTGCTGGGTCTTGGCGTCGAGCGGCGGCGATGTCGGCTGCTGGGCGGATAGCGTCGCGACGAGGGCGAGGGAGCCGCAGAGGAACGGACGGAGGAGTCTCATGGTCTTTTATTTGGAAAGCGAGGGAGTTCAGGAACCGTTGTCGGGGATCTTCTTGATCTCCTCGAAGAGCTTGCGGTCGTCCTGCTTGTCGGGCTTGCCCTTCGGCTCAGGTCCGCCGAGGAGGGCGGCGGCGGCCTTGGCCTTCTTCGGGTCGGGCTTGCCGGCGGGCTTCACCTGGAGGGCGGCCTCGAGGTTCTTCTGCTTGGCGGAGCCGATGCCGGTGACGCCTTCGACGGGCTTGATGCCGCCGGCGGCCGGCTTCACGCCTTCGGACGGCTTGACGCCCTTGACGCCTTCGAGGCCCTTGGCGGGCGGAGGAGGTGGCGTGGCCTTCGTGCCAGCGCCTTTGATGCCTTCCGGAGGTTTCACGCCCTCGGCTCCGACCAGCCCCTTGGCGGGAGGCGGCGGCGGAGTCGCCTTGGTTCCCGCGCCTTTGACGGCTTCGGGCGGCTTGACGCCCTGGACCGCTTCGACGCCCTTCGGCGCGGGCGGAGGCGGCGTGGCTTTCGTGCCGGCGCCGTCGACGGGCTTCGCGCCTTCGGTGACGGAAGCGGGCGGGGGCGTCTGCTTCACGGCCTTAGCGCCGCCGGGGGCTTTCACGCCGTCCACCTTATCGACGCCTTGCACCGTGGTCGGCGCGACGTTCTTGGCGGCGGGATCGATTTCCTTGATCTTGCCGGAGCCTTCCTGGCGGACGCCGCGCACGCCTTCGACGGCGGAAGGCGCGGGCGCTTCCTGCGCGAGAACGGAGGCACCGAAGCCGGTGATGATCAGGAGGAGGGTCTTCATAAGGCGTTCTGGCGGACGGAGCGGGCGAATTCCGCTTCGACGCGCTTCTCGTAATCGGCGAGGGCCGCGGGGTCCTGGTGTTCGGCGAGATATCTGAAGACCTGACGGGTACGTTCGGCGTAAGGACGCCACTCGTCCTCGGTCGCCCCGTTGGCCTTGAGCAAGGAAGTCCCGTAGAAATAGGCTTTGCCGAGGGTCTCGCGGACCGCGCGGGTGGTCGGGCCGTCCTCGCCGTCGACCGCGGCCGATTCCTTCAGCAGCTGGGAGAGGTCGGCGATCGCGCCGGCGACGTCCAGCATCTCGATCTTCGCCTTGGCCTTCGCCAAGCGGATCTGGTGGCGCACGGTCGGCCGCTCCTCCGGCGGCAGTTCGGCCGCGAGCTTGTCGTATTCCTCGACCACGTTCGCCCAATCGGGCTCCTTGGCCCGTTCGAGTTCGCGGATGCGCACGAGATGGTCGCGGGCCTTCTCCCGGGCCAGCTGGGCCTGGCCTTCGTTGTAATGATAATACACCACCCCGACGGGGAAGAGCAGCCAGAGCAGCGTGAGGAACTTCCTCATCGGACGGCGCCCTCCCCTGCCTCGGTCTCGGCGGCGGCGACTTTCCAGGCCGAGCCGAGGTATTGCAGCGCGACCGGCAGCAATGCGAGCACCGCGGCGCCCAAGGCCATCGCGAGCACGGCGAGCTGCGCGAGGTCCAGGCCGGACTTCGGCAGCGGCGCCCTCACGACCAGGTCGCCCAAGGCGTCGGTCGGCAGGTGCTTCTCGTTCACGTCGAAATAGGAACCGCGCAACGCCCGGGCCACGGTCGTGAGCACCTCGGCCTCCTGGCGTGACTGATGGCCGGCGATGAACGTGCCCTTGCGCGGATTGCCGACGCCGAGCACGAGCACGTCCTTCACCGACTTCGGGCGAGGCAGGATCGGCTGGAGCGGGATGGTGTCGCCGTCGGTGAAGACGATCAGGCGCACCGTCTGGGCGGGCATCCCTTCGACGACCTTGACCGAGGCGTTGATGGCGGTGCCGAGGTCGGTCGAACCGGCCTTCATGACATACTGGACCGGGAGCCCGTTGAAGACGTTGCGGACGAGCTCGGGATCATGCGCGTCGCGCACGATGGAATGCGCTTCGGTGTAGAAGCCGACGACGCTGTAGCGGATATCGCCGCCGACGCGCATCAGCACCGCCTCGACTTCCTCGCGCATGCGCTCCTGGCGCGTCTGCTTGCCATCCGGTCCGGCGTCCTTGAGGTACATGCTCGGCGAGAGGTCGGCGACGAAGACCAGGCGGACCGGCTCCTTCGTTTCCGGCTGCTTGCCGTCCTTGGCCGCCTGATGCAGCTGCCACATGACGGCCAGGCCCCAGGCGAAGGTGGTCAGCGCCAGACAACGCAAGAAAGGCGCGGCGATCGTCCAGCCGCGCGGCGATCCTTCCGGGCCGAAGGCTAGGCGCGCGGCGACACGCACCCGACGGGCATGCAGCCCCTCCGCCAAAGCGGAGAGCAGCAGCACCAGGAGGGCGGCGGACAAAGGGTTCATCGGGGGCCGACGCGGGGAGCGTCGGAAGTCCATGGACTAGGACTAGCCCCGACAGGTGGCAAACGCCCTTTAGCATGGGTGCCCAATCAGGCCTCGGTTGTGAATAACTTAGCCTCTCAGCCCTCCACAGAGAATGTCGTGCAGGCACCAATCCGGGGGGACGGCCCTCAATTACCCAAGGACTTCAAGGTAGTCCGCAGCCATTCGACCTCGATCGCGGTCACCTCGGCGAACTTCTCCTTGTAGACGCCATAGTGGGTGATGTCGGGGATGACGCGGTATTCCACCGGCACGCCGTTGGCCTTGAGGATGCCGGCGACGCGGCCGCCATGCTGACGGATATCGACGAGTTCATCTTTCTCGGCGTCCACCAACAACATTGGCACCTTTATCTTCGCCGCGGCCTCGATCGAGTTGAAACCCAGGCTACGGGCAGGATTGGCCCTCATCATGTCATAAGTGGCGAGCTTGCCTCCGAGTTTCCCGGTATCGAAAGGAACGGGCTCGGCTTCGCCTCGCGCCTGCTTCACCGCGAGCTGCTGAGCCGACTTCTCGGCGGAGGGACCGCGGGACGACATGCCTGACACCTGGGCGATCGCGAAACGGACGCGCGGGTCATTCCCCGCGACCCACGTGACGAGCCCGCCCCCGTAGCTGGACCCCCACAACCCTATCTGCCTGGCGTCGACGGACCTCTCTCCGGTCAGGAAACTGATCGCCGCACGGATGTCCTCCGTCTGATCCGCATAGTTCATCTGCCAGCGCACCGCGCGCGCGACGACCTTGACGTTGCCGTCGGCATCGGGCTTCGGCTGGGCATCGAGCGTGATCAGTTTGCTGTCGCTCTCCCCCCAGCCGCGATAATCGAAGGAAAGGACAATGAAACCCGCGCGGGCGAAGGCCGGGGCGGTCCGATTGCCCACCTTGGCCTTCGTGCCGCCGGTCCCGTTGCAAAGGATGAGCGCGGGCAACCGCTGGTCAGACTTCAAGCCTTGGGGGGAGAAGATATCGGCGGCCATGCGGACTCCGTCGCAGTAGATCGAAACAGGACGTTTCTCGACGCCGGCCAGCGGACCATCGGCCGCCGCCGCGAGGGAGGAAAGACAAAGGCCGGCGAGCAGGAGCAGGTTTCGCATGCGAGGGGTCACCTATGTAACCCCGCCGAGGCGGTGAAAGTTTGGGCGGTCCGCGCGAAATCCGCCGTCGGCTCAGAGCCGGATGCGCAGGCGGGGCGAGATCGGCGTGCCGGCATCGCGTCGCGGAGCCCTCGGACCTTTGCCCGGCTCTTCGTCATCCGCCGCCAGCGCTTCCTCGAATTCCTTCGGCATGGGCGCGGTCGCCTTGAACGCCACCTTGGCGCCCTGCCAGTCGAAGGACAGCTGCGTGGATTCGGCGTGAAGGAAGAGGCGCTTGAAACCTCGGCCCGTCCCGACCGCCTTGTTGAATTCGAAATCGCCGTACGTGCGGTCGCCCAGGATAGGGTGACCATGCGAGGCGGTCTGCACGCGCAGCTGGTGCGTGCGGCCCGTCCGCGGCTCGAGCTGGATGAGCGAGAGCGGCAGCGTGCCGCCGGCGGAACGCTGCCAGGCATAGACCGTCACCGCCGGCGCGCCCGCGCCGGTCTCGGAACGGACGCCGCCGCCCGGGCCCTTGGATTTCGACATCTGGTCCTGCCACGTGCCGCGCGGCGTGCGCAGGCCGCGTCCGCGGATCAGGGCGACGTATTTCTTGGAGACCTGCGAACGGGCGAACATCTTGCGCACGAGGTCGGCGATGCCTTCGTCGAGCGACAGCAGCAGCGTCCCGCTGGTCGGGGAATCGAGCCGGTTGAGCAGATAGACGCGACGGATGCCTCCCTTGCCGTCACGGACATGGAAGGCCTCCTCGTCGAGCGAGTAGTTGCCGGCGATCAGGATCGTGCCCTTCTCGGCGGCTTCGCCGGGATTGGGATGGGAGAGGATGCCGTCGGGCTTCTCGACCGCGATCAGCCCGCAATCGTGCGTCGCGACCACGCGTACGCCGCGTCCGAACGGGATCCAATCAGTGGCCAGGGTCATCAGTAGTAGAGGAAGTTGATCGTGACCGTGTCGCTCTCGCCGTACATAGCGACCATATCCGCTCGCCAGATGTCATAAGGCGCCGGAGCCATCACGGAATCCTTGCAGGCCAAGGTCATCACGCGCGTGACCTCGCTGCCGACGATCTGGGCGTCGGTGACGGTCCCGTCGCGATGGAGGCGGAAGCGCACCGTCACGCGGCCGCGGGAGACGCCCTCGAAACGCGAGCGCTCGATGATGCTCCACCAGCTGGACTGGATGGCCTCGAGCATGCGCTGGGTATAGTCGCCGTAGTTGCTGAAGCGCGCATCGATGGCCACCGCGCCGGCGCGGCTCACGCCCGAGGGATTGCGCAGCAGCAGCCCGGAAGTGCCCGAGGGCAGCGAGGCGCGGGGGCGGTCGGGATTGGCGGCGACCGGGGCCGGCGCGGGCCTGGCGGCGGACTTGCCCGGGCCAGGCGGAGGCGCCGCCTTCACCGGCGGAGCCATCGAGACCGACGGCTGGACGGCTGGCGCAGCCTGAGACTGGTCGATGGAGCGGGGCTTGCCCTGCGCGAGGCGGATCGCCTCGGAAGTGCCGGCCGATTTCGGCAACGCCGAGTTCGAGGGTTTCTTCTCCGGCACCGGCTGGGCGGCGGTCTGGTTGCGCGAAGACGTGAACGGAGCGGCCTTCGGCACCGCCTGGTTGGCGGCGGGATTGGTCTCCGCGAAACGGAGTTTCGGGGGCAACCGGGCTTCGTCGATCTTCACCGGAGCCGTCAGCACCTCGACCGGACGGACAAAGACGACGACCTTGCGGAAACTGTCAGGCAGCGCCCAGAGGAGCAGCAGATGCAAGGCCAGCGACACCACGACCGCGATGGCCGCGGAGCGGATGTCGATGGAGTCGTCCGAACGCACGTGACCACGCTACGGAGCGGCGGTCCGACTTCAAGCGCAGGTCGGGACGATTATCGTCCGGCGAATTCCTGCGTCAGGGCGACCAAGGCGAGCCGGCAGTCCTCGCGGGTGCCGATGACGACGTAACACCGGAAAGAATAGTCTCCGGGCTTGATCGGCTCGGATTGGCGCAAGCGGAATACGCAGTTCCACTTCGCGACCTTGTCATGCTCGAAAAGGAAACGGCCATAACCGACGGGAGGCTGCCCTTGGGGCGGGCGGTCCGGAGTGAAGATGCCCATCGCATGCGAACCGGAAGGGGTCGACAGCACGAGGGGGTCGCGGATCTCGCCGTTCTTACGGGGCAATGGGAGCAAAGCCGAGGACTTGGCGTCGAAACGGAGCTCCTCAGAGAAAGTCGTCGGCATATATCCCGTCAGCGCCTCGAACTGCAGGATCTTATGCGGGCCGTCGTCAGGCACGGTGAAGGTCACCTGATAGTCAATGACGTGCTCCATCCCGGGACGTCCGATCCGCACCTGCTTGGTGAGCACGTGATCCGAAAGCAGTTTCCGGTTCTGGGCCGGCTGGCCATGGGACTGCATGCCGGGCGCCAGCCAGAACGCCATGCGGGCACGCGTCTCGAGCACGCCGTCCTTGACGGAAAGGAATTCCAGGCGGCTCGTCGACTTCGGTCCGAGCGCGTCGACGACCGAACCGGCTTCCGTCGGATTGTAGCATTCCACGTGATAGACGCCATCGACGTCGGCGTTGATGGCCGACTGCAGCTGGCGGCCATGGTCGTGCGAGTCGATGAATTCGACGCCGTCCCACTTCACCGAGTCGATGGCGCCGGCCAGGCGGCTCGTCGTGCGGATCACCAGCGGCTTGCCGCCGACGAGGCCGGAGATCTCGGCGTCGCCGCTGACGACCGGAGCCTGCGCCAGCACGAAGGCCGGAAGAAGGCAGAGCAAAGCCTTCATGCGACGAGCCTTTCCAAGAGGCCGAGCGCGACGAGGCGCGCCTTCACGAATTCGACCGGCAGGCCCATGATCGTCGAGATCGGCCGCTGGAAATCTTCGATGATGATCTCCTTGCCCTGCTGGATGCCGTAGGCGCCGGCCTTGTCCAAGGTGTTCACCAAGGCCTGATAGCGGGTGATATCATCTTCGGAGAGAGACCGGAAACGGACCCACGCCGTGACGTCACGGGACTCGTCGAGGCCGAGCGCGGGACAAAGCAGGCAGACACCGGTGTGCACCGTATGCTCACGGCCGGAGAGGCTGCGGAGCATCGCGCGGGATTCGGCAAGGTCCGCCGGCTTGTTCAGGGCGCGGTCGCCGAGGGCCACCGTCGTGTCGGAGCCGAGGACGATCGCCTGAGGATGGAGACGCGAGACCGCGGCGGCCTTCAGGCGGGCGTTATGGAGCACCATCTTGGCGGGATCGGTCGTCGGATCCTCGTGCTCGGTGACGGCGGCCACCACGACGCGATGCGGGATGCCGGCCTCCCGGAGGAGCTCGGTGCGCCGGGGCGAAGCGGAGGCGAGGATGAGGACGAGCGGAGACGACACGACGACAAGAGAACGGATTAAAGCGGACCTGACAACCGCAAGAGCCATGCCGTTTTCGGGAAACCGTTCGCCGCTTTCCTTCGTTTACTCCCTCCGCCCTGCCCTTATCCCTCTCCTACCCTCCGCGATCCATGCGCCCCCTCCTGTCGCTCCTCGTGCTCCTCGCCTTCGGCCCCCTGCTCACGGCGGACGAAAGCGCCCGGCGCTTCCTCAGGAAACCCGACAGCTGGTTCGCCTCGACCGAGGCGAAGCAGGTCGCCGCCATCATCCTGAGCTTCCAGTGCGACGCCGGCGGCTGGCCGAAGAACACCGACACGATCAGCAAGGCCTACGACGGCGACCGGTCGAAGCTCGTGCCGACCTTCGACAACAAGGCGACCGTCGACGAGCTCCGCTTCATGGCGCGCATGCTGAACGCCACCAAGGACGAGACGTACCGCAAGTCGTTCGACCGCGGCCTGGCCTACGTGCTCTCGGCCCAATACCCGAACGGCGGCTGGCCGCAGTTCTTCCCGCTGCGCAAAGGCTACTGGGACCACATCACCTTCAACGACGACGCCATGGTGCGCGTCCTGCAACTCGTGCGCGAAGTCGCGACCGAGAAGACCTACGCCTTCCTTGACGCCAAGACCCGCGACGCCTGCCAGCAGGCGTTCGACCGCGGCATCGCCTGCATCCTCAGGTGCCAGATCGTCGTCGACGGCAAACCCGCCGTCTGGTGTGCGCAGCATGACGAGACGACCTTGGCCCCGGCCAAGGCCCGCAAATACGAGCTTCCCTCCTTCAGCGGCTACGAATCCGTCGGAATCGTCCGCCTGCTCATGAGCCTCGAGAAGCCGTCCCCCGAAGTACGGTCGTCGATCGAAGGCGCGGTCGCGTGGTTCGAAGCGCACAAGGTCACCGGCCAGCGCCTCGTGACCGAGAAGGACAAGGACGGCAAAGACAACCGCGTCATGATTCCGGACCCGCAGGCCCCCGCCCTCTGGGCGCGTTTCTACGACCTCAAGACCGGCCAGCCCTTCGTCAGCGACCGCGACGGCATCCCGAAGCCCACGCTGGCCGAGATCGGCTACGAGCGCCGCAACGGCTACAGCTGGTTCGGCGAATACGCCCGCGACCTGCTGACCAAGGACTACTCTAAATGGAAACAAGCCAACCGATGAAAATCACGGCTCTTAAGATTTTCCTCGGACTCGCCGCCGCCCTTCTCCTGTTCGTCGCCTTCGACCTGATCCGCCTCACCGGCCCGGGCGGCGAACACAAGATCTCCCGCTACGCCGATCTGGCCGCCGCGCGTGCCGACGGCGCCTTCGAAGGTGGCTGGCTGCCGAAACTGCTGCCTCCGGGCAGCACCCACATCGTCGAGACCCATGACCTTGACAGCAACAGCGGCGCCGGATCGTTCGCTTTCCCTTCCTACCAGATGGACGCCTACAAGACAGAGGTCCGCCAGTTCGGCAGTGCGATCCTTTGGGAAACGGGCACCACGACCCGCATCATCTATTACGGGGATCATAGCGGCGTTGAACTGACCATATCCCCCGACCCGCAGAAGCCTGACGTCATGAACGGGGTCTGGGGCATGAAGCCTACCCGCTGAGTTTCGGGGAACCTTCGGCCTCGGCTTGCAGTCAAAGCTCATAAGGCCTTTATCAAGGCCTGCCCCGATGTCTTTGCGTCCGTCCGCCTCCTTTTCCTTCGCCCTGGCGACCGTCCTGGTCGGCACCGTGACCGCATGGGCCGCCGACAACGACCAGGCCGAGAAGGCCGTCGCGCTGCTGGACTCCCGCTGCTTCAAGTGCCACAGCCACGCCGCCGGCAAGAACAAGGGCGGCCTGGTCATGGACTCCCTCGCCGGCCTGACCACCGGCGGCGACGGGGGCGCGGCCATGATTCCGGGAGACCCCGCCAAGAGCCTCTTCCTCCAGAACATCCTTTCCTCCGATCCGGACAAGATGATGCCCCCGAAAGGCGATCGTCTCACCAAGGACGAAGTCTCCCTCCTCGAAGAATGGATCAAGGCTGGCGCGACCTGGCCGAAGAGCCGCACCAAGGCGCCCGTCGCGGGCCGCTACCTCCCGGGCACGATCGGCGCGAAGGAGAAAGCCTGGTGGGCCTATCAGCCCGTCAAGCGAACGGAACAGCCCACCGGCAAGTCCGCCCACCCCGTCGACCGCTTCATCGACGCGCGTCTCGCGCAGGAGGGCCTCACCCCCGCCGGCGAAGCCGACCGCGCCGTGCTCATCCGGCGGGTGACCTTCGACGTGACGGGCCTCCCGCCGACGCCCGAGGACGTGGCCGCCTTCGTCAAGGACCCGGACCCGCAGGCCTACGAGAAACTCGTCGGCCGCCTCCTCGCTTCGCCCGCCTACGGACAGCGCATGGCACGCGCGTGGCTCGACCTCGTACGCTACGCCGACAGCGACGGCTTCCGCATCGACGACTTCCGTCCGACGGCCTGGCGCTACCGAGACTACGTCATCAAGTCCTATAACGAAAACAAGCCCTACGACCGCTTCGTCCAGGAGCAGATCGCCGGCGACGAGCTCTTCCCCGGCGACCCGCAGGCGCTCACGGCGCTCGGCTACCTGCGTCACTGGATCTACGAATACAACAACCGCGACGCCCGCGGGCAGTGGGAGAACATCCTCAACGACCTGACCGACACCACGGGCGACGTCTTCCTCGGCGCCGGCATGCAATGCGCCCGTTGCCACGACCATAAGTTCGACCCGATTCTCCAGCGAGACTACTTCGCGCTCCGCAGCTTCTTCACCAACACCCTGCCCGTCGAGAACCGCGCTGCCTGGACGGCGAAGGACTCCGCCGCCTATGCCACCAAACTGGCCGCATGGGAGAAGGAGACGCAGTCGATCCGCGACGAGATCGCCG
>CAIWNE010000113.1 GCA_903913915.1 uncultured Opitutia bacterium
CGCCGATGATGACTTCGCAGCCATACTGCTTGGCAATGGCGAGACGATGGGCGTCCTGCGGCAGGCCGACGATGGCGACTTCGGCACCGCACTGCTTGGCCATCGCCGCGCAGAGGATACCGATCGTGCCGGGCCCGAGGACGACCACGCGGTCGCCGGGTTCGATGCGGGCATTTTTCACGACGGCGTTATAGGCGACGCAGCAAGGCTCGGTGAGGCAGGCTTGTTCGAAGGGGAGGGCGTCGGGTACCGCGTGCAGGATGCGTTGCGGGACGCGGACGTACTTGGTCATCGCGCCGTTGACGCCGTAGCCGAAACCCTTGCGGGTCGGGTCGAGGTTGTAGAGCCCGCGGCGGCTCATCGGGTTGTTGGCAGAAATGATCGCGGCGGTCTCGCTGACCACGCGGTCGCCTTCCTTCCAGCCTTCGACCTTCTTGCCCAACTCGACGATGCGGCCGGCGAATTCGTGGCCGAGCACGACGGGATAGTTGACCGGCCAGGAGTGGTCGGCCGTCCACTGGTGGAGGTCGCTGCCGCAGACGCCGACGTTGGCGACTTCGAGCAGGACGTCTTCTTCGCCGATGACGGGGCGGGCGATCTCACGGATCTCGACGGAGCCCTTTTCGGGGGCGAAGTTGACGACGGCGGGGGAGTTCATGAAAAAAGGGTTAGGGGTGGGAAAGTTAGCGGCCGACTTTGACGTCACCGTAGGCGTGGACCTTCTGGCAGATGAGGCGAAGGGAGGATTCGAGGTCGCCGGAGGCGGTCTTGAAGGCGTCGGCGTCGATCGTGAGCGGAGCGCCGAGCACGACGAGCGGGGCGCCGTATTCCGGGCAACGCACGGCCTGCTCGAGCGTGAGGCCGCCGACGGCTTGGACGGGCACGTTGACCGCCCGGACGACTTCGCGGAGCTGGTCCATCGGGCTGGGCATGCGGAGCCCGCGGGCGGCGATGCCCCGGCGTTCGTCGTAGCCGATATGGTGGATGACGAAATCGCAGCCCAGGTCCTCGCAGAGCTTGGCGCCGGCGACCATGTCCGGGCAGCCGAGGTTGTCGCCCATGACCTTGGCGCCATGGTCACGGCCGGCCTTCACGATGACCTTGAGGGTTTCTTCGTGCGCCCGGGCCATCACCACCACGTGGGTCGCTCCGGCCTTGGCCATCATCTCGGCCTCGAGGTAGCCCCCGTCCATGGTCTTCAGGTCGGCCACGATGGGCGTATGCGGGAAGGCTTTGCGCAGGGCGCGGACGCCATGCAGGCCTTCGGCCAGGATGAGCGGGGTGCCGGCTTCCAGCCAATCGACGCCGGCCCGCATGGCCATCGCGGCCGTCTCGAGGGCCTCGTCGATGTTCGTCAGGTCTAGGGAGATTTGGACAACGGGCTTCATGCGGGTGGTACTTTATTGCCGACTGAAACCTTCGGGGCAAATCGGTTTTAGATAATAATGGCAGGTGTTTGACCTATTCAGCATCGCCAACGCCGTATTTTTATCACCCCATACCGACTTTATGCCAAAAGCGTCACTCAGCCAAGCCGAGCTCCTGCGTAAGCAGAAGGAGTATCTCAGCGAGGTGGTCATCGACGTGGAGACCATGGCGATCTTCGATTCGCTGCCGGGCTTCCTCTGCTTCCTGAAGAACCGAGCGGGCGAACATCTTTATGCGAGCGGCCTTTGGACCACTCGCCATGGCTTCCGGGAGGCGTGGGAGATGCTGTTCAAGACGGACCAAGACCTCACGCCGGGCGCGATGGCCGAATCATATCTCGCCGATGACGCGATCGTCTACCGCACGGGTCAGCCCGTGCTGGACAAGATCGAGATCTGCCTGGACGCGGTCGGCCTTCCCGACTGGCACGTCACCAGCAAGTATCCTGTCCGCAACCGAAAGGGCGAGATCATCGGCATCCTCGGCATCTCCCGCGTGTGCATGGGCCAGGCGCCGATCGCCTCCCTCAACGTCAAGATCGGTCCCGCCACCAAGATGCTCCAGGAGAACCTGCTCGAGTATCCGTCGGCGCAGGTGCTGGCGGACGCGTGCGACCTGTCCGTGCGCCAGCTCCAGCGTCGCTTCACCGATGCGCTCGGCCTCTCGCCGCGCGACTACTGGATGAAGTGCCGCATCCGCGCGGCCTGTGAAAGCATCATCAAGGGCGAAGAGAAGCTGGGCGCCTTGTCGATGCGCCTCGGTTTCTGCGACCAGAGCAGCTTCACGGCCCAGTTCCGCCGGCATACGGGCGTGACCCCCAGCGCCTTCGCGCGGGGCAAGAAGGCGCAGAACTGACGTCAGAGCGGCCGCAGGATGCAGCGACAGGGCGCTCCGTCGCCCTTGGCGATGCGGATCGGCAGGCAGATCATCTCGTAGCGGCCCGGCTTGGCTTTCGCGAGATTGAGGCCTTCGATGATCCAGACCTTCTCGCCGAGCAGGATGTGATGGGTCGGGACGGCGTCTTTGTAGAATCCTCCGACGCTGAAATAATCGATGCCGACGGTGCGGACGCCTTTGTCGACCAGGTGCTGCGCGGCTTCCTTGGAGACGTAGACGAAATCCTTGTCGAAGGATTTCTTCTTCCAACTGACCCTGGAGTTGCGGGTGCGGAAGAGGATGCGTTCGCCTTGCTTGAGTTTCAGCTTCGCGAGCTCGGCTGGTTTGATGGATTCGGGGTCCTTGATTTCCACCACACGACAGGGGCCGATGACGGCTTCGAAGGGGAGGTCGTCCATCGTGCCGAGGCCTTTGAGGAAGTGCCAAGGCGAGTCCATGTGCGTCCCGGCATGGGTGTTCAGGTTGAAGACCGAGACGTTGCAGACATCACCCTTGGCGAGCGCCGCGTGCGGCTTGATGACGGTCGGCGGATTCCCCGGCCAGCCATGCATGCCGTTGGCGAACGGGATGGTGACGTCGATCCAGGCGGATTTCTTCGAGGGCATATGTGATGGGATGAAAGGGCGATTAAGGCTGCTTACGATTCGGAGCGGGCGTCTCGGTCACGTAGACCGAAGTATTGGGCGAGTGGCCGGAGTAGAAGGCGAGGTAGTGCGTATCCTTGATGAAGGTGGCGTTGATGTTGCCGGCTTCGGTGGGGTCTTCGCTGCCTACGGCGATGGCCTCGGAGGAGGGCCAGCTGAGGGGGTGGTCGAAGATGGCGGTCGGGTCGGCGACCCGTCGGCGGAGAATGCCGCCTTTGCCGCGCTGGTAGTAGTAATTGCTGACGAGACCGGTCTTCGCGTCGAGCACGAGGCTGGGCGTCGAGCCCATCACTTCGCCGATGTTCGTCTGGGCTTTCTTCCAGGTGACGCCGTAGTCGGTCGAGGTCAGTTGGTGCTGGGAGCGGGCCGTCGTGCCGCCGCCCCAGACTTCGCAGCGTCCGATGGCGAGGATCTTACCGTCGCCGAGATAGACCGCCGAGGGTTCGGTCGGCCACTGGGCCTTTGTCAGGCCGGATTCCACGGTCGTCTGCTTCCAGGTGAGGCCGTTGTCGGCGCTCGTCAGGGTGCCCCACGAATGGTCGGTCCCGTCCGCGTAGCCGCCGGCGAACCAGAGGCACATCAGTCCGGTCTTGGGCAGGGTGAAGATGTCGGTGATCTGGACGGGCGTCGGCGAAAGCTTAGGGGTGGTGATCAGCTTGAAGTTCACGCCGTCCGTCGTGCGATAAAGATCCTGCAGCCATTCCTTGCCGACGCGGCGGACCCAGAAGAGGGCGGCGCCGTCGGCGTCGAGGCCTTTGCCGACCGGGACTTCGCCGAAGCCGGGGGTGTCTGCGACGACTGTCTCGGGTGTCCAGGTGCGTCCGCGGTCGGATGACGTGCGCGCATAGGTGAGACGGGCATCCTCGCCGATGGTATGGCCTGAGCCGCGGCTGTAGACGCAGACAAGTTTGTCGCCGATCGCCTGCATCATCGGCCAGGAGTTGTAGCCTTTCACGTCCTGCACGAGGATGGCCTTGGGGGTGGCGGGCAGCGGGGTGACCTTGACCATCGCGAGCCCGGTCGGTCGGGCGAACGTGTTGGCGGGGTCCTTGGGCTCACGCTGGATGCGCACGCTCAGCGGCGCTCCGCCGACGACGCGGTGATAGGACTCCAGCACGATGGTGCGGGTGACGAAGGGTTTGGCGGGTACGGGGGTGCGAACGGGATTTCCGACATAGCGTTCGCCTAACGGGCTGTTCTCGAGCATCTGCGAGAGGTGGACGCGATAGACGTCTTCTGCGCCGGCTTCGGTCGAAGGTTCGTTGGTCGTCACGACGATCTCGATCCTGACGGCGGAGCAGTCCGTCGGCAGGTTGACAAGGCCCGCGACAGACTGGCCTTCGGTGCCGCCGGAAAGCGACCAGACGGGCAGGTGGGTGGCGCCATCGGTCATCACCACCAGGGAGGGCTTCCCTGTGGCGATGGTCAGCTGCTCGGCGGTCAGCGTGAGGACGGGGTGATCTCCGCCCATCCCTTGGGCGAACGTCGTCAGCAAGGCGAAGAGGGGGAGCAACGCTTTCATGGGCTGGAGCGAGTGTCGACCGGTCGGCCGTGAAGGCAAGCCGACCCTGCCTATTTCGCGATGCTCACCGCGGCGGGGTGGGCGAGGGAATTCCAGCAGGCGTCGAAGAGCTTGGCGTCAGGTTCGCCGTCGGTGACCACGAAGCGATAACGTGTGACGTAGGGCTTGCCGGGCTCGATGGCGAAGGCGCCGAGCTTCTGCGGGACGATCGAGAAGTAGGGCATGTCGGGATGCAGCCGGAGCGGCATCGGGAAGCGGAAATTATCGGGGTAGCCCAGCACGGCGGTGCCGGAGAGTCCGGCGCTGGTCTTGCCGCCGAGGTAGCACCAGCGGGCGCGGGCGCCGTCTCCCTTCTTGCGGTCGCCGAGGCCTTCGGAGGTCAGGTAGCGGGCATTCTCGGCGCCGTTCCATTCATCCGGACCGCGTAGTCCGAAGCTGCCGTAATGATATTGCGGCAACTCGACCGGGGAATCGGTGGCGCAGGCCTGCGTGGTCGTCAGGTCGAAGACGCGGAGCGGCTTGGGCGCGTAGGACACGGCGTAGGCCGTGACGGACCAGCGGTCGATGAGCGCGGTGGTCGGCTGGGTGCCCGAGAGGTCGTTCATGTGCATCACCGCTTCGAACCCGCCGTGGACTTCTCCGGACCAGATTCTTCCGCCGCCTTGCCACTGCTCCTCGCCTTTCTTTTCCTGCATGTTCCAGAAGTCGGTGTGTCTTCCCTGGAAGGTGACCTTGGTGAACGGCGTCCAGATCCCATGGTGATGCGGATGGTTGGCAGGATAGTCCCCGGTGACGATGGCGCCGGACGGCGAACGGACGGGATGCAGGTAGCCGGCGCGCAGGATCTCGTCCTTGATGTCGGCGCGGGGCTTCTTGGCCTTGTCCGTCCGGAAGTTGAAGACTTCCTTGCCGTCGATCGACAAGGAGAGTCCGTCTTCCCCGGGGCCGACCTTCACCGCATGCGGCTGGGCGGTGGCGACCGTCGCGACCTTGAGCGTGAGGGTGGTGTTGGCCGGCAAGAAGCCGATGACGAGGGTGCTGCTCTCGTCGTCCTCCGCCTGAAGGTCGTATTCCCGGCCTGCGGCGTCCTTCGCGGACAGCACGTCGCCCGTGCAGCGTGGCACCTTGGCGTTCACGACCAAGGCGGCGCGGTCTACGGGCGCGGGCGCGATGGTGATCGTCTGGGCGGAGAGCTCCGCTAGGAAAAATGAGAGGAAGAGGAAGTGGCGCATCGCGGATTACTTCTCTGACGGCTTCGCCAACGCGTGGAACTTGGCGAGCTCCTCGGCGGTCAGGGCGCGATCGAAGACGGCGACGCCGCCGATCCAGCCGGTGAAGCCGACGCTGCGGCCGCTGTGGATGACGCGGCCAATCGTGAAGGGGCCGCCTGAGCCGTCGTTCTTCGGCTCGTAGATGCCGTGCGGGTACCACCAGGGGTTGAGGCGGAGGGAAGTCAGTTCGCGTTCGGTCTCCTGGCCGGCTAGGAGCGTGACCTTGACCTTGGTGTAGGCGTATTCGCGGAGCTCGATGCGCTTGGCTTCCTTCTCGCTGATCACGGTGACCTTGACGGGCTTGTCCTCCGGTGGGTTGTAATACTGGTCGGCCGGGAATTTCGGATCTTCGCCTTCCTGCAGTCCCGGTATCTTGGCGAGACGGCCCTGCAGCCAGGCGTTGGCGGCGTAAGAGAGCAGGCGGTCCTTCTGAGGGTTATCCAGCCAGCGATCCCCGCTCTGGCCGTTGAGCCAGCCGGTGATCTGCCGGGTCTTGCTGTCGTAGGTCATCGCGAACGTCTGCCAAGACTTGGCCAGCACCTCGGCGGGGGCGTCGGCCGGCACCTTCGGCGACTGCTCGGCGGAGTTGCACTTGTGCAGCGCGTATTTGTTGGTGAACGAGCTGGCGCCGTTCTCGGAGACGTGGCCGCAGGCGGAACCCTCCTTGTTCAGGCCGGCGAAGAGGGCGTACTGACGCTGGCCGCTTTCGACCTTGGCGATCGACTCGGTGGTCTTCTCCTTGAGGTCGGTGCCTTCGTGCCAGATGCCGGCGAGAGCATGGTTGCCGCTCTCGCGGATGGCCCAGACCACGACCGTGACGGCCTTGCCGGGGCCTTTGATGTCGAGCGGGGTGTCATGCAGGCGGGCGCGGGGGACGAAAAGTACCGGACGGAAGTCGGGATTGGTCTCCGCCTTGATGCGGATCGCCTGGCCGAACGGACCGGCGCCGAGCATCGGGAAGTCCGCATAGGACGCGTCGGGACCGGCTTGCCAGAGGTCCTTCACGTAATTGCCTGCATCGAGGGCGTAGTCGTTCTTGGCTCCGGCCGGCACGTAGGCCGTGAAGCGCTTGCCCGGGGCTTCGCGCTTCGTGAAGTCCCAGAAGGCCACCAGTCCGGGCGTGTTCGTCACCGTCGCGACGCGTTCTTGGACGCTGTCGGCGGCATGAAGGGTGACGCTGACGAGGGTCGCGAGGAAGCAGGCGCGGAGCATGGCCTTATTGCTTCCAGACGCGGACGCGGTGGTTCTCGGAGTCGCCGACGAAGACGGAGCCGTCCTTGTCGACGAATACGCCGTGCGGCCGGGCCAGCTGGCACTTCAGGGGGTCGCCGTCAGGGCCGTCACCCTTGACGCCGGTGCCTATCTTCAGTTCGAGGTTGCCGGTCTTCATGTTGACCATGCGGATCGAGTGGGACTCGGTGTCGGCGATCCAGGCGTTGCCCTCGGCATCGAAGGAGACGCCCTTCGGGCCGCTGAGCGTGGCGAGCTTGGCCGGGCCGCCGTTGCCGGTGAAGCCCTTCTTGCCGTTGCCGGCGATGAGCGAGATCTTATCGGCCTTGAGGTCGAGCTTCAGGACCTGGTTGCCCTCGCGGGTGCAGAC
This sequence comes from uncultured Opitutia bacterium, assembly GCA_903913915.1. Taxonomy (GTDB): domain Bacteria; phylum Verrucomicrobiota; class Verrucomicrobiia; order Opitutales; family UBA953; genus UBA953. Next base: position 7,363 of record CAIWNE010000113.1, read on the forward strand.
CCAGAGGTTGCCGGCGGCGTCGAAGTCGATGGAACGTGGGCCTTTGATCGGCGTGCCCTTGACCGGGGCGCCGTCCGGCGAGTCGCCCGGCTTGCCGGTCCCGGCGATGGTGGTGATCACGTGCGACTTCATGTCGACCTTGCGGATGACGCTGTTCCCGATGTCGCAGATGAAGAGGTCGCCTTGGGCGTCGAACTGGATGCTATGCGGGTTCTTCAGCTGGGCCTGGTCGGCCGGCCCGCCGTCGCCGGAGTAGCCGGGCTTGCCCGTGCCGACGACCGTGGAGATGACGCCGGTCTGGACGTCGATCTTGCGCACGACGTGGTTCATCATGTCGACGATGAACAGGTTGCCGCGCTTCGGACCGAAGCGGAGTTCGTGGGGCAGGTTGAAGGTCGCCTCGGTCGCCGGGCCGCCGTCGCCGGAATAGCCGACCTTGCCGGTGCCCGCGACGAGGTGGATCTTGCCATCGGGCGTGACCTTGCGGATACGCTGGCCGGTGTATTCGCAATACCAGATCGAACCGTCCGGACCGCGGGTGACGCCGAAGGGGTTGTCCATCTTCGCCTCGGTGGCGGGACCGTTGTCGCCTGAGTAGCCCTTCTGGCCGCTGCCGGCGAAGGTCGAGACGGAGGCCGCGGAAAGCGATGCCGCGGCCAGGAGGGGGAGGAGGCGGAGGAGCATGTGCGTAAGATGGGGGATGGGCGGAAAGAAGAAAGATGAATGCTAGGGGGAGGGGCGGGATCGCGCCACGACATAGCTGCACCTCGCGCTTCAGGTGGC
>CAIWNE010000114.1 GCA_903913915.1 uncultured Opitutia bacterium
ATCGTGCGAACGCTTGCCCTTCATCTGGCAAACGAAGCCGACGCCGCAGGCGTCAGGCTCAAACTGGGGGTCGTAAAGACCCTGTGTTTCGGGAAGTCCGGGCTTCTTCATGTCTGGTGTGGGCAAACGTGGTCGGATGGGCTGGCGGCTTAGCCGCCGGGTGCCTTGGCGGAGACCGCAAGACGGCTAAATCTAGTGGGCAATAATCCCCCCCTGTCAAAGGCAACTTATGGATTGGCCGAAGGGGGGCGGAGCCGGGGTTTCGTGCCAACTTCTCGGTCGGTCAAACGCTCGGCCGCTTTTGGTTATTTTTGTTAGGAAAAAGCCCAAAGTGCGACAGGTCCGAGTGTGCGCGGGACGCGATTCGGCTCGGCCGGCTCTCCCGCGTCTCCCTTGACTTTGCCGTCTGCCCGCCCGACTTACCAAGCCATGAAAGCCGACAACGACCTCTACCGACAGTTGCGCGAGTTGCCGGCCGCCCAGCTCTGGACCGTCGAGGTCCCGAAGTTCGACCAGCTCGGCCCGAAGGAGCGCAACCAGCAGGTCGCCTTGGTCCGCGCCGTGGGCGTCGTCTTCTCGACCTCCCGCAATCCCGAGATGAAGGCCGCGGTGAAGGCATGGATGATCGGCCTCCTGCAGGATCCCTCCGAGAAGATCCGTCGTTATGCCACCGCCGCCATCCCGAAGCTCGGGGGCGACGAGGAGTCCGAGCGCAAGCTGATCGATATCCTTAAGACCACTGACGTCGACCGAGAGAAGAAGAAGGTCGCCTCCGCCCTCGAGAAGATCGGCGGCGCGGCGACGCTCAAGGCGGTCTCGGGTTCCGGCGAGAAGCTCATCGACGAACAGAAGGTCCGCGCCAGCGTGGCCCGCCAGGAGGGGCCGAGCAACGTGCGCCTCGACGCCGACGTCCCGAAGCAGGCGGGGCTGCGTCTGCACCTGCGCTGCCGCAAGGGGCTTGAGTCGATCGTGGCCGACGAGGTGCGCGAAGACGAAGGCCGCGGAGGCAAGTTCCGCGTGGTCGAAGTCCGCGGCTGCTTCGTGGTCGTCGAGCCGAAGGACGCCTTCACGCTCGCCGAACTCTATAAGCTGCGCTGTTTCGACACCGCGTCCTTCTTCCTCGCGTTCATCCGTCAGCCCGGGTCGGCCGAGGCGCTCGATGTGCTGGCCAAGGCCATCGCCTCGCCGCTCGCCGAGAAACTCATGGCCAGCCTGACGCAGGGCGCGGCCCGTTACCGGCTCAGCATGGTGTCCGAAGGCAACCACGACGACGCAGTCGCTAAGGTCACGAAGAAGGCCTTCGCGCTTAACCCGCGCGTCCTTAACGACGCCCGTGAATCCCCGTGGTCCGTCGACGTGCACTTCGACGAGCGCAGCGCGCTGGTGGAACTGCGCCCGCGCGTCTCGCCGAACCCTCGTCTCTATTACCGTACGGATGCGGTCAACGCCGCCTCGCATCCTCCGCTGGCCGCCTGCCTCGTGCGCGTCGCCGGTCGACAGGACAAGGAGATCGTCTGGGACCCGTTCTGCGGTTCCGGCCTGGAACTCATCGAGTCGGCCTTGGCCGGCGGGGTGGGGCAGGTGGTCGGCACGGACATCGACCCGGCCGCGATCGCCATCGCCGAGGCCAACTTCAAGGCCGCCAAGCTGGCCGGCACCAAGGCCGCGTTCCACACGTGCGACTTCCGCGACATTATCCGCATCCCGGAACTCGACCGCGGCAAGGTCTCCCTGGTGATCTCGAATCCTCCGCTTGGCCGACGCGTGCGCGTGCCGAACATGCACGGACTCTTCACCGATCTCTTTAAGATCGCCTCGGAAGTCCTTCGTCCGAACGGACGCCTGGTCTTCGTGAACCCGCTGCGCCTTTCGTCCGTCGACCCGACCCTCCGTCTGGAATCCAGCCGCACCGTCGACCTCGGCGGTTATGACTGCCGCCTCGAGGTCTACCGGAAGCGCTAAGCCAACGCAGAAAGCCTGCGACCGGGTGGTCGCAGGCTGTTGCTTCTCGAATGGTGGAGGTGGTGGGAGTCGAACCCACGTCTTCCTACCCTTACGTCGTAACTTCTACATGCGTAGCTTCATCATTGATCTCGATCGCGTTTGGGGATGAGCACCCGTGCGACCTATCTGTATTCTCACTTACCCCGG
>CAIWNE010000115.1 GCA_903913915.1 uncultured Opitutia bacterium
GGCGGCATGGAGAGACGCGACGGCGACGGCCAGCGCGGCGAGGACGGGGTCTTTCATGGGAAAGGAGTTCCTACCCGATTCAGGCCTTCGGGGGAAGCACCTTTGCGTGCTCCTGCAAGGAACTGACCGTGAGGGGGTGTTCGCGCAGGGAGCGGATGCCCAGGACGGCCGCGCGGGCCGCGTTCATCGTGGAAGCCATGTACACGCCACGCAGCACGGCCTCGGAACGCATCGCGTTCTCGTCCTTGCGCGGGAGCATGCCGGCGGCGGTGTTCACGATCATCTGCAGCTGGCCGTTCTTCAGGAGGTCGAGCGCGTTGGGGCGGGCGCCTTCCGAGATCTTGCCCAGCTTGGTGACCTTGATGCCGGCGGCCTCGATGGCCGCGGCGGTGCCGCTGGTGGAGTAGATGTTGAAGCCGAGGGAGGCCAGGTCGCGGGCCACGGCGACGGCGCCGTCCTTGTCGCGGTCCTTGACGGAGAGGAACGCGTTGCCGGCGACCGGGAGCGCGGGCTGCGCGGCCATCTGCGCCTTGGAGTAGGCCATGCCGAGATCGTCGTCGCAACCCATGACTTCGCCGGTGGAGCGCATCTCGGGCGAGAGCGCGACGGGGGCGCCGGGGAAGCGGCTGAACGGGAAGACGGATTCCTTGACGGACCAGTAGGGCGGACGGATCTCGCGGGTGAAGCCGAGGTCCTTGAGCTTGGCGCCGAGCATGCAGAGCGAGGCGAGCTTCGCGAGCGGCACGCCGATGGCCTTCGACACGAACGGGATCGTGCGGGAGGCGCGCGGGTTGACCTCGAGCATGAAGACGATGCCGTCCTTGATCGCGAACTGGATGTTCATCAGGCCGACGACCTTCAGGCGCTTGGCGAGCGAGTGGGTGATGCGACGGACTTCGTCGACGAGGGCCGGCGAGAGCGAGTGCGGAGGCAGCACCATGCCGGCGTCGCCGGAGTGGACGCCCGCGTGCTCGATGTGCTCGAGCATACCGCCGATGACGGTGGTCTCGCCGTCGGAGATCGCGTCGACGTCGAGCTCGATCGCATCCTCGAGGAACTTGTCGAGGAGCACCGGCTTGCCCGGGGCGACGTCGAAGGCCTCGCGGACGACGGACTTCAGCTCATCCATGCCGTAGACGATGAACATGCCGCGGCCGCCGAGCACGAAGGACGGACGGAGGAGGACGGGGAAGCCGATCTCTTCGGCGGCCTTATAGGCTTCTTCGGCCGAGAGGGCGGTCTTGTTGACCGGCTGGCGGATGCCGAGCTCGATGAGGATGTCCTTGAACTGCTGGCGGTCCTCGGCGAGCGCGATGCTCGCGGGCGAGGTGCCGACGACCGTGACGCCGTGGGCCTCGAGGTCGGCGGCGAGGTTGAGCGGGGTCTGGCCGCCGAACTGGACGATCGCGCCGACGCACTGCTCGGTGCGGTAGATCTCGAGGATGTCCTCCAGGGTGAGCGGCTCGAAGTAGAGTCGGTCGGAGGTGTCGTAGTCGGTCGAGACCGTCTCGGGATTGGAGTTCACCATCACCGTCTCGTAACCGGCGGCGCGGAGCGCGTAGGAGGCGTGGACGCAGCAGTAGTCGAACTCGATGCCCTGGCCGATGCGGTTCGGTCCGCCGCCGAGGATCATCACCTTCTTCTTGGGAGACGGACGGACCTCGGACTCGTCGCCGTACGACGAGTAGAAGTAAGGCGTGAAGGATTCGAACTCCGCGGCGCAGGTGTCGACGAGGCGGAAGGTCGTCTTGATGCCGGCGGCGTTGCGCTTGGCGTAGACGTCGGCCGGGGAGAGACCGGTGGCGTGGGCGATCTGGCGGTCGGCGAAGCCGGCCTCCTTCGCCTGGCGGAGCAGGTCGGTGCCGACGGACTTGCCCGCGGCCTTGAGGGCGAGCTCGAGGTCGACGATGCCGCGCAGCTGGCGCAGGAACCACGGATCGATCTTGGAGAGGTCGAAGATCTCCTTCTCCGTCAGGCCGGCGAGCATCGCGTAGCGGACGAAGAAAGGACGTTCCGGATTCGGGCGGGCGAGACGCGCGCGGATCTCGGTGAGGTCGGCGAAGGCCGAGTCGCCGAACTTGCCGCCACAGCCGAAGCCCCAGGCGCCGATCTCGAGGGAGCGGAGCGCCTTCTGGAAGGATTCCTTGAACGTACGTCCGATGGCCATCGCCTCGCCGACGGACTTCATCGCGGAGGTGAGGGTCGTGTCGGCGCCGACGAACTTCTCGAACGTGAAGCGCGGGATCTTGGTGACGACGTAGTCGATGGTCGGCTCGAAGCAGGCCGGCGTCGACTTCGTGATGTCGTTCTGCAGCTCGTCGAGCGTATAGCCCACGGCGAGCTTGGCGGCGATCTTCGCGATCGGGAAGCCGGTGGCCTTGGAGGCGAGGGCGGACGAACGCGACACGCGCGGGTTCATCTCGATGACGATCATGCGGCCGTTGGCCGGGTTGACCGAGAACTGGATGTTGGAACCGCCGGTCTCGACGCCGACGGCGCGGATGACGGCGAACGAGGCGTCGCGCATCAGCTGGTATTCCTTGTCGGTCAGCGTGAGCGCGGGGGCGACGGTGATGGAGTCGCCGGTGTGGACGCCCATCGGGTCGAAGTTCTCGATCGAGCAGATGATCACGCACTGGTCCTTGTGGTCGCGCATCACTTCCATCTCGTATTCCTTCCAGCCCAGGAGGCATTCCTCGATGAGGACCTCATGGACGGGGGAGGCGTCGAGGCCGGCCTGGGCCATGCGCTCGAACTCCTCCTTGTTGTAGGCGATGCCGCCGCCGGTGCCGCCGAGCGTATAGGAAGGGCGGATGATGACCGGGAATTCGCCGCCGATGAGGGCGATGGTCTCGCGCGCGGCCTCGAGGGACTTCACGACGCGGGAACGCGGGACGTCGAGGCCGATGTCGAGCATCAGCTTCTTGAAGATCTCGCGGTCTTCGCCGCGCTCGATCGCCTCCTCCTTGGCCCCGATGAGTTCGACGCCGTGCTTCTTGAGGACGCCGGTGCGGGCGAGCTTGAGGGAAAGGTTGAGCGCCGTCTGGCCGCCGAGCGTCGGGAGGAGCGCGTCGGGCTTCTCCTTGGCGATGATGCGTTCCACGGATTCGACCGTGAGGGGTTCCACGTAGGTGACGTCCGCCGTCTCCGGGTCCGTCATGATCGTGGCCGGGTTCGAGTTCACCAGGATCACGCGGTAGCCTTCCTCGCGGAGCGCCTTGCAGGCCTGGGTGCCGGAATAATCGAACTCGCAGGCTTGGCCGATGATGATCGGTCCCGAGCCGATGATGAGGATTGAGCGGATATCGGTCCTCTTAGGCATAGTGTTCCGCGGACTGTCAGCGACCCTCGGAAGGTTGGTCAAGTGGGGACTTCTAACAATTGCGGGCGCCTCGCGGGAAGGCGCTTGCAGGAGCGTCCCGGGCGGACATTCATCGGGGCGTGGACATCATCAGGATAGCCGGCATCAAGTCCTTCGGACACCATGGCGCCCTGCCCGAGGAGAAGCGTCTCGGCCAGAGGTTCACCGTCTCCGTGGACCTCGAGGTCGACACCCGTCCGGCGGCCGCCGCCGACGACCTGAAACTGACCGTCGATTACGCCCAAGTGATACGGACGGTGGAAGCCCAGCTGACCGGCGCGCCGGTCTACCTGATCGAAACCCTGGCTCAGCAGATCGCCGCGCGGATTCTGGGCACTTTCGGGGTGGTCAAGGCCGTCACAGTCGAAGTCACCAAACCTTTTGCGCCGGTGGCCGCCGAATTCGACGCCATTTCGGTCAAGATCCGGCGCGAGCGGGCGTGAAGAGACCCCCCAAGCACTATATCCTCGGCCTAGGTAGCAACCTCGGCGAACGGGCCGATATTATCGGCCAGGCCATCGAACACCTTCGCGACCTGCCGGAAACCCGTATTTGGGGAATTTCGACAGCCGTGGACTCGGATCCGGTAGGGTATGCGGACCAGCCTAATTTTTTAAATATCTGCGTAGCAATAACTTGTGGTTTAAATCCTGACGAACTCCTCGGCCAAACCCTCGAAATCGAACGACGCCTCGGGCGGGAGCGTTCCGCGAACCGCAACGGCCCCCGGACCTTGGACATCGACCTTCTCTTCTATGAAGGAGGGGCTTGGGATAGCCAGACGGTCACCCTCCCCCACCCTAGGTGGTCTTCACGGGGATTTGTCATCATTCCCCTAAGTAATCTCCTCCAGACCCCTGCCCTCGCCAAGGTCCCCGCCTGGGGTTCGCTGGCCGCGGAGGTCCGGTCCCTGTCCGTCGGAGGCCAAGGCCTCCGCGCATGGCAAGGCCCGACCCCCTGGAACAAGACTCCCTGACCCCCGATCGCTTCGGACACTGTCCGGCGCTCTGGCTCGCCCTCCCCCTGCTGCTCGGCTGCTCGATCGATGCGGCGGCGGGCGTACCGCCGGGCCCGTGGTTGTCCGTCGGCATGGCCGCGGTCGCGGTCGGCTGGCTCAATCGCCGTAGCCGGCTCATCGCCGGTTGCGCGCTCGTCGTCGCCGGCACGACGATCGGCGCGGCATGGCATCAGCTCAGGCTCCCGCCGCAAGGACCCGTCTTCGTCCGCCGCCCGTTCGTGGAGGTACCCATCCTCGTCGAACACGCGACGCCGCGCAAGGACGGCGACGGGTGGACAGGGCTGGGCTGGATCACGGATCGCGATGGCGGCTACTTCCGGCGACGCGTCGCGCTCTCCGCGCACGGAGCCTGCCCCGCCGAAGGCGCCGAACTGATGATCTCCGGCGGACTGACGCCGATCGCCGCGGACGCGGACGGCTTCGACTCATGGCTCCGCTCCCAGGGCGCGACGCTGAAGCTGCGCGGCGGCCGCGTGCTCGGCGAACTCGCGTCGCCCTCGCGCTTCGCGGTCTGGAGGCAGACGCAGGAGACGAGGCTGGAAAAGTGGCTGCGGGCGCTGCCATGGGAAGACCCCGAAGGCGGCGCGCTGCTCGCCGCGACGATGCTCGGACGGACGGCGTTGCTGCCGGCGGAGGCCAAGGCGGCGTTCATGACGACAGGCACGCTGCACCTGTTCGCGATCAGCGGCCTGCATATCGCCGGCATGGCGACCGCCCTGCTCTGGCTGACGCGTCGCGCACGCCTCCCGGAGCTTCCCTCCGGCGTCGTCATCCTCGGCCTGCTCTGGCTCTACGTCGAGATCACGGGCGCGTCCCCGTCGTCGGTACGCGCGTGGATCATGGCGGCGTTCATCTGGGGCGGCCGCGCGGGCGAAAGAGATACGCCCGCCCTCCAGTCGCTCGCGCTCGCCTGCGCCACCACGCTCATCCTCACGCCCGAGGCATGCACCGACGCCGGCTTCCAGCTGAGCTATGCGGCGGTGCTCGGCATCATCGCGGCCGGCGGACCGGCGGCGAATCTCTGCGCGAAACCGACGGAGGAGGAGCGTCTCACGCCGGCCGACACGCAGACGAAGACGCAGAGGCTGCGATGGAAGGCGCGGAAGTTCCTGCTGGGCGGCCTGTGCGTCTCGCTCGCGGCCACGCTCGCGGGCACGCCGCTCACGCTCGGACTCTTCGGAGCGGCGAGCTGGGGCGGCCTCTTCGTCAACCTCGTGCTCGTCCCGCTCTCCGAGCTCCCGCTGATGCTCGGGATGGCGTCGGTCGCGTGCAGCGTGACCGAAGGACTCGCATGGACGGCGTCGTGGATCAACGGACTCGCCGCGGGCCTGCTTCATGTGATGACCTGGATCGCGCAGGCGTGCGCCGTCGTGCCGACGATGAATCTCCGGATGGAACTGCCCCATCGCTGGCTGGGGCCGGCCGGAGGCGCGCTGCTCGCGGTCGCCTTCCTTTCGCAGGCCCAATCGAAAAGCCTCGCCCGGCTGCTCGGCATACCTGCGGCGGCGCTGGGATGCTGGGTGCTCGTGGTCTTTCTTCTACGAGCCTTATCCTGACCTTGCCAGCCGCCGGCCGGCGTCGGAAAGTCGGGCATGTCCCCGTCCCAGTTCCGTTCGCTCGTCGCGTTCGCCCTGACCGCGATTTCCGTCAACGCCGCACCCCAGGAATGGTCCGGCATCTACCCCGGGCTCGCCACCTTCAACAACGAGGGCGAATGCGGCACCGGAGCGGTCGTCCCATGGGCCGACCGCCTCTGGGTCATCAGCTATGGTCCTCATCTGCCCTACGGTTCGAGCGACAAGCTCTACGAGATCACCCCTGAGCTGACGCAGATCGTCCACCCGGAGAGCGTCGGCGGCACGCCTGCCAACCGCATGATCCACAAGGAGTCCAACCAGCTGGTCATCGGGCCCTACTTCATCGGCGCGAACCGCGAGATCCGCGTCATCCCGCCGAAGCTCATGCCGGGCCGCCTCACCGGCAACGCCCGCCACCTGACGGACCCCGCGAACAAGGTCTACTTCGCCACGATGGAAGACGGCCTCTACGAGGTCGACGTCCATACGCTGGCGGTGAAGGGCCTCATCAAGGAGATCAAGAACGTGCCCAAGCCCGGCCAGACCGCCGAGGTCAGCCCGGCCACGATCACCTCGACCCTGCCAGGCTACCACGGCAAGGGACTTTATTCGGGCCAAGGACAGGTGATCCTCGCGAACAACGGCGAGCAAGGCGCCAAGGCCCTCGTCGACCCCACCATCCCGAGCGGAGCGCTCGGCTCGTTCAACGGCGCAGGCAACTGGTCCCTGATCCGCCGCAACCAGTTCACCGAAGTCACGGGCCCCGGAGGACTCGAGGGCAACGCCGATCCCGCGAAGGACCCCGTCTGGACGATCGGCTGGGACTTCCGCTCGCTGATCCTCATGGTCATGGAAGAAGGCAAGTGGACGAGCTACCGCCTGCCCAAGGCCAGCCATACCTACGACGGAGCCCATGGCTGGAACACCGAATGGCCGCGCATCCGCGAGATCGGCGAACCGGGCCACAGGCTGATGACGATGCACGGCATGTTCTGGGATTTCCCGGCGGATTTCTCGTCCAAGAAATCGGCCGGCATCGCGCCCCGCTCGACCTACCTGAAGATCATCGGCGACTTCGCGCGCTGGAACGACCGGCTGGTCTTCGGCTGCGATGACGCCGCCAAGTCGGAATTCCTGAACAAGCGCCCCATCAAGGGCACGCTGGGCGCGCCCGGCCAATCGCAGTCCAACCTCTGGTTCACCTCGCTCGACACCCCGGACAAGCTCGGCCCGGCCCTCGGCCGCGGAGGCGTCTGGGTCGACGAGCCCATCAAGGCCGGCGAACCGTCCGACCCGTTCCTGCTCGCCGGCTTCGCGAAGCGGGCGCTCTTCGTCGGACACGACGGCGCGAAGGAGACCGCCTTCACGCTCGAAGTCGACGCACGTGGCGACGGACGATGGGCCCCGGCGCTGACCGCCAAGCTGGGCGCCGGCGAGACCGGCAGATGGATCGAGCTGCCCGGCACGGTCCAAGGCGCCTGGGTGCGGGCCGTCGCCAACCGCGACCTGCCGCGCGGCACCGTCTTCTTCCAATATGCCAACGCCGACGGGCGCGGCACGAAACCCGACGCGATCTTCGACGGCCTGAGCACCGCCGCCGAACGCGACTCCAACGGCGCCTTCGTGCTCACGCGCGGCGGCAACCTCCGCACCCTCGCCGTGCTCGGCGCGCGGATCGCCGACGGCGAGACGACGGCGGGCGACCTCTACGAGCTCAACTCCGAGATGAAGCTCGTGAAGAACGCCGACGCCAAGACGCGCGCCTTCTACCTCAAGAACACCGAGATGACCCAAGGCGTCGTCACGGCCGACGAGGCCTCCGTCATCTACGTCGAAGGAGGCAAGCGCTGGCGCCTGCCCCGCTCCGAGTACGCCGCGTTCGACTCCCTGCTGGCCAAGAACACCCTGCGCAAGGCGCGCGAAGCGGTGACGGAGCGCGACCTGTTCCAGGCGCACGGCACGATGTACGAGCTGACCGCCGTCAACGCCGGCGGCGCCATCCGCCTCCGCCCGATCGCGACCAGCCCGCTCGCCGTGCATGACTTCTGCTCCTACCGAGGCCTGCTGGTGCTGACCGGAGTGAACGACGCCGCCAAGACGGACAACCGCCACATCATCCGCTCGGACGACGGCAAGGCCGCGGTCTGGGTCGGCGCAGTCGACGACCTGTGGAAGCTCGGCAAGCCACGCGGCCACGGCGGCCCTTGGAAGAACAGCGCCGTCGAAGCCGGCAAACCTTCCGACCCCTACCTGATGACCGGTTACGACAAGAAGACGCTCACCCTGGCCAACCATGGCGACGCCGCGACGACGATCACCGTGGAGCTCGACGCGGCCGGCGACGGACGCTTCGCGGCCTACCGGAGCGTCCAGCTGGCCCCGGGCGCCCAGGAGACCTTCGTCTTCCCGGAATGGCTCAACGCCTACTGGGTCCGCACGGTCTCGTCGGCCAAGACGAACGCCACGGCGCAGCTGACCTACGAATAATCGCAACCATCGGCCGTTTCCGTTGTTCCAAAAGAACACCCCGCACCATGTCGCTCCGCCTCCTCGCCCTGCTCGCCCTCGTCTCTCCGCTCTGCGCGGCCGACGCCCCCGCCACCCTGCTTGCGCAGCCGGACAAGGAGATCCTGAGCGACATGCTCATCAAGGATTCGAAGCCGGCCGAATGGAAGATCGCCAAGGGCAAATGGGAACGCACCGCTGACGGCGTCCACGTCGAGGAACTTCCGGCCGACAACCATGGCGCGGCCGGCCGCGTGCCGATGAAGCTGCAGGACTTCGTCGCTTCCTTCGAGTTCCGCCTCGACGGCGCGAAGGTGGTCTCGCTCAGCATCAATGACGCCAAGGAACACGTGGCGCGCGTGATGATCACCCCGACGTCCTTCCGCGTGCAGAAGGACGACCATGACCACGACGGACCCGACAAGGCCGTCGTGTTCCTGAACCAAGCGCAGGCGTTCGAGGCCGGCACCTGGCATAGCGTCGTGCTCGAGATGGTCGGCGACACCATGGTCGCGACGATCGACGGCAAGATCAGCGGCTTCGGCAGGAACGACCTCTTCAAGGCCGAGAAGGCGAACCCCGGCTTCACCTGCGGCGGTCAGTCGGCCACCTTCCGCAATTTCGCGATCTGGAGCGCCAAGGCCGAACCCAAGTCCACCTGGAAAGAAGCCAGCGCCAAGATCGCCGAGGCCATGAAAGCCGCCCCCGCCCCCGCCACGCCTGCCGCCAAGGGGAAGGCCAAAGGCAAGGCCGCCGCCGCCAAATAAGGTCACGGCGGGCGGTTTTACTGGCAGGGTGTCATCTCCCCGCTTGCACCGAGGGAGGTTACGACCAAGTTCGAACCTCCCTCTTTCATGAACGAGCCCTTCGACACCATCGAGGAAGCCCTAGCGGACATCGCCGCCGGGAAGCTCGTCATCGTGACCGACGACGAGAACCGCGAGAACGAGGGCGACCTCGTGATGGCGGCGTCCAAGGCCACGCCTGAGACCGTCAACATGATGATCCGCCACGCGCGCGGCCTCATCTGCGTGCCGACCGTCGAACATCAGCTCCGCCGCCTGGGCATCTCCCAGATGGTCCCGGAGAACCGCGAATCCCAGCGCACCGCCTTCGCCGTCGCCGTCGACGCCGCGGAAGGCATCTCCACCGGCATCTCCGCGTATGACCGCGCGAAGACGATCGCGATCCTCGCCGACCCCCAGGCCAAGCCCGAAGCGCTCGTGCAGCCCGGCCACATCTTCCCGCTCCTCGCCCGGCCCGGCGGCGTCCTCCAGCGCGCGGGCCACACCGAAGCCGCCGTCGACCTCGCGTCGCTCGCCGGCCTGCATCCGAGCGGCGTCATCTGCGAGATCCTCAACGAAGACGGATCGATGGCGCGCCTGCCGGAACTCGTCGAACTCAAGAAGAAGTTCGGCCTGCACATGATCTCCATCGCGCAGCTCATCGAGTTCCGCCATCGCCGCGAACGCCTCGTGGAACTCGTGGCCGAAAGCCCCTTCCGGTCGGCCTGGGGCGAATTCATCCTGCGCGTCTACCGCTCGCTGCCGGACGGCCGCCAGCACCTCGTGTTCACGCTCGGCCAGCCGGACGAATCGCCGACGCTCGTCCGCGTGCAGCGCGAGAACATGCTCGGCGACCTCTTCCGCGGCAGCGCCTTCGGCGCCGGCACCTCGCTCGCTTCCAGCTTCGAGGCCGTGGCCAAGGCCGGCCGCGGCGTGATCGTCCACGTCACCCAGCCCTTCGGCGGCGTGCAGGCGGACCAGGCCGGCATCCGCCTCGGCGCCATGGACGCGCGCGACTACGGCATCGGCGCCCAGATCCTTTCTCATCTCGGACTCCGCCGCATCCGCCTCATCACGAACAACCCGCGCAAGGTGGTGGGCCTGGGCGGCTACGGGTTGGAGATCGTCGAGCAGGTTCCGTTCTAAGGGGATTTCGGCCGTTTCCGCTTGCAGGAAGGTTCGGAACCGACTCCATCGGCCATCCGTTCTTCTGCCATGAGCCTCGACAAGCCCACCCCTGACGCCATCGATGGCGCCGAACTCCGCTTCGCCATCGTGTCGGCAGGCTACAACGCGGAACTCGTCCAGGCCCTGAAGAAGAACGCCGTCAAAGGACTCCGCGCCGCCGGCGTCCCCGCGGCCTCCATCGTCGAGGTCGCCGTCCCCGGCTCCGGCGAGATCCCCTTCGCCGCCTACATGTCGGCCATGACCGGCGACTACGATTGCGTCATCGCCCTCGGCGTCGTCATCGCCGGCGACACCCCGCACCACGAGATCATCGCCCATTCGACCGCCACGGCCCTCCAGGACGCGGCCATCCGCTCCGAAGTCCCCGTGATCAACGGCATCGTCGTGACGAACAACCGCGAGCAGGCCGTAGCCCGCTGCCAAGGCTCGCTCGACCGCGGCACCGAGTTCGCCCATGCGGCGCTCACCATGGCCCGCCATCGCATCACGCTCGGCGAACGCCTCGACCAGGTCGAGGAAGAGGAACGCAAGCGAGGCGGTCAGGAACCTTTCGCCCAGAACTGACCGATGGACAACGATTCGCCCATTTCCGCGTCGGCGCGCGCCAAGATCCGCATCCGGATCAAAGGCGTCGACTACCGCATGGCGGACCAGACCGCCGCGGACATCATCGCCAGCGTGGCCGGCACGGGAGCCCGCATCTCCGGCCCCTTCCCCCTGCCCTCGCAAGTCGAGGAGCCGCGCACCGCGCTGCGCGAGGAGATCCGCAGCCACCGGCGCCTCATCGAGATCATCGGCTCCAGCCCGAAGACCGTCGACGCGTTCCGCCGTCACAACATCCCGGCCGGCGTCGAGATCGCCATCGTCGCCCCCGAGGAGCCCGTCGTGCCCGACCCGGCGGCGCCGCCCGCCAAACGCAACCGCCGCCACGACAGCCGCGTCGTCGCCATGCAGTTCCTCTGCTCCTGGGAAGTCCAGCGCCACGCCGACATGGTGACGGCCCTCTTCGACTTCTTCTCAGAGCGCCCGCAGCCGCGCGAATACTACGCCTTCGCCGAGGAGCTCATCCAAGGCGTCATCCGCGACCTCGCGCTCATCGACGAGATCATCGGGAAGTATGCCAAGAACTGGGCCTTCGGCCGCATCGCGCGCGTCGACCTCGCCATCCTGCGCATCGCCATCTTCGAGCTCATGCGCCGGACGGACATCCCTCCGGTCGTCAGCATCAACGAGGCCGTCGACATCGCGAAGGAGTTCTCGACCGAGGAATCCAAGCGTTTCGTGAACGGCATCCTCGACAGCTACAAGGAAGAGCTGGGTCGCGACCCGCGCAAAGCCGAAGGCGGCTGAACCGATGGCGGGCTTCTTCGAGCGTCTGAAGTCCGGCCTGAGCCGCACGGCCGAGGCCGTGGCCAACCTGCTCGCCCGGCCGATGGACGCCGAGTCGGCCGAACAGCTGCGCGAGCGCCTGATCGCCGCCGACTTCGGACCGGCCACCGCTGACGAAGTCGTCGAAGCCGCCCGCTCCGCCTGGAAATCCGAAGCGGCGCTCCGCAAGACCTCCCCCGCCGAAGCCGCGGCCGAAAGCATCGTGCGCGTCCTCGGCGGCGACACCGCCGCCGCGCCGGCCCTTTCCAAGCCCCACGTGATCATGCTGCTCGGCGTCAACGGCGCCGGCAAGACTACCACCGCCGCGAAGCTCGCCTGGCGCTGGCGCCAAGAAGGCAAGACGTGCCTGCTCGGCGCATGCGACACGTTCCGTGCGGCCGCCGGTGAACAGCTTTCCGCCTGGGCCGACCGGCTGGGCGTCGAGGTCGTCGGCGGCGCCGCCGGCGCCGATCCGGCCGCCGTGGCCTTCGATGCCGTCAAGGCGGGCGTGGCACGGGAGGCCGACGTCGTCATCCTCGACACCGCCGGCCGCCTCCACACCAAGGCGCACCTGCTCGAAGAACTGAGGAAAGTCGTCCGCGTGACGGCCAAGGCGCACGCCGGCGCGCCGCACGAGAAGTGGCTCGTCATCGACGGCTCGCTCGGTGCGAACTCGATCGAGCAGGCCCGCATCTTCCATGAAGCCGTCGGTCTCACCGGGCTGATCGTGACCAAGCTCGACGGCACTGCGCGCGGCGGCGCGCTCGTCGCCGTGGTCCGCGAGCTCGGCGTCCCGGTCCGCTTCATCGGCGTCGGCGAACAGCCGGCCGACCTCCAGCCCTTCGACGCACGCGCCTATGCCCGGTCGGTCGTCGGACTGGCCGAGTGAGGTTGTCTTGCCAGCGAGGGCGCCTCGCCCCAGCGTGACCTCATGTCGGCCGAGACCGTCACCGTCCAACTAGGCCAGCGCTCCTACCCCGTCCGCATCGGGGCCGGGATGCGCCAGGAAGCCTTGGCCGTGGCCGAACGCCGCGTCGCCTCGGGCCAGAAGTGCGTCGCGATCACCTCGCCCGGCGTCGCCGCGGCCCAGTCCGGCTTCACCGCGCAACTCGCCCGCCTGATGCCCGTCCTCGTGACCGCGTCCGACGGCGAGACCGCCAAATCCGCCGCCGAACTCGCGCGCGTCTGGGACTTCCTCGCCGCCAACGGCGTCGCCCGCGACGGCGCCGTCTTCGCCTTCGGCGGAGGCGTCGTCGGCGACCTCGCCGGTTTCGCCGCGGCCTCCTATCAGCGAGGCGTCGATTTCTATCAGGTTCCCACGACCCTCCTCGCGATGGTCGACAGCTCCGTCGGCGGCAAGACCGGCATCAACCTCGCCGCGGGCAAGAACCTCGTCGGCAACTTCCACCAGCCCGCGGCCGTCTTCGCGGACACCGACCTCCTGGCGACGCTGCCGCCGCGCGAGTTCGCCGCCGGCATGGCCGAAGTGATCAAGCACGGCATCATCGCCGACGCCGACCTCTTCGGCCTGCTCGAGCTGAATTCGCCGCTCGCATGGAGCCATCCGCTCCTGCCGCGCGTCATCCGCCGCTGCGTCGAGATCAAGGCGGCCGTCGTCGCCGGCGACGAACGCGAGACGAGCGCCCAAGGCGGCCGGGCGCTCCTCAACCTCGGCCATACCTTCGGCCACGCCATCGAGGCGACGGCGGGCTACGGCACCTACCTGCACGGCGAAGCCGTCGCGATCGGCCTCGTGATGGCCGCGCGCCTTTCCGCCGAGCTCAGGCATTGCACCGCCGCCCAGGCCGAGCAGGTGGAGGCGACGCTGAAGTCCCACGCCCTGCCCGTCGCGCTCCGCGCGCCGCTGCCGCTCGAGCCGATGCTCGCCGCGATGCGCCGCGACAAGAAGGTCCGCGGCGGCAAGCTGCGCTTCGTCCTGCAGGACGGCATCGGCACGGCCAGCACCGCCGACGACGTCCCCGAGGATGCGGCGGTCCGGGCGCTGCTCGCCGGCGGCGCCGCGCGCTGAGTCCGGCCGCTTGACCAGGCAGGTCAGGAGGTCTTGGATACCGCATGCCCCTGAAGCTGACGTTAGCGCTGCTCGGCCTGGCCGCGATGGGGGCAGGGGCCGAGACGCCTGAGCCCAGGTCCGGCGAGTCCGGCTTCGTCCGATACTGGCCGGGCGAGCTGCCGGTCGTGATCTCCGTCCCGCATGACGGCGCGCGGACCACGGCCGAGATCCCGGACCGGACGAACGGCGTGACCGTCCGCGACAGCCATGCCGCCGCGCTGGGGTTCGCCCTCCGCGACGCCTTGGTCGCGCGCTTCGGCAAGGCGCCGCATGTCGTGGTCTGCGAGCTCTCCCGCAAGAAGGTGGACTGCAACCGGGCGATCGCCGAAGGAGCGGGCGGCGACCCGAAGGCCGAGAAAGTCTGGCATGAATACCATGCGTTCATCGATGACGCCGAGCGGGCCGTCCTCGCGAAGGCTCCGAACGGGCTGTACCTTGACGTCCATTCGCACGGCCATCCGAAGAAACGTATCGAGGTCGGCTACCTGCTCAAGCCCGCCGACCTCCGCCTGCCGGACGAACGGCTCGATGCGTCCGTCGCGACGCGCTCCTCGATCCGCTGGCTGAGCCAACGCACCCCGTCGACGTTCGCCGAACTCGTGCGAGGCGAGACCAGCCTCGGGGGCCTTTTCGCCGCCCGCGGCCTCGCCGCGGTCCCTTCGCCGGGCGAGAAGCTCCTGGCCGAGGATCCTTACTTCAACGGCGCCTACGACATCGAGGCCCATGGCTCGCGGGAAAAGTCGCAGCTCGACGCCGCCCAGCTCGAGGTGCCGGTCACGATGCGGGACACGCCGGAACATAGGACGGCGACGGCGACGGCCATCGCCGAAGCGCTGGAGACGTATTTCTCCAAGCACTTCCAGCAGAAGCTGCGCTGAGCCTGGTTACTGCTGCGGTCCGACGGCCGGCTTGGCGGCGCGCCAATCGCCCTTGAGGAGGCGCTGGTCGTTCTTCTCATTGGCCGCGCGGACGCGGTCCTCGAGCGACCCCTCGCCGGCGGCCTGACCCGAGAGCGCCGCGGCGGCGGGCGTCTTTTCGGCGACGAAGGAACGGTCTCCGGCCGGACTGGCGCAGCCGACAAGGAAGAGGAAGGAGAACAGGGACAGGGTCTTCATGAGATTATTTGGCGCGGCGTTTGGCGTCGGCCTCGAGCCAGGCCCGAAGGGCGAGGGCCGACTGGCGGGCGCGCTCACGGGCGGCGGCGAGGTCGTCGGCGTCGGCGACCTCGGCCTTGGTGAAGGAATAGAACTTCACCTTGGGCTCGGTGCCGGAAGCGCGGACGGCGATGCGACGGCCGTCGGCCAGCTCGGCGAGGATGAATTCCTCGGGCGGCACGCGGTCGCCTTCGGCGTCGAGCACCTTGTCGCGCTCGTAATCCGTGACGCGGACGACCTTCGAGCCGTCGATGACGGCGGGCGGGGTCGCGCGCCAGGAGGCGACGATGCGGCGGATGCAGGCGGCGCCCTCGGCGCCTTCGAAGGAAAGGTTCAGCAGGTCCTCATGGTGGGCCCCGTAGCTCAGGTGCAGCACGTCGAGCGCGTCGAGGAGCGTGCGGCCGCGGGAGCGGAGCAACGCGGCGAACTCGCACAGCATCACCACCGTCGCGTTGGCGTCCTTGTCACGGACGGCATCGTCGGCGAGATAGCCGTAGCTTTCTTCGGCTCCGAGCAGGAAGAGCGTGGAGTAGCGCAACGCGAGCGGAGCGCGGCGGCGCAGCGGCAGCGCCGGGGCGTCGGGGCCCGCGCCGTCGACGAGGCGGCGCGTCCAGTTCTCGAGCTTGCGGGCGATCCACTTGAAGCCGACGAGCGTCTCGACGCAGCGGATGCCATGGCGGGCGCAGATCGCGGCGACGAGCGGGGTCGTCACGAGCGACTTGACGACGGCGGCGTTGGCGGAGCCGGCCTCAGGAAGGATGCCGGCGTCCTTCAGGGAAGAGATGCGGAATTCCGTCAGCAGCGCGGCGACTTCGTTCCCGTTGAGCAGGCGGTGGCCGCCCGCAGGCAGCGGACAGGCCACGCCGACGCGGTCGGAATCAGGGTCGGTGGCAAGGATGAGGTCGGCGTCGATCTCGGCGGCGAGCTTCAAGGCGAGGGCGAAGGTGCTGGCGTTCTCCGGATTCGGGGACGCCACGGTCGGGAAACGGCCGTCATGCTCGCGCTGTTCCTCGACGACATGCGGATCGATGCCCACGCGGCGCAGGGCCGGGACGACCATGACGTCGCCGGTGCCATGGACGTTCGTGTATACGACCTTCGGCGTGTGACGCGAGATCACCTCCGGATCGAGGACGACGCCGGCGAGGCGGGCGAGGTAGGCGTCCTCCGCGGAGGAAGGGACGGTCAGCACGCGGGAGACATCCTTCTCGAGATACGGAGCGACGTCCGCCGGGCCGAGCTTGCCGACTTCGGCGACGATCGCGGCGTCATGCGGAGGAAGCACCTGGCCGCCGTCGCCCAGGCAGCATTTGAAGCCGTTGTCGTGGGAAGGATTATGGCTCGCCGTGATGACGACGCCGGCATGGGCGCCGAGGTGGCGGACCGTGAAGCTCAGCTGCGGCGTCGAACGCGCGCCGGCGAAGAGGTAGGCTTCGCCGCCGAGCTCGCTCCAGGCGCCCGCGATGAGTTCGGCGAAGTGGCGGGAGAAGTGGCGGACGTCATGAGCGACGACGAGCCGGGCGCCGGGCTGGGTCGCGGAGACGTGCTTCCAGAGGCCGATGACCGCGCGGAGCACGTTGATGTCGTTGAGGCAGGCCGAACCGAGGGCGGCGCGGACAGGCAGGCCCTGCGGGTCCAGCTCGTTGGAGGCGGAGATACGGCCGACGGTGCGACCGCGCATGCCGCCCGTGCCGAAGGCGATGCCCTTATAGAAACGGTCTTCGATCTCGGCCCAGGCGCCGCGGTCGCAGAGGTCCTGCAGGGAGGCGATCGCCGAGGCCGGCAAAGCCCCGGAGCGCAGCCAATCTCCGGCGTTGGTCAGGCTGGAGGGGGAGATCTGCCCCTTGCCTTGGGCAGCCTGGAGAAGCGAAAGGACGGCGGCGGAAGCGCTCATGAGTCCATCCATACTTACCCTCCCGGGGGCGGGGACAAGCCCGTAGGCGGGGGAGGCGGGGGTTGACACAATCGGTCCTTTCCCAAGGGTTGACCCCCCATGCCTGAAGATAGTTCCAACAAGCAGCCCCCGGCCGGCGACGACCGTAATCTCGTCGTCGTCGACGAGGATTTCGCGAATGCCGACACCGAGGACCGTCTTTGGCTCTTCTGGGAGCGCAACAAGGGCGTCATCGTCAAGGGTACCGTCGCCGTCGTGGTCGGCATCATCGCCTACCTCGCCTATTTCTTCTGGAACGAAAGCCGCCGCGAAGCCCTCGGCGAAGAATTCACCGCCTGCCAGGACGAAGCCGCCCGTCGCGCCTTCGCGGTCGCCCACCCGGGCGAGCCCCTTGCCGCCGTCGCGCTGACCGACGTCGCCGACGACCTCAAGAAGGCCGGGAAGTTCGCCGACGCCGCCAAGGCCTACGACGAAGCCAGCCGTCTCGCCGGCCTTGCCGGCAAGGCTCCCGCGATCGCCGCCCTCGGCACCCGCGCCCGCCTCTACTCCGCCCTCTGCCGTCTCGAAGCCGGTGAAGCCGGCGCCGACAAGGCCGTCGCCGTCGTCGCCGACGACGTCAACGCCCCGGAGACCCTCCGCGGCTTCGCGATGCTGACGCTGGCCAACCTCGCGGTCGCCAAGGGCGACACCGCCGAAGCCACCAAGTGGCTCAACGCGATGGACAAGAAACTCCGCGCCGGCCACGTCTGGAAGTCCGACAAGGAAGCCCTCGTGCAGTCCGAGCCTTCGCTGATCGCCCCGGCCGCGAAGTAAGCAAGCGGACAGGACCGAGGAAAAGCCCCGGCATCGCCGGGGCTTTTCATTCGCCGCGGACGGGCGCACGACCCGTATTCTCCTTGCCAATAAAGGTCGTTCCGCGTGTCTTCTTCCTACCCGTCCGCATGGTGCCGACGGGTCGTAACCCATCCTCCCGGAGCCCGACACATGAACGAAGCAGCGCCCCTCCCGGAAGCGGCCGTCGTGGCCGAGAAACTGACCAAACGCTACGGGTCGCTGACCGCGGTGGAGGACCTGAGCTTCTCCGTGGCGCCGGGCGAGATCGTCGGCTTCCTCGGGCCGAACGGCGCCGGCAAATCGACCACCATGCGCATCCTGTCGGGCACGATGTCCGGCACCTCGGGACGGGCCTCGATCTGGGGCGTGTCCGTGGCGCTCGACCCCGCCGGAGCCAAACGCCACCTGGCGTACATGCCCGAGAACAACCCGCTCCCGGAGGACCTGCGCGTCGAGGAGTACCTGACGTTGCGCGCCCGCCTCAAGGACGTCGACCCGGCGCGCGTCGACGAACGCGTCCGCAAGGTCATGGATGACTGCGACCTCACCCGGCGCGCGTCCGGCCGCCTGATCGGCCAGCTCTCGAAAGGCTTCCGCCAACGCGTCGGCATCGCCGACGCCCTGCTCGCGGAGCCGCGCGTCGTCATCCTCGACGAACCCACCATCGGCCTCGACCCGCACCAGATCCTCGGCATCCGCGACCTCATCCGTTCGCTGCGCGGCAAGATGGCCGTCCTCATCTCGAGCCACATCCTACACGAGGTCGAACAGGTCTGCGACAAGGTCGTCATCATCAACCGCGGCCGGCTCGTCGCGCAGGGACGCACCGAGGACCTCCGCCGCGAACTGCTGCCGGAAGCGAGCTTCACCGTCGTGACGCGCGCCGACGAGGCCGCCCTGCTCGCCGCGTGCCGCGCGACGGAACCCGCCGCGATGGTCGCCGCCCTGCCCTCCATCGGAGGATGGAACAGCTTCCGCATCGCCCTGCCCGCGGGATCGCCCGCCCGCGAGACCCTCGCCGGCGCCCTGATCGCCGCCGGCATCCCCCTGCGCGAGGTAGCCGAAGACCGCTTCGGCCTCGAGGACATCTTCCTCGCCGCCACGCGCCGCGCCCCGGGAGAGGCACGCCGATCCTGATGCGCCACTTCCGCACGTTGCTCGCGCACGAACTGCGCACCGCCGCGCTCTCCTGGAACACGTGGGCCGCGGCAGGACTGTTCCTCGCGCTCATGGGCGGCATCCACTTCTTCGCGCTCGTCGAGGGCAGCCGCGCGCCGGGCGACCGCACGCCCGTCGAATCGACGCTCTGGTTCTTCTGGCTGCCGCTCCTCTGCGTGCTGCCGCTGCTGACCATGCGCACCTTCGCCGAAGAACGCCGCTCCGGGACGTTGGCCGCGCTGCTCACCACGCCGGCGAGCGCCGCGGCGGTCGTCTGGGCGAAGTTCCTCGCGACGTGGATCGTAT
The DNA here is from genome assembly GCA_903913915.1 of uncultured Opitutia bacterium. Lineage (GTDB taxonomy): Bacteria > Verrucomicrobiota > Verrucomicrobiia > Opitutales > UBA953 > UBA953. The sequence goes on from CAIWNE010000115.1 coordinate 19,220, forward strand.
GGGTCGTGTTCTGGCTGCTGTTCACGCTCTTCCCGTTCCTGACCGTGCAGCGGCTCGGCACGCCGGGCGACCTGCGCCTCGGCGATCCTTCGATCCTCTGGGGCGGGCTCTGCTTCATCGCCGTCAGCGGGCTCCTCCATGTCGCGATTGGCATCCTCTGCAGCTGCGTGACGCGCTCGTCGGCGCTCGCCGCGCTGCTCGCCTTCATCAGCCTGCTGGCGATGACCGCCGCGGGCGGCGCCCTGGAATCGCTGCCGATCGAAAGCTGGGAATGGCTCGGCTGGCTCCGCGAACCCGCGGCCCACCTGCGCACGTTCGGCCACCTGCAGGATTTCGCCGCCGGCATCCTGGATTCGCGCCCGATCGTGCTCTACGGCACCGGCACGCTGCTCTGCCTCGGCCTGGCGATATTGTCCGTGGAGGGACAGGAGTGACATGGCTCCGATCCGCGACGACTTCGGCTCCGTCCGCCCCATCCGTCGGCTGAACCGCCTGACGCAGGCCCTCCTCGCGATCGCGCTGGCGGTGGTCGTGAATTTCCTGGCTTCGCTCCCCGAGTTCCGCCTCCGCCACGACATCACCGCCGACCGGCGCCACTCGCTCGCGCCCGAGTCGGCCGAGACCGTCCGCGCCGCCGGCCGCCGCAGCCCCGTCGGGGTCGGACGCAACCAAGGCTGGGTGAAGGCGGTGCTGCTCACCAGCGACTCCTCGGAACCGGCCCAGGTCGTACGCTCGCGCCTGCTCAAGCTGCTCGACTCCTACGTGGTGGAGTCCGGCCGCAGCGGGCCGGCCTGGTTTTCCGTCGAACTCGCCGGCGCCGGACGCAACGCCCCGCTGCTGTCGGAACTCGCCGCCCGTCATGGCGCGCCCGACGCGTCGGTCGCGCTCATCCTGACCTGCGGCTCGCGCGCCAAGTACGTCAGCTATCGGGAGCTCGTGACCAAGGAAGGCGGTTTCCGCGGAGAAGAAGCCGTGACCTCCGCGCTCATCGAGGTCACCGAGGACAAGGCCGCGGTCTGCTATGTCACGACAGGGCACGGCGAGCTCGGCGTCGAGGACGCCCTGCCGGAACGGGGCATGTCCCTGCTTTCCCGCCAGCTGCGAAACCGTAATTTCGAGGTCCGCCAGCTGAATCTCGCGATGGTCGCCGAAGTGCCGCGCGACGCCGCGATGGTCATGATCGCCGGCCCGCTCACCCCTTTCTCCGCCTCCGAGAACGCACGCCTCCGCAACTACCTCTACGAGCGCAACGGACGCGTGCTCGCCATGCTCGACCCCGGCCGCGAACACGGCCTCGAGCCGACCCTCGCCGAATGGGCGATCTTCTCGCCCGACGCCGAACTGCAGGAACCCGACCCGGCCCGACGCACGACGGACGGCGACATCGCCCTGATCAGGCTCGAGGAAAAAGACCATCCGCTCACGAAGGTCCTCAAGGAGCAGAATCTTCCGCTCATCGCGGCCCGGATCCGTCCGGCCCGTTTCGACGAAGGCAGCGCTCCGGACAGCACGCTGGGCGTCTGGCAGCTCGTCTTCTCCTCCGACGCCGCCTGGGGCGAGACCGAGCCGGCCCGCCGGCCCGTGAAATTCGACCCAGACCGCGACCAGCCGGGCCCCGTCTGCCTCGCCGCGGCGGCAGAACGGGCCACTGGCATCCGCAAGGGCGTGGGCGGCGCCGGCGGACGCCTCGTCGTCATCGGCACCTCGCAGATCGCCGCCAACCAGCGGCTGAACCGCGGGGGCAACCGCGCGTTCGTCACGCAATGCGCCGCCTGGCTCACCGACCGCGACCGGGCGGTCTCCTTGCCGGCGCGCTCCGAAGGCGAATATCAGCTCAACGCGACCGCCGCCGACTTCTGGGCCCTCGCCCTCCGCTTCTCGCTGATTCCGCTGGCCGTCCTCGCAGTCGGGCTTGCGGTTTCCGTGTGGCGTAGCAGAAGTTGACGTGCTCATGCGGATCTCCCGCACCACCGTCATCCTGCTGGTCGCCAACCTGATCGCCTTCGGGCTGGTCTGGAGGGCCACGTCGGGCCATCAGCCGGCCGCCATCAGCCAGACCCAGCTCTTTCCGTCCACGCCGGCCAAGGTCGCCCTGAGCGACGGACCTGAACGCATCCTGCTCGAAAAACGCAACTCCGCCTGGCGTCTCGTCGAGCCCTTCGAATGGACGGCGAACATCTGGTCCGTGCAGCGCCTGCTCGACGAACTCAGGTTCGTCAGCCCGGAAAGCGGCTTCGACGCGGGGGAAGCGAAGGCCAACGGGTCGAGCCTCAAGGACTATGGGCTCGAGACGCCACGCTGGACGCTCAAGGTCACCTCGGAATCAGGCAACGCCGTCGAGGCGAAGATCGGCGTCCAGCCGTCGACCAACCGCCACTTCCTGCTCACCGCCGACGGCAAGCGCATCATCCCCCTGCCCGAAGCCATGGCCGCGGCCCTCGCGGCCAAGCCGGAAAGCTATCGCGTGGACAAGATCTTCGAGATCGCCGACTTCGAGGCGCGCGCCGTCTCCGTCCGCCATCGCACGAAGGACGGCGAAGTCGTCACCGGACTCAATTCCGAAGCCCGCCCGCGGGTCGGACGCCACGTCCAGCTTCCGGAATGGCGCTTCGAGACGCCTTACGACGCGCTCGCCGACGCCGAGGCCACGACGCGGGCCATCGCCGACCTGACCAATCTGCGCGCCAACAAGTTCGTCGCGCTGGCCGAGGACGTCACCGGACTGACGACGCCCGTGCTCCGGCTCTCGCTCGAAGGCAACGGCCGTCGCCAGGTGCTGCTCGTCGGCAATCCGGCGCCCGGACAACCCGCCCTGCTCTGCGCGAAACTGGAGGAGAATCCTTCGGTCTTCCTGATCGAAGCCCGTCTCCTGAACGACTGGTTCGCCGCCCGCGAGACGCTGTCGGCCTCCCGTCCGGCCGACTTCGATCCCGCGCTCGTCACCGGGCTGACCATCGCCTCCGGCGGCCGCTCGATCACCTTGCATCGTCTCGATGGCGCCGGCGCCGAGGCCCGCTGGGAGATCCCCGTGGCGCCCGGCTCGACCGTGACCAAGCGGCGCGAGGCCGACGCGAAAGTCGTCGCCCGCTTCCTCGACGCCGTCGCGCAACTGCGCGCCGTGCGCCGCAAATCCTCGGCCGGCGTGAGCGTGCCCGCAGTCATGGCGCTCACCAATCCCGGCACGACGTCGGTCCAGACGCTCGAGCTGGAGTTCGGCGCGGAACGCATCCTCCTCTCCTTCACGGACGACCCCGACAAGGGCGCCGGCACGCGGGTGGTCCATGCCAAAGGCTCGCCGCTCGCGGCCGTGTGCGACGTCTCGCTGCTCAACGGCGGTTACCAGAACGTCGAGCCGCAGGCCTGGCGTAAACGCGCCGTGGCCGAACTGCCCCAAGGCGCGCGCGTCAGCGGCCTGCGCCTGACGTCCCGCGCCGACGGCAAGGTCCTCGGCGAGGCACGCCTCGGCCCCGACGGCAACTGGGCCGGCTCCGGTCGCCTCGACCCCGTGAATTCCCGGCGCCTCGCCGTCGGCCTCGCCGAAGTACGCGCCGCGGAATTCCCCGGCCGCGACGTCGGTTCGGGCGGATGGAAATTCGAGATCCGCGTGACGGACCAGGCCGCCGCCGGCGGCGCCGCCGCCAGCGAGACCTTCCGCACCTACCTCTGCTCGGCTCCGTTCAACGCGCGCTCCCTGCTGATGCGCGACGACGCCGATGACGACGAGTTCATCCTCGAGGCGGGCCTTGCCGACATCCTGATCCCCCTCCTGGCCGAACCCGGGCGATGAAACCGAAGCCGGCCAGTTCCCCCTTCCGCAGGTTCCTGCGCGGGCTGACGAACACGTGCCTGTTTCTGCTGCTTCCGGTGCAGCTCACGCTCTGCTGGGTCGCGACCCTCGACCATCCGACGAAGCTCCCCGACTTCCTGACCGAGCGCCTGTCCGCGCGGCTGGCCGAACAAGGCATCCGCCTGCAGGCGCGTAATTACTGGATCCTACCCGACCTCACGCTCGCGGCCGACGACATCGCCGCGGGCGTCGACGGCATGACGGACGACGTCTTCACCGCGTCGCGGGCCGAGCTCGCGGTGAACCCCGCCTTGCTCCTCGCCGGGCAGTTCGAGCCGACGCAGGTGCGCGTTTCCGGCGCGCGCCTCTGGTGCCCCGCCTCCGTCGCGCGCGGCGGCGTACGTCGTACGTTGATCGACGAACTGACCATCGACGTCACCAAGGAAGGACGCTGGGTGAACCTGCGGTCCATCCAGGCGCGCGGCGGAAAGATCACCTGCCACCTCTCCGGCGAAGTCCCCGCGAACCTCCTGCGGCTGGAAGGTTCCGGCGGCGAGACGTCGCCGCTCTCGCGTCGCCTCGCCGCCGCCTTCGGCCACATGGAGACCGCGATCGACATGGCGGAACGCTCCGGCGGAGCGTCGGTCTCCTTGCGCTGCCAAGGCAACAGCGACGGCAGCGCCACGCTCGGGATGCTGGCCGTGCTCGGCGACGACTGGGCCGACGGCGGACTCGGACTCATCCAGGCGCGCGGACTCAGCCTGCGAGGGGCCGTCAAGGTCGGCGCGGACGGCCGCATCGCCGAATGGCGGGTCGACGGCGGCGCCCGGGAGATCGCCTGGAACACCCTCACCGCCGCGCGCCTCGACGTCCATGCTCATGGCCGGGGACGACGCGAAGACGCCGTCGCCGACCTGACCCTCGCGCAGGCCAGGCTGGCCGGCGTGCAGCTGCTGCGGCTGACGCTACGAGCGCAGCCGGCCGCGAGGAGCGACCGCATCGGCTTCCATGTGCTGACGGCCGAATCGACGGCGGAAGGCGCCGCGGTGGTCGGGCCCGACGGAGACATCACCGCCACGATCGACCATGCGACCATTTCGGGCGCCGAACTCGCCGCGCTGCCCCAGGCCGGCGCGATCATGCGGGCGGCGGGCGTCGACGTGCGTGGCGAGATCCTGCTGCGCGAGATCAACGCCGACTTCACCGCGAAGTCAGAATTACGGAAGGCGACCGGCGAAGTCTCCGTCACGGGCTTCCGGGGCCTCGGACTTACGGCCGAAGCCATCGCGCCGGGCAAGGAACTGCCTCTGCGCGCCCGCTTCGACTTCGAACCCGGCCGCGCCGCCGCGCCGCTGCGCCTGCGCGACCTGCGGCTGGCCTCGGTGACCGGAGAAGCCGATTGCGAGCTCAAGGCCGGCGGGGCGTTCATGCTCCACCTCAACGGAGAGATCGCCCCGGCCAGCCTCGACCGCGTGCTCGGAGAATGGTGGGTGTCCCTCTGGAGGCTTTTCCTCGTCCGCGAGAATCCTTACGCGTTCATCGACGTCGAAAGCCACTGGGGACAGCATCATAGCGTGACCAAAGGACGCGTGCTGCTGAACCGTTTCGACTTCATGGGCGCGCCTTTCCGCCACGTCGAGGTGACCGTCGACGCCGACCCGAAGCAGACGTCCATCGGCCTGCATCATCTGGAAGGCGGCGACGCGGCGGCCGACGGCAGCCTGGAAGGATCGGCGAAGTGGGACTGGTCCAAACCCGTCGAGCAGGCCGGCCCCGTCGTGCGTGCCGAAGGCAATCTCCAGCCGTGGATCGCGGCGCGCTGCGCGGGCAAGGAGTTCGGCGAATCGCTGCGCGGCCTCGCGCTCCCGTCCGACCATCGCTTCACGCTGCTGCTCACCCCTGGCAAGAGAGGCCCGGACGTAAAGACCACGATTTCCTGCGGCGGCGCCTTCTCGGCCTGGGGCATCTCCGGCCGCGACTTGGAAGCGAGCACCGAGAACATCGAAGGCGGCCTCCGGGTCCGCACGAGACTCGGCCTCGCCGAAGGCGAAGCGACGCTGAGCCTGGACGGCGACCCGCTGCATCAGACCAAGTTCGTGCTAGGGCTGCGCCGATGCGACCCCGCGCAGATCGGCCAGCTGCTCGGCGAGCTCAACACCCCCAAGCCCGGCGCGGCGGAAACTAAGCCGACCGCCACGGCGAAGTCCGGCGGCAAACTCGACCTGGATTTCAACGGGCAGATCGACCTCGAGAATCCCCGCCAACTGCGGGGCCTGGGGCGGTACGAAGTCACCGACCCGGAGCTCAAGAAAGTCCGTGTCCTCGGCGGCATCTCCAACGTCCTGGAGGCCCTCGGCGTCGGCGCGACGACCTACGAACTCACGCAGGCCAAGGGCACCTTCGGATGCCTAGGCGGCCGGGCTTACTTCCCGGACATGGCCATCACCGGGCCCCAGTCCCGGCTGGACCTGGCCGGCGAAATCGACCTCAAGACCTCGACCCTGGACTTCGAAGGGGACTTTTCCCTACCCCGCAAGGGAGGGTTCAACCCCCTTGAGCTCCTCAACCTGAATCGGGCCTTGATCAGCTTAACCAAAATAAAGCTAAAAGGCCCCATTTCTAAGCCGGAAACCAGCGCCCTTCCGACCCTGAAAGATATCATTAACCCTCAGAAGGACAGCAAGTTAGGTAGGATTCCTGAAGGAATTCAGGAATGATGGGTTGATTTACCCCCCGTTCACCCTGTATCAGAGAGGGACACCCCCTCACGGAGGACATTACCTTGGACCTAATTAAGATTAAACCCGTCGTGGATTTGATGAAGAAGTCGGACCTTTCCGAGTTCGAACTCCAGGACCAGGACTTCAAGCTGCGCATCAAGCGCGACCTACCTGGTCGTGCCCCGATCGCGGCCCCGGCCGCCCCCGTGGCGGCCGCCCCCGCCCCCGTGGCGGCGGCGCCGGCCCCTGCGGCCGCTGCCCCCGCCCCGGCCGCCCCCGCCGCCGCGGACCCCAGCATCAAGCTGATCACCTCCCCGATGGTCGGCACCTACTACGCCACCCCCTCCCCGGAAAACCCGCCCTTCGTCACCGTCGGCTCCCCGGTCAAGGCCGACTCCGTCGTCTGCATCATCGAAGCCATGAAGGTGATGAACGAGATCCAGTCGGAAATCTCCGGTACGGTGGTCGAGTGCCTCGTCGCCAACGGCACCTCGGTCGAATTCGGCCAGCCTCTCTTCCGCGTGAAGGTCAGCTGAGCACGAACACCCGAGCATGAACAAGATCCTCATCGCCAATCGCGGCGAAATCGCCCTTCGCGTCATCCGCGCCTGCCGGGACCTGGGCATCAAGACCGTCGCGGTCTACTCCCAGGCCGACGAACAGTCGCTGCACGTGCAGCTCGCCGACGAAGCCGTCTGCATCGGGCCCGGCCCGAGCAAGGATTCGTACCTGCGCGAGGATCGCATCATCTCGGCCGCCGAGATCACCAACGTCGACGCCATCCATCCCGGCTACGGCTTCCTTTCCGAGCGCGCCGGCTTCGCCGAGAAGTGCGCCGCCGCCAACATCAAGTTCATCGGCCCCAGCCCTGAGGTCATCCGCAAGATGGGCGACAAGGCCGTCGCCCGCCAGACCGCCGCCGCCGCCAAGGTGCCCTGCGTGCCCGGCACCGACGGTCCGGTCGACAACCAGCGCGAAGCCATCACGGAAGCCCAGCGCATCGGCTTCCCCGTCATCGTCAAGGCCGTCGCCGGCGGCGGCGGCAAGGGCATGCGCATCGTGCACAACGCCGCGGCCTTCCCGAAGGAATTCGAAAGCGCCCGCGCCGAAGCCGAGAAGGCCTTCGGCGACGGCCGCGTCTACATCGAGAAGTACATCGAACAGCCCCGCCATATCGAGTTCCAGCTCCTGGGCGACGAACATGGCAAGGTGATCCACCTCGGCGAACGCGACTGCTCCGTGCAGCGACGCCACCAGAAGCTGATCGAGGAATCCCCCTCCCCCTTCCTGACCCCGAAGCTCCGCGAGGAGATGGGCAAGGTCTCCGTCCGCCTCGCCGAGACGATCGGCTACCAGAACGCCGGCACGATCGAGTTCCTCGTCGATAAGCACGGCAAGTTCTACTTCATGGAGATGAACACGCGCATCCAGGTGGAGCACGGCGTCACCGAAGAAGTCACGGACATCGACCTCGTCCGCCGCCAGATCCTCATCGCCTGCGGCGAGAAGCTCGAGCTCTCCCAGAAGGACATCAAGATGACCGGCCACGCCATCGAGTGCCGCATCAACGCCGAAGACCCGGCCCGCAACTTCGCCCCGAGCCCCGGCACCA
>CAIWNE010000116.1 GCA_903913915.1 uncultured Opitutia bacterium
ATGTCTCCCTGCTCTTCAAGATCATGAAGGCCAAGGGCACGCACGAAGGCTGCATCGAGCAGATCCAGCGTCTCTTCGAGAAGCAGATGTACAACGGCAACGCCCTCGACTTCGACGAGAACGGCCGCGTCCGCATCGACGACTGGGAGATGGCGCCGGACGTCCAGAAGGCCGTCTTCGAAGCCTGGCCCCACGTCACGACCGAGACCTTCGACGCGCACGCCGACTTCGCCGGCTACCAGTCCGACTTCATGAAGAACTTCGGCTTCGGCCTCGCCGGCATCGACTACGAAGCCCCGACCGAAGTCGAACGCCCCATCGAGGACGCCTAAGTGGCCAAGGTCTTCTCCATCGCGAACCAGAAGGGTGGCGTCGGCAAGACGACCACCACCGTGAACCTCGGCGCCGGCCTCGCGCGCCTCGGCGTCCCGACCCTCATCATCGACCTCGACGCCCAGGCCAACGCGACCAGCGCGCTCGGCATCGAGAAGACCGAAGGCAAGTCGCTCTACAAGGTCCTGCACGGCGAGGCCAAGGCCGCCGACATGATCGTCGCGACGTCCACCGAGAAGCTCGACCTGATCCCGTCCGAGGTGGACCTCGCCGCCGTCGAATCCGAACTCTCCCAGGCCGAGAACTACCTCGGCCGCCTCCGCGAAGCCCTCGCTCCGGTCGTCACCTCGGGCAAGTACAAGGCCATCCTCATCGACTGCCCGCCGGCCCTCGGCATGCTCTCGATGAACGCGCTCGGCGCGTCGGACCACCTGATCGTCACCCTGCAGACCGAATACCTCGCGATGGAAGGCCTCGGCCAGATCCTCGGCGTGGTGGACCAGCTCAAGGCCGCCGGCGCCAGCGACAAGCTCACCGTCGGCGCGATCGTGATGACGATGTACGACGTGCGCACGAAGCTCTCCCGCCAGGTCGTCGAGGAAGTGAAGACCCACTTCCCCGCCCTCGTCATGGACTCGATGATCCCGCGCACGATCCGCCTGTCGGAGTGCCCGAGCCACGGCCAGACGATCTTCCAGTATGACGTCCACTCCCCGGGCGCCGTCGCCTACGACGCGCTCGCCAAGGAGTTCGCCAAGCGCTTCGCGCTGAAGTGAGCGGCGCCGGCCAGCCGCGCGTGCGCCACGTCGGGAGCTTCGAGGAACTGCGTTCCACGCGGTTCGCCGACGGCGTCAACGCGTTCTGCTGGGAACGCACGCTCCCGGGCGACTACGCCGAGGTCATCGCGAAGCTCGGCCCCGGCGCAGGGATCGTCGCGCTCGAGGACGAACGCCTCCTCGGATTCGACCTCACGCCGGCGGGACGCCTCGCCGCCGAGGCGATGCTCGCGGACCAGCGGCTCCTGCGCGCCCACGACCTGGCCCCGTCGCTCAACTGCGTGCACGACTGCGTACGCGGCCCGGACGCCGGCACGGTGCCGACGGACGTGACCTCGTTCCACGTCGACAGCGCGCCGGTCGAGGTCGACACGTGGCTCTGCACCTACCACGGCGCCTGCAGCGAAGGCCTCCGCAACGAAGACGCGTTGCTCAAGGTCGAGATTCCCGAAATCCGCGCGGCGCTCCTGAAAGAATACGGGGGCACGGATGACGCCGGCTTCGCGGAATTCCTGCACGAGCACAGCTACGACTCGCACTACGCGCCTAAGCCCGGCGCGACGCCCTACCCCTTCGGCACGTTCGCGCTCTGGCGCATCGCCACGCGCTGGCCCGGCAGCCCAGTGCCGCCGTGCGTCCACCGCGCCCCCGAAAACCACCCCGGCTCACCGCGACTCCTGCTGATCAGCTGAGACGGAGAGCAGGAACCAGCCTTCCCCCGACCTGTCGTAACCCCATGCGCCTGACCTTCGTCGTTACCCTGCTTCTCATCGCATCGTTGCGAGCCGCCGAGCCATTCATCGAGAAAATCGACCTCTTCGTGAGCGGCGAGGATCCGGCCTACAAGGTGTACCACATCCCCGGCGTCGTCGTGACCGCGAAGGGCAGCGTGCTCGCGTGGTGCGAGGCCCGCAAGCGGGGCGCCGGCGTCTCGGATTGGGACGACATCCGCATCCTGCTCCGCCGCAGCACCGACGACGGCAAGACCTGGAGCCCAGCGAAAAGCGTGGCGGACGTCCCCGGACCGAAGACCAAGAACCCGACCGCCCTGAGGATGAAGAACGTCGATCCGGCCGACGTCACCTACAACAACCCGGTCGTGATCGCCGACCGCTCCGGCGCGTTGCACATGCTCTTCTGCCTCGAATACATGCGCTGCTTCTACCAGCGCAGCGACGACGACGGCGTCACGTGGACCTCGCCCATCGAGATCACGGGGGCCTTCGAGGGTTTCCGCGCAAACTACGACTGGAAGGTCATTGCGACTGGGCCGAACCATGGGATCCAGCTCCGCAACGGGCGCCTCCTCGCGCCCGTCTGGCTTTCGCTTGGCACCGGCTCGAACGGCGGCCACCACCCGAGCGTCGCCGCGACGATCTACAGCGATGACGCAGGGAAGTCCTGGCATGCGGGCGAGATCGCCGCCCCCTCGACGGCCGAATGGATCGACCCGAACGAGGCGACGGCCGTGGAGCTTGCCGACGGACGTGTCATGCTGAACATCCGCAGCGAATCGAAGACCAACCGACGGCTGGTGACGACCAGTCCTGACGGAGCGACCGGCTGGAGCACCCCGCGGTTCGACGACGCCCTCTGGGAGCCCGTCTGCATGGCCGGGCTGACCCGCTACGACTTCCGGGACCAGCACCTCATCCTCTTCTCCAATCCGCACAACCTCGATAAGGCGAAGGGGAAGGCCGAGCCGGGAAAGAACCGCGACCGCAAGAATCTCAGCGTGAAAACCAGCCTCGACGAAGGACGGACGTGGCCGATGAACAAGAGCATCGAGCCCGGCCCCAGCGCCTATTCCGACCTGGCGGTCACCCGCGACGGCACGATCCTCTGCTTCTATGGACGAGCCGGAGAAAGCAAGGGGACCGCGCCGGGCTTAGCGGCGATGGCCGGCGGACGTCTCACGCTGGCCCGGTTCAACCTCGAGTGGCTTAGCCAGCCCTGAGGATCAGGGGCCCGGGACGACGGCCTTCAGCTTGCCGAGGTAACCGACGCCGCCGCTGAAGACGATGGCGACCTCGGAGCGGTCGACGTCGAACCCGGGATTCTTCACCGAAACGGAAGCGCCGCCCTCGATGGACGCCTTGAGTTCATCCCCGACCACGCTGACGGTGAGGTCATACCAACGGCCGGCGTCGATCTTCTGCGTGGCCCGCCCGAGGTCGGCGAATTTGCCCTTCTCGGTGTGGACGTCATCACGGGCCTGGAGTTTCTGCACCAAGATGGAGTCGCGATAGATGACCAGCCCGACGGACTGGGCGCCATGCCAGCCCTCGAACCGCACGATCAGGCAGATGTTGTCCACCAGCTTGAACCGGGTCGTCAGCAGGACGTCATGGTAACGACGAGGATAGACGAGGGCCGGCGACTTATGGCCGCCGACCGTCCCCATCAGCACGCCGTCCTTGATCGTCCAATGGCCGCCGACCGTGGTCCACTTGCCCGCCGCCTCCGGCTTGGAATAATCCTCGTCGAGGATGACGGCGCCGGGCTTGGTGACAGGCTTGTCCTGCGCCCCCAGCGAGGAGACCAGGAGAAGCAAGGCGACGATGAAACGGAGGCTCATGGGGCGGAATCGTAAATGGGATCAGCGGAGAGGCGCGTCAAGGCGACGACTACTTCATCAACGTCAGTTTGGACGGATAACGACGGTCGGCGTTCCATTCTCCGAGGTAGATGTCGCCGGCGGAGTCGACGAAGAGGTCATGGCCGTGCTTGAACACCGGCTGGGCCTGGCTGAGCGGCTGGAGTTTGCCGTCGACATACCTGGGCTCGCTCCCGCCGGGCGCGCTGAGGACCTTCTTGCTGGCGCGATCCAGCACGAGCACGAAACCGGACTGAGGCAGGCGCTTGCCCTTGGCGTCCTTGCTCCAGCAGACGGCGGCGTAGATCTTGTCGCCGCGAAAGCACAGCTGGCCGGCGAAGGCGCCCGGCAGATCGATGGTGTCGACATGCCTGCCGTCCAAGGTGAACGCCTTGACCTGGTTCTGGCTGCGCGAAGGCACCCAGGCCAGCGGACCGCGCGGATCGGCGGCGTCGATGGAGATGCCGTGCGCGTTGCTGAGGTTGGCGGCGTCCTTGGTCGGACCGCCCCATTTCTTGAGCAACTTTCCTTCGAGCGAGAACTCGTAGATGAAGTTGGAGCCGTAGCCATCGGCGACGAGCAACGTGCCCGCCGGCGTCCAGGCGACATCGCAGGGCATGAACTTGCCGTCGCTCAGGCCGAGCTCCCTGGGCGTCGGGAACTTGCGCACGACCTTGCCCTCGGTCGTCAGCAAGGTGACGCGCCCTTCGACCGCGGAAGGATTCCACCCTTCGGCCGCCATGTGCCAGCCGGAGTCGACGTGCACGAGGTACTCCACGCCGTCCTTCTCGAAGATCTCCAGGCCATGGCCGCCGCCGAGCCCGGCGCTGATGGAACGGACATAACGCCCATCCTTCTCGAAGACGATGAAGTCGTTCTTCGGGTGGTCGGTGACGAGATAGATGCGCCCCGCCTTATCCTCGGCCAAGGCATGCGAATTGACCACCGGGGCGACGGCCGGATCCGCCTTGGCCCACTTCAGGTCTACCGCATAGCGCAGGCCGCCGTGACCGAGGACGACGGGCGGCTCCTGCGCGCAAGCGGCAAGACAGAGGAACAGGGCGAGGTGACGCATGGGCGACGGGGCGATGACCGTACGATGGCCAAGCCCCGGACGTAATCAAGGCCGTGCGGGGATTCTTCCATACCCGCAATCGAACTCCCCTTGCCTTCATCCGTCGACCGACTTGGATACGGGCCGTCCCATGCGCCGCAAACTGCTCCGGCTCCGTCCCTACCTCATCGCCGCCGCCGTCGGCACGATCCTCATCGTCGACCTCTCCAACCAATGGGAAGTGCCGATCGCTCAGCTGCCCAACGAGCTCCACGACCGTTACGTCAGCGAACTCAAGGCCGATGCCAAGCCCGCGGAACTCCTGCGGCTCGCCGAGGCTGGCAATTCCCAAGCCCAATACATCTACGCCCTGCGGCATACCAAATACGCGCCGAGCGACCTGCAGATCAGCGATGACATCGGCGTCGCCTTCAGGTGGACGCAGAGAGCCGCCGAGAACCGCCACCCGCGGGCCATGGCGGTGCTCTCGCTTTATTACCTCCGTGGCGCCGGTACCGCCAGGGACCTGACGAAGGCGAAAGAATGGGCGAACCGCGCCGCCGACAAAGGTCAGCCGATGGGCTACCGCATGCTCGGCGACATCGCGAAGGCCGAAGCCGAAGCCATCAGCCCGGCCAAGGACGCCGCGGACGCCAAACTCCAGCAAGACAGACGCTCCGAACTCCTCAAGGCATCCTACGAGCAGTACCAGCTCGGCGCCAACGCCGGAGACCGCCACAGCCTGCGCGAACTCGCCCAAGCCTACGAGACCGGCCAGCCCGGCCTGCCCCAGAACTACCGCTTGGCCGTCGAACACTACACCCGCGCCGCGACCCGCCGCGACCCGATCTCGATCCGCGCCTTAGCCGATCGCTACGAGGCCGGCAACATGGCGCCGAAAGACCTCCAGCAGGCCTACGCCTGGCGCCTCGTGCTCATCGAGATCGAGGCGAAGCCGGAAGACGTCGAGCATCTGCGCAAGCTCGAGAAGAACATGTGGCTCGAGGATGTGCAGGCCGGCCAGGAACTGGCCCTCAAGCTGATCAAGGACCTCCCTTCCGAGGCTTCGGACACCCTGGCGCGGCTGAACCCCAGCCGCTAAGCGATGACTCCCGCGCAACTCAAGGCTTCCGCGGCAGGTGACAGCAAGCCTCCGGCCGGGATTTCGCCTGAAGCGAAGGCGCTCTGGTTCACGAAAAAAGGCGACTGGGATGCGGCGCACGGCATCGCGCAGGACATCGGGACGCCCATGGGATCCTGGATCCACGCGCTCCTCCACCTCATCGAAGGCGACCTCGGCAATGCCCGCTATTGGTTCATCGAAGCCGGCCGACCGGTGAAGAAACCCGCCCAGATCGACGAGCTCTGGGAGGAAATCGCCGAAGCGGTCCTGAAGTGAGGGGTTGGGTTTGACGCATCGGGGCTTCCCGCCTCGATAGGCCCCATGTCCGCTCAGCCACGCCGTGCCCTGACCGGCGTGCCCGCGCACGCCTGGGCCGCCTGCGCCTGCTCGGAAGGCGCCGACCGCGGCGTCATCGTCTTCCTCGCCTCGAACCTCGGCGCCGCCGAGACCTTCGCCGAAGAGACCGCCCAGCTGCTGACGCTGCTCAACTCCGCCCAGCCGGTCGCCCGCACGTTGACCGAAGCCGACGCCGCCGTGCCGGCGTTCGAAGCCGACTGCGACCTCCTCGGCGTACTTTCGCTCCTCCGTCATGGCGGACATGACGCCAAGCGGCCGCTGCTCATCGCCTGCACGCCCGGCTCGCTCACCCGACGCTCGCCGGCTCCGGAGGCCACCGCCAAGGCCGAGATCGTCGTCCGCAAGGGCGAGAAGCTCGCGCTCCGCGATTTCGCGAAGCGTCTCGCCGAAGACTTCGGCTATGCCCACGAGGCGCTCTGCGAACAGCCGGGCGAATACGCCTTGCGCGGCGGCATCCTCGACGTCTATCCGCTCAACGCGCAGATGCCGGTGCGCATCGACCTCTTCGGCGACACGGTAGAATCCCTCCGTCCGTTCGATCCGGCGACCCAGCGCAGCGAAGGCGAGGTCGACGGCCTGGTCATCTGCGCGCCGCGCGACGATTCCGGCTCCGCACCCGAAGCCCCCTTCTTCCGCCACCTGCCGCCGGACGCGCTCATCGTCTCCGTCGACCGCTGCCACGAGGACGTCCTCTGCTCCGAACTGCCTTCGGCCAAGTTCGACGAACTCGTGCTCGAGGAGACGGACGAAGCTCCGGCCGGCTACGCGGCGCTCGCGCTCGAATCGACGCCGGCCGAATCCCTCCTCATCGGCTCGGCCGCCGACAGCGCCGAGACCCGCCCCGCCCTGCTGCGGGCCGCGGCCTCGATCGCCAAGGATGGGCGGCCTTGCCTGCTCGCGGGCGACACCGACGGATCCGTCGACCGCCTGAACGCCGACGTCGCGGCGACGAAGATCCGCGGCTTCGCCCCGCGCGTCCTCCACGGACGTTTCGGCGGCGGCGTGATCGTCGCCCCAGGCAAGCTGCCCGGCCTGCTCAAGGACGGGTTGCTCCTGCTCACCGAACGCGAGCTCTTCGGACGTCGCAAGCGGCCGCTCGCCGTCCTGCCCCGCCGACGCACCGCCATCCGCGCCGCCGTCGGCCGCGCGCTCGACTTCGGCGAACTCGCCGACGGCGACGCGCTCGTGCATGCGACCCAAGGCGTCTGCCTCTTCCGCGGCATCAAGGCGCACGAAAACAACGGCCGCACCGAGGACTTCATCGGGCTCGAGTTCGCCGAGAAGTCGATGCTGCATCTCCCCGTCCGGGAGTCGCACCTGCTCACGCGCTACATCGGCATCGGTCGTGCGCACCCCAAGCTTTCCAAGCTCGGCGGAGGCGGCTGGGAGAAGTCCCGCAAGGCCGCCGAGAAGGCGACCGCCGACCTCGCCGCGCAGCTGCTGGCCATGCAGGCCGCGCGTTCGACCCAGCCGGGCATCGCCCATCCCAAGGACGCGGACAACGCGTGGATGGGCGAATTCGAACGCTCCTTCCCCCACCGCGAGACGCCGGACCAGACGCGCGCGATCATCGACGTGAAGGCCGACATGGAGCGTCCCGCCCCCATGGACCGCCTCGTCAGCGGCGACGTCGGCTTCGGCAAGACCGAGGTCGCCCTGCGCGCGGCCTTCAAGTGCGTGCTCGGCGGCCGCCAGGTCGCGATCCTCGCGCCCACGACCGTCCTCGCCCAGCAGCACTTCGAGAGTTTCAAGGAACGCCTCGCCCGCTGGCCCGTCTCGGTCGAACTCCTCAGCGGCTACCGCACCGCCAGGCAGAAGGCCGACGTCCGGGCGCGCGCCGAAGCCGGCACGGTCGACATCGTCGTCGGCACGCACGCCCTGCTGTCGGACGGCACCCGCTTCGGCCGCCTCGGGCTGGTCATCATCGACGAAGAACATCGCTTCGGCGTGCGCCACAAGGAGCGCCTCAAGCAGCTGCGCACCGAGGTCGACGTCCTCGCCATGAGCGCCACGCCGATCCCGCGCACGCTCTACCTCGCGCTCGTCGGCGCGCGCGACCTCAGCGTCATCGAGACTCCGCCGCGCGAGCGCCTGCCCATCCGCACCATCGTGCGCAGCTACGACGAGAAGCTCGTGCGCGACGCCGTGAAGGCGGAGCTCGCCCGCGGCGGCCAGGTCTTCTACCTGCACAACCGCGTCGAGACCATCCAGGCCGTCGCCGAGCGCCTGGCCGCGCTGCTGCCCAAGGCGCGCCTCATCGTCGGCCACGGCCAGATGCCGGCCGGCCAGCTCGAGGAAGTCATGTCGGCGTTCGTCGCCGGCGAATACGACGTGCTCGTCTGCACCACCATCATCGAGACCGGCCTCGACATCCCGAACTGCAACACGCTGATCATCGAAGGCGCCGACCGTTTCGGCCTCGCGCAGCTCTACCAGCTCCGCGGACGCGTCGGCCGGTTCAACCGGCAGGCATACGCCTACCTGTTCCTGCACCGCCACGCCGCGCTCATCGGCACGGCGCACCGCCGCCTTTCCGCCATCCGGCAGTACAACCAGCTCGGCGCCGGATTCCGCATCGCCATGCGCGACCTCGAGCTGCGCGGCGCCGGCAACATCCTCGGCGCGGCGCAGAGCGGCCACGTCGCGACGGTGGGCTTCGACCTCTACTGCCAGCTCCTGCGGCGCAGCGTCTCCAAGCTGCGCGGCGACAAGGGCGCGGTCATCGACCGCTGCGAGGTGCAGCTCGACTTCATCGACCACACCCAGGCCGCGTTCGGCACCGAGCAGACGAACAGCGGCGACGGCGACGTCCCGCTGCTCACCGCCACCCTGCCTTCCGACTGGATCCCGGAGACGCGCCTGCGCATCGAGGCCTTCCGGCGCATCGCCCTGGCCCTGGACGCCGCCGAGGTCGCCGAGCTGCGCACGTCGCTCAAGGACCGCTACGGCAAGCTCCCTCCGGAAGCGGACGCCCTGCTGAGCCTGACCGAGATCCGCTGCCTCGCGGAGGAGAAACATGTCGTTTCGGTGACGACCGACGGCGCCGTCATCCGCTGCCTCGCGGCCGCCGCCGGACGCGCGCCGGAGCCTATTCTCGTCGGCAACAGGTTTCCCCGCTTGACCGTGAGAGACCCCCTGCGGAAACTGAAGGAAATCCGAGGCTTCCTCTCAAGGCTGCCCGCTCCCAACGCCCGATGAAATCCTTCCTGCTCTCCAGCCTGCTCGCCCTGACCGCCGCCTTCGCTTGCGGCCAGGTCAAGCAGCCCACGCTGGAGGAGGCCGCCGCCAAGCGCTGGTCCGAGATGCACAGCGACCGCATCGCCGCGGACGCCGACGGCACCGGCATCACCCTGTCGGACATCCGCAAGCAGATCGACCCGATCGTCGGCCAGATCCGCGCCGGCACCAAGACCGACGCCGAGTTCGACAAAGCCCTGGGCACGGCGGCCGAGGAGACCCTCAAATCCATCACCGAACGCCAGCTCGTGATCGCCGAGTTCCACGCCAGCACCGCCAAGCTTCCCTCCTCCTACATCGACGCCGACATCGAGGAAACCATCCGCCGCGACTTCAACGGCGACCGCAACCGCTTCGTCGCCTCGCTGCGCGCGGCCGGCACCACGCCCCTCGCCTACCGCAAGTTCATCGAGGACCGCATCATCTTCGAATACATGGTCGGCCAGATCCGCAAGGCGGCCTGGGACGTCAATCCCGGCAAGATCCAGGAGTACTACGACAAGAACAAGGCCGACTTCGTGCGCAAGGAGCAGGTCAAGCTCCGCCAGATCACCCTCACGCAGGGCGCCGCCGAGAAACCCGAGGAGACCGCCGCCCGCGCGGCCGCCTGGTCCGACGCCCTCCGCCATCCGGAGAAGATCCCCGCGACGCTAGAACGTTACAAAGTCGGCGGCAAGAAGATCGTCGGCACGCCAGGATTCGCCGATGTCGCCGCCCGCATCAGCACCGACGATTTCGCCAGCAAAGGAGGCGACGCCGGCTGGCGCAACCTCGAGGACCTCAACGAGACCGTCACCGCCAAGCTCAAGACCCTCAAGGTCGGCGAGATTTCCGACCCTCTGAAGTTCGACGTCGGTTCCTCCCCCATCTACGTGATCGTCAGCCGCGAAGCCGAACGCCCGAAAGGCTACGCCCCCGTCAGCGACCCTGAAGTCATGGCTGAAATCGAAGGCAAGGTCCGCCAGATCGGCATGAAGATCGCCATCCAGGCCTGGATCGATGACCTCCGCTCGAAGCACCACGTCCAGCTCCGCTAAGATGAGCGCCCCCCGAGGCGCCCAAGCGACGGGGCCTTCCGCCGACAAGCCTTTCGCCTGCCACGCCTTCCCGAGGCGCAGCGCCGGCGTCCTGCTTCATCCGACCGCACTGCCCGGCGAAGGCCCCGTCGGCTCGCTCGGCGCCGAGGCCCGCCGCTTCGTCGACATCATCGCCTCCGCCGGCTTCACCTGGTGGCAGGTCTGCCCGCTCGGCCCCACCGGTTACGGCGATTCGCCCTACCAGGCCCTGTCGGTCTTCGCCGGCAACCCCTACCTGCTCGACCTCGCCGACCTCGCCGCACGGAAACTGCTCACGTCCGAGGAGATCGCCACGTTGCGTCGGGGCAGCGACGGGCGCACCGACTACGGCCGACTCTGGAACGAACTGCGTCCCGCGCTGCAGCTGGCCGCCCGCCGAGGGGCCGTCATCCTTAAGCAGAACGCCTCGTTCAAACGCTTCCGCGAGAAGCAGGCGGGCTGGCTCGGCGCCTGGTGCCGCTTCTCCGCGTTGCGCGAAGCCAACGGTTTCGCCGCGCCGAACAAGTGGACCGCGCACGACGCCCCACCGGAACTCGTCAACGAAGCCGAGGTGCTGCAGTTCCTCTTCGCCGAGCAGTGGCGCGCCCTCCGAGACTACGCCCACGCCAAAGGCGTCCGCTTCTTCGGCGACGAACCCATCTACGTCTCCGCCGACGGCTGCGACGCCAAGACGCGGCCCGAACTCTTCCAACTCGACGAGCAAGGCCGGCCGACCGCCGTGGCCGGGGTGCCGCCCGACTACTTCGCCGCCGACGGCCAGCTGTGGGGCAACCCCCTCTACGCCTGGGAGCGCCACGCCGCGGACGGCTTCGCCTGGTGGAAGGCCCGCGTGCATCACGACCTCGAGCTGTTCGACGCGATCCGCATCGACCACTTCCGTGGCATCCATGATTTCTGGAGCGTGCCCGCCGGCGCGCCCAACGCCCGCGAAGGCCAGTGGTGCGACGGCCCCGGCCTCGCCTTCACCGGCGCCCTTGCCGGACTGCCGCTCGTCGCCGAAGACCTGGGCCTGCTCTCGCCCGGCGTCGACGTCCTGCGCAAGGCGTCCGGACTGCCCGGGATGTCGGTGCTGCAATTCGGTTTCGGCGGTCCGCCCGAAGGCAACCCTCACTTCCCGGAGAACATCACCGCGGACCGCGTCGTCTATACCGGCACGCACGACAACGACACCGTCGTCGGCTGGTACGCGCAGGCCTCCGCCGAGGAACGCGCGCGCGCCGAGGCCGTCTTCGGCCCGATGGACGCGCCACATGTCACGCTGGCCGAAGCCGCGCTGGCCTCGCCGGGCATCGCCGCCTTCATCCCCGTCCAGGACCTGCTCGGCCTGGGCGCCGAGGCGCGCTTCAACACGCCCGGCAACCCGCAGGGCAACTGGGGATGGCGCATGAGCGACCTGCAGCTGACCACGCTCGCGGCGACCGCCGGAGCCTGGAGACAAAGGCTTAAGGCCGCGAAGCGGCTCAGCGCGTAAGCCGGCGGTACTTCGGACGTCGCGGCGTGTCCGACTCGAGGCCGAGGCGCTTGCGCCGGTCCTCGAGGTAGTCGCCGTAGTTGCCTTCGTGCCAGAACACCGTGCTGTCGTCCTCGAACGCGAGGATATGGGTGGCCACGCGGTCGAGGAACCAGCGGTCGTGCGTCACGATCACCGCGCAACCGGCGAAACCCTCGAGGGCGTCTTCGAGCGCGCGGATCGTGTTCACGTCGAGGTCGTTGGTCGGCTCGTCGAGCAGCAGCACGTTGGCGCCGGCCTTGATGAGACGGGCGAGGTGGATGCGGTTGCGTTCGCCGCCGGACATCACGCCGACCTTGCGCTGCTGGACGTCGCCCGTGAAGCCGAAGCGCGCCGCATAGGCGCGGGCCGGCACCATGATCTTGCCGAGATGGACCATCTCCTGCCCGTCGGAGACCGCGGACCAGAGCGGCGCATCGGCCGGGAGCGAATCGCGCGACTGGTCGACATAGGCGATCTTCACCGATTCGCCGACCGTGAGCGTGCCCTTGTCGGGCTTCTCCTGCCCCGTGATCATGCGGAAGAGCGTCGTCTTGCCGGCGCCGTTCGGGCCGACCACGCCGACGATGCCGCCGGCGGGCAGCGTGAAGTTCACGTCGTCCATCAGGATGCGGTCGCCGTAGCCCTTGGACAGGCCGCGGGCCTCGATGACGGCGCCGCCGAGTCGGGGGCCGGGCGGGATCCAGATCTCGGCGGCCTTCTCCTGCTGGTTCTGGTCCTGCGTGAGCATCTGCTCGTACGCGCGGAGGCGGGCCTTGTTCTTGGCCACGCGGGCCTTGGGCGAAGCCGCGGCCCACTCGCGCTCGCGCTCCATCGAGCGGGAGCGGGCGGCGGACTGCTTCTCCTCCATCTCCAGGCGCTGCTGCTTCTGCTGGAGCCAGGAAGAATAGTTGCCCTTCCACGGGATGCCGCGGCCGCGGTCGAGCTCGAGGATCCAGCCGGCGACGTTGTCCAGGAAGTAGCGGTCGTGCGTGATCGCGATGACCGTGCCCTTGTAGCCCTGCAGGTGGCGTTCGAGCCAGGCCACCGTATCGGCGTCAAGGTGGTTGGTCGGTTCGTCGAGCAGGAGGATGTCCGGCTCCATCAGCAGCAGGCGGCAGAGCGCCACGCGGCGCTTCTCGCCGCCCGAGAGCGCGGAGACCACCGCGTCGCCGGGCGGGCAACGCAGGGCTTCCATCGCCATCTCGATGCGGGCGTCGAGGTCCCATCCGCCGCGCGTGTCGAGGATCGTCTGGATCTCGCCCTGACGGGCCAGGATCTTCTCCTGCTCCTTCGCGTCGTCGGTCTCGGAGACCTTCACGAACGTCTCGTCATATTCCTCGAGCAAGGCCTTCATCGGGCCGGCGGCCTGCATCACGCACTCCTGGACCGTGAGGTGCTCGTCGAGGCGCGGCTCCTGGGCGAGGTAGCCGAGGGTGTAGCCGGGCACCTGGCTGATCGCGCCATCGAACTCCTTGTCCTCACCGGCCATGATCTTGAGCAGCGTGGACTTGCCCGAACCGTTGAGCCCGAGGACCCCGATCTTCGCCCCATAGTAATAGGACAGGGAAATATCCCGGAAAACGGGTTTCTTTTCGAAGTACTTCGTGACCCCCGTCATCGTGAAGATTACTTTTTCGTCGGCCATGGGGGGAAGGTTCCGAGAAGACCCCCGGGGGGCAAGCGGAACCCTCCGGCCGGCCGGGCTTACCGCACTTGACATCCCCCGGGGGGCGCCCAAGGTAGGCGTCAGTTCACCTTCACCGAGGTGGGTCCTGCCGGACCCGCTTTTTTTGTCCCCAAATCATTTCACCGAAAACCCGCACCCATCACCATGAGCGTCGATATCAAACCCTTCCTCCAATATCTCGAAAAGGAGAAGAACATCAAAAAAGAAGAGGCCTGCGCCCTGATCGTCGAGGCCATCAAGTCCTCCGTCGAGAAGTCGGTCATGGCCGGCCAGAACGTGGAGATCGACGCCGACCCCGTCTCCGGCAAGCTCGACGCCTTCGTCGTCCTCCGCGTGACCGACTCCGTGTCGGACCCGCTCCAGGAGATCAACCCGGTCGCCGCCTCCCTCATCGAGGCCGACGTGCAGGTCGGACAGGAAGTCCGCAAGCCCATCAACGTGGCCGACCTCGGCCGCATCGCCGCCAAGACCACCCAGCAGCTGCTCAACCAGCGCTTCCGCAAGATCGAGAAGGACCAGGTCTTCCAGGAGTATAAGGACAAGGTAGGCGACATCGTCACCGGCACCGTCCGTCGCACCGAGCGCGGCAACGTCGTGATCGAACTCGGCACCGCCGAAGCCGTCCTCACCCACAAGGAACGCTGCCATGGCGACGAATTCCGCACCGGCGACCGCATCCGCTGCCTCCTCCTCGAGATCCGCGAAGACCCGCAGCGCGGCCGCGAGTTCGTGCTGTCCCGCGCCAACCCGGCGTTCG
The DNA here is from genome assembly GCA_903913915.1 of uncultured Opitutia bacterium. Classification (GTDB taxonomy): domain Bacteria; phylum Verrucomicrobiota; class Verrucomicrobiia; order Opitutales; family UBA953; genus UBA953. The sequence goes on from CAIWNE010000116.1 coordinate 14,489, forward strand.
TCCGCCGCCTCCTCGAACTCGAGGTCGCTGAAATTGCCGACAAGACCGTCACCATCGCCGCCATGGCCCGCGACCCAGGCTACCGCACCAAGATTGCCGTCGACTCGCG
>CAIWNE010000117.1 GCA_903913915.1 uncultured Opitutia bacterium
GCCCGACCGCCTTCAAATAAGCCGTGCTGGCGATTAGGCTTCGACGGCCTTCTTGATCTTGGCGAAGTTCGGCATGGAGGCCGGGTCGCGCTTCACTTCGGAGTGGATCACGTTGCCTGCCTTGTCGGCGACGAAGACGGAGCGTTTGGCCACGTTGAGGAGGCCGGTCTTCTCGGGAATCACGCGGGCATCCTTGACCTTGAAGGCCTTGAGGGCGACGCGGTTGAAGTCGGAGACAAGGGTGAGGCTGATGCCGGCCTGCTTGGCCCAGGCTTCCTGCGCGAAGGGAGAGTCGACCGAGATGGCGATGACGTCGGCTCCGAGCTTCTTGTACTCGTCGAGGAGGCCGGTGACCTTGCACAGTTCGTCGGTGCAGACGCCGGTGAAGGCGAGGGGGACGAAGAGAATGACGGTCTTACCCTTGCCGACGTTACGACGGAGGCTGACATCGACCAGACCGGCGTCGGTCTTCTGCTTGAGGGAGATTTCAGGGAGAGGCTGGCCGAGTTTCAGGGGCATGGTTTAGGTGGGTAGGGGGTTCGCCCCGAAAATGGTCAAAAAACAGGGGGTTGCAAGGATGGAGGCGGTAAAATGCCATAAACGACCCTTTTTTAAAATAGTCACCCTCTGCTGGGTCTGAAAATGGCCTAAAAGCCTTTATTCTGCGTCTTGGGCTAGGCCCAGCCTACGGAACCATTTGCGCTGTTTTCGAACCAAGGCCCAGGTGTCGAGGTTGATGCGTTCGGCCAGGCCGCTCATCGCCACGCGTTTCCCGCCCCCTAGCCAGTCCATGACGGCCCGGTAGCCGACTGCGCGAGCCGAAGTCAGCTCGGGGTCTAATTTCATCTCCAGGAGGTGCTCTGACTCTCGGATGATTCCGTCGCGCAGCATCAGGTTGGTTCGGGCCGCGATTCGGGCCTTTAAGTCCGCATCCGTTCGTTCGAGGAGCTCAAAGGTGACCTGATGGTCGGAGAAAGGGCCCTTTCGGGTCAGGAATTCATCGCGTAGCGCGTCGAGGGTCCGGCCGGATGCGAGGCGACGTTCGAGGGCTTTGGCGACCCGGATGGGATTTTGGACATCCAGCCAATCGGGGAGTTTCTGGCCTTCGATTTCGCGGAGGCGGAGGAGCATCGAGGGCAGGCCTTGGCATTGGAGCGTGCGGACCTCGTCGGTGATGGCCTGCGGGATTTCGAGCTCATCGGTGACCGGGCCGAAGAAGGCTGCCAGGTAGAAACCGCTGCCGCCGGTCACGAGCAGGCGCTTTCCGCGACCATGGGCGCCGGCGATCGCCGCGCGGGCCATCGTGACGTATTGCGATACCGAGTAGCGTTCGTCGGGGTCGACGAGGTCGAGTCCGTGATGCCGGATGCGGCGCTGTTCGTCGGCGGTCGGCTTGGCCGAGCCGATGTCCATTCCGCGATAAACGCAGACCGAATCGCAAGAGAGGATTTCGGCGTCGTTCGTTTCCGCCCAGCGTAGCGCCGTCTCCGTCTTGCCGACGGCGGTCGGCCCCGTCAGGATATGGATCGCTGGAGCCGGCTCGGTCATCCGGCGCGCTTGGCCCAGTCCAGGCAGTACGAAAGCAGGATGAGCGCCGCGGGCGAGGTCAGCACCATGCTGTCGATCAGGTCGAGCGCGCCGCCGATGCCCGGGATCGTGGCCCCCGAGTCTTTGGCGCCGGCCAGGCGTTTGAACACGGACTCGACGAGGTCGGACGGGATGCTGAGCACCGCGAGCGGGAGCGCGAGGACGGCCGCTTTCCAAGGCACCATGAAGGCGATGCCGAAGCTTGCGCGCAGCAACCATGCGAAGAGCGCCGAGGCCGCCGCGGAGGTCGCGAGTCCGCCGACGCATCCTTCCCAGCTCTTGGCGGGGCTGATGGTCGGTGCGATCTTGTGCTTGCCGAAGGGGACGCCGAAGACGAGGCCGCCGACGTCGGTGAACTTCGTGGCGACGAAGACCCAGACCACGTAGTAGAGTCCTACCGACTTGGCGGTCAGCAGGTGGCCGTCCTTCATGCGGGCGATCGCGATCAGCGAGGACAGCATGAACGGAAGGTAGGCGAAGCCGTAGAGCGTCGGGAAACGGCGCAGGAGCGCCGGTGCTTCGCCGGGGTGGCGCAGGAGCGAGAGCAGGTGGAGTCCGACGACGACGGCGCCGCCTGTCAGCAGGCTGTTGGCGCGGGCTTCTTCGGTGGCGAGGAAGAACAGGCCGAAGTGCAGCGCGAGGCCGGCGACGATTCCGGAGAGGTTGGGGCGTCCTACGCCGGGGATGGCGCGCACGAGCTGGTAGAACTCGTATTGCGCGGCGCAGATGATCAGCGCCAGCAAGCCGAAGGAAGCCTGTTCGGCGACCGAGAAGAATCCGCCGACCCAGATGACCAGGCCGACGACGACCCAGAGGCCGATGGTACTGAGGGCGCGGTCTTTCATGCCTTGGCGGTGGTCTGGAGCTGTTCGCGGGTCTGACCGAAACGTCGTTCCCGCTTGGCGTATTCGGCGAGCGCGAGCTTCAATTGCGCCTTGTCGAAGTCGGGCCAGAAGACCGAGGCGAACACGATCTCGGCGTAGGCGGACTGCAGGAGCAGGAAATTGCTCAGCCGGAATTCGCCCGAAGTGCGGATGATCAGGTCAGGGTCGGGCATGCCGGCGGTCTGCAGGCGGGCTTCGACGGAGGACCAGTCCACTTCGCCGGGCTTGAGTTTGCCGGCGGCCACGTCGGTGGCGATGGACTGCGCGGCGGCCACGATCTCCTGTCGGGCGCCGTAGTTCAGGGCCACGACCAGCGTGAAGGCGGTGTTGTCCTTGCTGGACTTGATGACGTCCTCGAGCGGCGCGCGGACGAATTCCGGCAGGGCCGAGATGTCGCCGATGACGCGGAGCCGCACGTTGCGCTTCTCGAGCCGCGCGAGGTGGGCGCGCAGGATCCATTCGCCGAGCTTGAAGAGGCCGCTGACCTCCTCGAGCGGACGCTTCCAGTTCTCGGCGGAGAAGGCGAAGACCGTGAGGGTGCCGACGCCGGAGTCGATGCATGCGTCGATGATCTCGATCAGGCGCTCTGCGCCGCGGCGATGGCCCTCTAGCCGGGGCAGTCCTTTGGCGGCTGCCCAGCGTCCGTTGCCGTCCATGATGATGCCGATGTGGCTCGGCGGCACGGGGTTCACGGGGTTGATGGGCGCAGGGGAGGACACTTGGCCGGAGAATGTTCTACCCGCCTCGGCTCTGGCAACCGCGAATCAGCGTTCGTCGGCGGCGACCAGCACGCCCGGAAAACCTGCGTTGCGGGCGAGTTCGCAGACTTCAAGGAAGCCCTGCATGGTCAGGGAGGCGTCGGCCTTGATCAGGACGGGACGGGCCGAGCCGCCCGCCGCGGCTACGCGGCGCAGTTCGGCGCCAAGGCCGTCGCGGTCGACGACACGTCCGGCGACGACGAAGACGCCGGTTCCGCGTGCGGAGACCAATGTGACGGTCAGGGAGGTGCGCGCCAGGTCGCCGGTCGTCAGCTTGGGCGTCTTCAGCGTCTGCGAGACGGCTCCTTGGCGGCTGTCGAAGCCGACATACATTCCGGGGGCGAAGACGAATTCGGCCGAAAGGGCGTAGGCGAGCGCGGCGCAGACCAAGGCCAGGGCGAAGGGCACGAAATCCAGGCCTTGGTCGGCCGGCCGTACTTTCTCCAATACTCCCAGGGGCGTCCGCATCTCAGCTCTGGCGAGGCTTCTCTTCGGGCAGCTCGTGGCGCACGAACGTGATGATGGAATGGGCGGCGATCTCCATCTCGGTCACGATCGAGCGGACGCGGCCGACCAGGAAGTGGTGAGCCATCGCGCAGGCGGCGGCGATGACCATGGCGAAGCCTGCCGTGGCCAGGGCGGCCTGGACTTCCGCCAGCAGGCCGTTGGCCGAAGCGTAGACGCTGCCGTCGCGGAGCGCCGTGGCGAGGTTGAATCCGGAGAAGATCGCGCCGGCCAGTCCTAGCAGGGGGGCGATGCGACCGATGGAGGCGATGGTGCCGAGGCGACGTTCGAGCACGGGGAGCTCGAGCAGCGCGGCTTCCGTTGCGGCGGCCCGCATGGCGTCTTCCCCTCCGGACGAGCGGAGCAGGGCGGCCTTCACCACGCGGGGCACGGGGCCGGGTGATTCCTCGCAGGCGGCCAAGGCTTCGAGGGGGCGTCCGGCGCGAAGGTTGTTACGGACGCCTTCGATGAAGTCGGAGGAAAGGACGAGGCCGCGATGCAGGAACATGGCGCGTTCGACGACGAAGACGAGGGCGAGGAAGGCGAGCACCAGGAGCAGCCAGACGAAAGGTCCGGCGTCGAAAGGAAAGGAGAAGCGGCTGCTCATTGGGGCTTGGCGGGATTGGACGACGAATTACGCAAGGTCGCAAGTTTGCTTTCGGCGGTCGACTGGCCCGGCAGTCGCGACAGTCCGGCCGGCTGGCCTTGGTTGACGGTGACGATGATCTTATAGGCCGCGATGGCCTCGCTGCGGTCGCCGTCCTGTTCGCAGGTCTCGCCCATCAGCAGGATCGAGCGGGAGAGCCACAGACGGCCTTCGGACGAGAACCGTCCGGTCGCTTCGGCCGCGGCGCGGGCGGAGGCCTCGCGCAGGGTGGCGAGCGAGCGCAGCAGGATCTTGCGGGCCTCGCCGCGCGTGGCGGCGGCTTCGAGGCCGGTCTCGGTCTTGGCGCGTTCGACGAGCGTCAGCGCCCACTTGTACCATGCTTCGATCTTCACGTCCTCGGAATCCTTGGCCCAGGCTTCGGCGATGCGTTCGTAGGCCGCGGCCGCGCGGGAGACGCGTTGGCGGTCGAGCTGGCCGTTGCGGTCGCGCCGGAGCTGGGCGAGTCCGAAGAGCGAGTCCGCCTTGGCCATCTCCGCCTGGGGGCGAGCCGGGTCGGTCGGCTTGTCGCGGATCAGGCCTTCGAGCACGAGCAACGCCTTGTCGAACTGCCCGAGCGAGCGGAGGATCTCGGCCCGGCGAAGCGACACGCGGAAGATGAGGGCGTTCTGCGGGTAGGTCTCGGTGAAGCGTTCGAGGAGCTCGACGGCGTCCTTGAGCTTGTTCTCTCCGTCCGTCGGAGCCTGGAGCACGGCTTGCTCGGCGGCTTCGTAGAGGCCGAGGGCGGCGAACTCATTCAGCGCGGCTTCGCCTTGGAATTCCTTGGCGAGGGATTCGAAGCGCGCCTGCGCTTCGGCGTGCCGTCCGACGGAGGCCAGATGGCGGCCTTCGACGAGGTAGGAGGCCGCGGCGGCCGGCACCTTGCCGAACTGGCTCCGGAGGGCGACAAGTTCGTCGAGTCCTTTGGCGGCGTTGGAGTTCAGGGCCGTGCGCGCCTTGAGGAGCGCGGCGTGCCCGCGCAGTTCCGGGGCGGCCTTGCGTAGTTCCGCCAAGGGCTCGTCGGCCGGGAGGTTCGCCAGCCGGCGCCCGATCTCATCCGCCAGCCGCGAGGCTTCGCCCGGATTGTTGTTGGCGATCGCCAGCAGCGCGCGTTGCCAGGCGAAACGCAGCTCGAAGTCGATGCGGGCGCCTTGGATGAGCGGGGTCAGGCGGGCCAGCAGCCGGTCCGCGTCGGCGGAATGGTTGGCCTTGCGCATGTCTTCGACGAGATTCCAGACGGCGGTCCAGATCGGTTCGCGGGTGCGGGTGCGGTTGGAGCGCGCGGCTTCCTCGATCACTTCGGTCGTCCGGTTCCATGCGCTGATCTCGTCGCTGGTCTCCAGCAGGCAGAGGATGCGCTGATGGAAGGCGTCTTCCGAGATCTTGGTGTCGGCGGCGTCCTTCTGGAGCGACGCGTAGGCTTTCTCGGCCAGGACGAAGTCCTTGGCGAGGAACAGGCAGTCCGCCGCGGCGATGCGAAGTTGCGCGCGTTCGGGCTCGACGCTGCTGTCGGCGAGCGTCGCGAGGTGCGTGGCGGCGAGGCGATAGGAGCCGTCGCCCCAGGCCGCGATGGCGAGGGTGCGGGTGGCTTCGCGGACCAGCGGGCTGGCCGGCACGTCCTTGAGCAGGTCTTCGGCGGCCTGCCGGGCCTTCTCGCGGCTGCCCGCGAAGAGCATCAGCTGGGCGCGCGCGAGATGGATCGAGTCGAGCACCTTCAGGTCGCGCGGGCAGTAGTAGGAAAGCTGGCCGGGATTGCGCCGGAGCAGGAAGTCGTTCACTTCGTTGGCGATCGCCTTCGTGTCGGCTGGCTTGGCCGCGTCGGTGTCGTTGCGCGGATCCGCCGCCGCGACCAACGCGCGGAGGGCGGTGAGGCGGATCGCGACGTTCGCCGGATTGCGCGCGGCCTCCTTGAGACGCTCGCGGCCTTCGGGCGAGTCGGCCCCGAGGATCAGGCCGGCGAGCAGGTCGGCCTCGGCTTGGCGTGATTCTGGGAGCTTGCCTGCGTTGGCGAGGGCCTGCGCGGCGCCCTTGGCGTCCTTGAGGTGCGCGAGCGCCAGCGCGAGGTTGCGGGCGTAGTCGAAGGCCAGCGGCGTGCCTCGGGCGTCCGCCGCGAGGTCGCGGAGGGCGGAGACCGTGCGTTGCTCGACCTTGCCGGCCACGATCATGGCGCGATAGCCGAGCACTTCGATCCGTTGGCGTTGTTCTTCCGAGACCGCCGTCCGGGCGATGGCTTCCTGGGCGAGGTTGATGTTGAGGTTGTCGCTTTCGGCCCCGGCGACCATCCAGCGCAGCGCGTGACCCCAGGCGATCTCGTGCGGGGGCAGGGTGGCGATGTTCAGTTCGGCCGAGAAGGCGCGGGCTCCGTCGGTATCGTTCTCGAGCAGGGCGATGAGGCCTTCGCGCAGGGTCCGGCGGGCAGACTTGGGCAGGAATTTGACGGTCGCCTTCGCCTCCGCGGTACGGGTGCGCTCGATGTAGGCGGCGGAGAGCCCGAGGCCGGCGTGCTCGCGGTCTTTCTCGTTCAGCTTAGGGTCGGCGAGAAGCTGCGCGTAGAATCCGGACGCGGTCGAGGAAAGCCCGGCGGCCAAGGCCTCGTCAGCCAGTCCGAGCAGCGAGCGCCGATCCGGTTGGTCGCCGGAACTCAGGGGGGCGTTCGCCGTGATGAGGTTGGCCGGAAGGTCCTGTGACACGACCTCACCCGGCAGCAGGGCGCCGAGGGCGAGGAGGGTGGCCAAGGTGAACCGCAGCATCGCCCTGACTATGGTCGGGGCGGGCCGGCGGGCAAGAGGCGAGTGCCGGTTCAGGCCTTGTCGAGACCGAAGGCCGTGTGCACGGCGCGGACGGCGGCGTCGGCCTTGGCGGGGTCCAGCGCGACGGAGATCTTGATCTCGGAGGTCGTGATGAGCTCGCTGTGGATGCCGACGGAAGAGAGGGCCTTGCAGAGCGTGCCGGCGACGCCGGGGTGGGAAATCATGCCGACGCCCACGATGGAGAGCTTCGAGATCTCGCCGGCGGAACGGACCGAGCCGGACCCCAGCTTCTTGAGGGTCTGGCCGACGACGGCCTCGACGCGGGAGAATTCGGCGGTGGTCACCGAGAAGGTCAGGTTGGCTTTGCCGTCCTTGCCCAGGTTCTTGATGATCATGTCGACGCTGAGCCCGGCTTCGCCGAGGTCATCGAAGAGGGCGGACAAGGCCTGCGGGGTGTCGGGCAGGTCGTTCACCGTGACGCGGGTCTGCAGGCGGTCGAGGGCGACGCCGGCGATGGCCGCGTCTTCGAGGGTTTTGTCGATGGCTTTCACGATGGTACCGGGTTGGTCGTTGAAGGAGGAACGGACCTCGAAAGGCACGTTGTATTTCTGGGCGAACTCGACCGAGCGGGACTGCATGACCTTGGATCCGCTGGAGGCGAGTTCGAGCATCTCCTCGTAGGAGATCTCCGGCAGCTTGCTCGCGTTGAGCACGATGCGGGGGTCGGCGGTGTAGACGCCGTCGACGTCGGTGTAGATCTGGCAGAGGTCGGCCTTGATGGAGGCGGCCACGGCGATCGCGGTGAGGTCCGAGCCTCCGCGGCCGAGGGTGGTGACTTCGCCATCTTCGGTGCAGCCCTGGAAACCGGCGACCACGACGACCTTGCCTTCGTCGAGGCGCGCGAGCAGGTCGCCGCCGGTGATGCGCGTGATGCGGGCGCGGGTGTGGATATCGTCCGTGAAGATGCCGGCCTGGGCGCCCGTGCGGGAGACGGCCGGGACGCCGATCGCGTGGAGGGCCATGACCGTCAGGGCGATGGTCTCCTGTTCGCCGACGGCCATGAGGACGTCCATCTCGCGCTCGTCGGGGAGCTTCGAGAGGGCCTTCGCGCGGGCGATGAGGTCGTTCGTGACGCCGCTGCGGGCCGAGACGACCACGACGATACGATTGCCCTTGGACCATTGTTCCTTGATCTTGGCCGCGACGTTCTGGATGCGGTCGACGTTGCCGACGGAAGTGCCGCCGTATTTCTGGACGATGAGGGCCACCGGAGGATCAGGATTCGGGAGAGAAGATGCGGAGCACGACCGGCTCCTCGAGCACCGTCTTGAGGCGGCGCAATTCTGTCAAGACCGCGGACATCTTGCGTTCGCTGACGGGGTAGGTCGAGAGCGTCACGGTACCGCGGCCCTGGTTGGGGTGCTCGTACTGGATGACGCGGGCGATGGACACCTTATGCTTCGAGAAGATGCGGTAGATGCCTTCGGAGACGCCGGCCTTGTCGAGCAGCGAAAGGCGGAGGTAGAAGGGCGAGACGATCTCGTCGATCGAGGCCATGCGCAGGTCGCGGCCGGCCTTCTCGCGGGCGGCGAGGGCTTCGGGCGAAAGAGCCTGAGGGATCGCGCCGGTGAGGGCGGCGATGGCGTCCACGATGTCGCCGATGACCGCGGAAGCGGTGGCGTCGCCGCCCGCGCCGCGGCCGGTGAGCGTGGTGGCGCCGACGACGTCGCCGCGGAGGGTGATGCCGTTGTTGACGCCGGAGACGCGGGCGAGGATGTCGCGGTTAGGGACGAGGGAGGGGTAGACGCCGACGGTCATCCAGTTGGCCTTGAAGTCGCGGCGGATGACGGCGAGGTGCTTGAGCGCGAAGCCGAAGCGGCGGGCGAAGTCGATGTCGGCCGGGCCGATCTTACGGATGCCTTCGACGAGCGTGCGGGCGGAGGGCGCCCACTTGCCGTGCGCGAGCCAGGCGAGGATCGAGGCCTTATGGAAGGCGTCGATGCCGTCGACGTCCAGCGTCGGGTCGGCTTCGGCGTAGCCGAGCTCCTGGGCTTCCTTGAGGGCGTCGGCGAACGAGAGGCCGTCCTCGCCCATGCGGGTGAGGATGTGGTTGCAGGTGCCGTTGAGGATGCCGACGATCAGTTCGAAGCGGTTGGCGACGAGGCCTTCGCGGATCGCCTTGATGATCGGGATGCCGCCGGCGACGCTCGCTTCGAAGAGGAACTGGCCGCCGTGCTGGCGGACGGCCTGCATGATCTCCGGACCATGCTCGCAGAGCAGGGCCTTGTTCGCTGACACGACCACCTTGCCGAGGCGCAGCGCGCGCAGGGTGAGTTCACGGGCCTTGGTGGTGCCCCCGATGAGTTCGCAGACCACGTGCACCTTCGGGTCGTCGATGATCTCGTTCGGGTTCTTGGTCAGCTTCGCGGCCGGGATCCTCACCGCACGCTTCTTCTTCAGGTCGCGGACGGAGGCCTTGCGGAGGTCGAGCTTCACGCCGAGGCGCGACTCGAGGTCGGCCTGTTTTTCGTGCAGGTGCTTCCAGACGCCTTGGCCGACGGTGCCGAAGCCGAGGATGCCGATGCCGATGGTGCGAGGGGCGGTCATTGCGAAATGGGTCAGGCTTTCTTGACGAAGCGGTTCTCGGTGCCGGCGAGCAGGCGGCCGATGTTGGAACGGTGCGTCCAGACGTTGAAGGCGGCGATGGCCGCCGCGAACCAGAACTGGGATTGTCCGTGCTTCAGGAAGAAGCAGCTCACGGGCAGCGAGACGCCGAGCGCGATCGAAGCCAGGGAGACGTAGCGGGAGGCTAGGAACACGAGGCCCCAGATGGCGGCTCCGATGAGGATCGGGATGGGCAGCAGCACGAGCAGGCCGCCGATGGTGGAGGCGACCCCCTTGCCGCCCTTGAACTTCAGGAAGCAGGAGAAGCAGTGGCCGAGGAGCGTGCCGACGAAGCCGGCCACGCAGACCACGAAGTGGATGTCGGAACCGCCTGCGGAAGCCGAGGCATCGACGCGCAGGAGCAGGTGGGGCAGGCCGGCGCCGACGAAGCCCTTCAGGGCGTCGAGGGCGAAGACAAGGTTGCCCGGTCCTTTGCCGAGCACGCGCTTCACGTTCGTGGCGCCGGGATTGCCGGAACCTTCCTTCAGGATGTCGACGCCATGCTTCTTCGCCACGAGCACGGCGAAGTTGACGGAACCGATGAGGTAGCCGAGCAGGGCGAAGATTCCGATGGCCGCGAGCATCGCTTACGCTTCGATCAGCTTGGCGCTGACGATCGCCGGATTACGCAGGATCTCGGCGATGGCGGCGGCGTTCGGGGCGGTGTCGAGCTGGTAGACGGCGAGTGCGTTGGAACCGCCGGTGCGGCTGAGCGCCATGTTCGCGATGTTCACGCGTTCCTTGGCGAGCAGGGTGCCGAGGGCGCCGATGATGCCGGGCTGGTCCTGGTTCTCGATGAGGAGCAGCTTGCCTTCGGGGATGAACTCGAGGGTGCGGCCGTTGATCGAGACGATGCGGGGGGACTGGGCCTTGCCGATGACGGTGCCGGCGACTGAGACGGACTTGCCGCCCGCGAGCATCGCTTCGACGAGGATGAGTTCCTTGTAGTCGGCTTCGGCGGAGGAGCGGACGGTCTGGACCTCGACGCCGAGGGCCTTGAGCTTGCCGGGCGCGTTGACGTCGGTGACGCCTTCGACGATGCCGCGCAGGTAGCCGCGCTGGATGGCGCGGGCGATGGCGTTGGCGCCCTGGTCGGAGCCGGTGCCGAAGGTGGTCAGGCGGAGCGACTCGATGCGACCGGGGGCGGCCAGCTGGCGGGCGATGGAGCCGAGCTTCTGCGCGAGGGACAGGAAGGGCTTGATCGCGGCGAGCGTCTGCGAGTCGACGGAAGGCAGGTTGACCGCGTTGGCGGGCGAGCCGCCGCCGAGGACGGTGATGGCTGCTTCGGCGACTTCGACGCCGACGTTTTCCTGGGCTTCGGCGGTGGAGGCGCCGAGGTGAGGGGAGAGGTGGGCCTTCGGGAGAGCGCGGAGCGGGTGGTCCTTGGCGAGGGGTTCTTCGACGAACACGTCGAAGCCGCAGCCGCCGCACTTGCCGGACTTCAGGGCTTCGGTGAGCGCGGCTTCGTCGACGATTCCGCCGCGGGCGCAGTTCACGATCTTCACGCCCTTCTTCATCTTGGCGAAAGCGGCTTCATCGACCATGCCTTCGGTCGCGCCCTGCTTGCCCTTCTCGATGAGGGGCATGTGGACGGTGATGTAGTCGGAGAGGGCGAAGACCTCGTCGAGCGTCGCGATGGACACGCCGAGGGCCTGGCGCGGGCTTCGGTGAGGTAAGGGTCGTAGGCGAGGACCTTCATGCCGAACGCGAGGGCGCGCTTGGAGACTTCGGCGCCGATGCGGCCGAGGCCGAGCACGCCGAGGGTCTTGCCGAAGAGCTCGGAGCCCGAGAGGGTCTTGCGGTCCCACTTGCCTTCGCGCATGGACTGGACGGCTTCCGGCACCGGGCGGGCGAGGGAGAGGAGGTGGGTGAAGGTGAGCTCGGCGGTCGCGACGGTGTTGCCCGAGGGGGTGTTCATCACGATGACGCCACGTTCGGTGGCGGCTTCGACGTCGATGTTGTCGACGCCCACGCCGGCGCGGCCGACGCAGACGAGGCGCTGGGCGGCGGCGAGGACCTCGCGGGTGATCTGGGTCTCGGAGCGGACCAGGATGGCATCCACGTCCACGACCAGGTTCAGGA
>CAIWNE010000118.1 GCA_903913915.1 uncultured Opitutia bacterium
AGATCAAGCAGAAGATCGCCTCCCAGAAGCCCTACCGCGAGTGGCTCGACAAGAACCTCATCAAGCTCGCCGACATCGCCGACGCCCCCGCGGCCACGCCCTCGTCGCACAGCAACACCGTCCAGCGCCAGCTCGCCTTCGGCTACACCTTCGAAGACCAGCGCAAGCTGCTCGTCCCGATGGCAAAGGACGGCGTCGAAGCCACCGGCTCGATGGGCACGGACATCCCGCTCGCCGTGCTGTCGAACAAGTCGAAGCTGATGTACGACTACTTCAAGCAGCTCTTCGCGCAGGTCACCAATCCGCCGATCGACTGCATCCGCGAAGAGATCGTCACCTCATCCGTCACCACGATCGGACCCGAGCGCAACCTGCTCGACCCGAATCCTTCCAGCTGCCACCTGATCGAGCTCCAGTCGCCGATCCTCACCAACGAGGAACTCGCCAAGCTCCGCCACGTCGCCCACGGCCAGTTCAAGTCCGTCACCATCCCGACCCTCTTCGACGCCAAGTCCGGCGCCAAGGGCCTCGAGAAGGCCATGGACGAGGTCTGCCGCCAGGCCAGCCTGCACATCGACGCGGGCATCAACCTCATCATCCTGAGCGACCGCGGCGTCGACCGTAACAACGCCGCGATCCCGCCCCTGCTCGCCGTCTCCGGCCTGCACCACTACCTCATCCGCGAGGGCAAGCGCACCAAGGTCGGCCTCATCCTCGAGTCCGGCGAACCGCGCGAAGTGCACCACTTCTGCACGCTCATCGGCTACGGTTGCGCGGGCATCAACCCCTACCTGGCGTTCGAGACCCTCGACGACATGATCAAGCAGGGACTGCTCGTCGGCGTCGACCATTACACGGCCTGCAAGAACTACGTGAAAGCCGCCACCAAGGGCATCGTGAAGGTCGCCTCCAAGATCGGCATCTCGACCATCCAGAGCTACCTCGGCGCCCAGATCTTCGAGTGCGTCGGCCTCCAGCAGAAGGTCGTCGACAAGTACTTCACCGGCACGGCCACCCGCATCGAAGGCGCCGACGTCGCCGCGATCGCCGAGGAGACCCTCGCCCGCCACAACCGCGCCTTCCCTGAGCGCGTCGACACTCCCGCCACCCTCGAGGGCGGCGGCGACTCCCAGAGGCGCAACGAAGGCGAAGGCCACCTCTTCAGCCCGCAGGTCATCCACTCGCTGCAGAAGGCCGTCCGCACGAACAACTACGAGACCTTCAAGGTCTACTCCGGCCTGGTGAACAACCAGATGCAGCAGATCTTCACGCTGCGCGGCCTGCTCCAGTTCAAGACCCGCACGCCGGTCGACATCAGCGAAGTCGAATCCGTCGAGAACATCCTGAAGCGCTTCAAGACCGGGGCGATGAGCTACGGCTCGATCTCCTCCGAAGCCCACGAAGCGCTTGCGATCGCGATGAACCGCATCGGCGGCAAGTCCAACACGGGCGAAGGCGGCGAAGACCCGGCCCGCTTCACCTGGACCAACGAACAGGGCGACTCCAAGTACTCCGCCATCAAGCAGGTCGCCTCGGGCCGGTTCGGCGTCACGAGCCGCTACCTGACCAACGCGAAGGAACTTCAGATCAAGATGGCCCAGGGCGCGAAGCCCGGCGAAGGCGGCCAGCTCCCGGGCGGCAAGGTCTACCCTTGGATCGCCAAGGTGCGCCACTCCACCACCGGCGTCGGCCTCATCTCCCCTCCTCCGCACCACGACATCTACTCGATCGAGGACCTTTCGGAACTCATCCATGACCTGAAGAACGCCAACCGCGCCGCGCGCGTCAGCGTGAAGCTCGTCTCGGAAGTCGGCGTCGGCACCATCGCCACGGGCGTGGCCAAGGCGCACGCGGACGTCGTCCTGATCTCGGGCTTCGACGGCGGCACGGGCGCCTCGCCCCAGACCTCCATCAAGCATGCCGGCCTGCCGTGGGAACTCGGCCTCGCCGAGACGCACCAGACCCTCGTCCTCAACAACCTCCGCTCCCGCATCGTCGTCGAGACCGACGGCCAGCTGAAGACCGGCCGTGACGTCGTCATCGCCGCCCTCCTCGGCGCCGAAGAGTTCGGCTTCGCCACGGGCCCGCTCGTGACCCTCGGTTGCATCATGATGCGCGTCTGCCACCTCAACACCTGCCCGGTCGGCGTCGCCACCCAGGACCCCGAGCTCCGCAAGAACTTCACCGGCCGTCCGGAGGACACCGTGAACTTCATGCGCTTCATCGCCCAGGAAGTCCGCGAGATCATGGCCCAGCTCGGCTTCCGCACGCTCAACGAGATGGTCGGCCGCACCGACGCCCTCGAAGCGCGTCATGCCGTCGAACACTGGAAGGCCAAGGGCATCGACCTCTCCAAGCTCCTCTACTCGCCGAAGGCCGGCCCCGAAGTGGGTCGTTTCTGCACCGAGAAGCAGGACCACGGCCTCGAGAAGGGCCTCGACCTCTCCGTGCTCCTGGCGAAGTGCCAGCCGGCCATCGATAAGGGCGAGAAGGTCCGCTACGAAGGCGAGATCAAGAACACCCACCGCGTCGTCGGCACGATCCTCGGCAACGAGATCACCAAGAAGCACACCGACGGACTGCCGGACGGCACCATCCACCTGAAGTTCAAGGGCAGCGCGGGCCAGTCCCTCGGCGCCTTCGTCCCCCCGGGCGTGACCATCGAGCTCGAAGGCGACGCCAACGACTACGTCGGCAAGGGCCTCAGCGGCGGCAAGATCATCGTCTATCCGCCGACCGGCTCCACCTTCGTCCCGGAAGAAAACATGATCATCGGCAATGTCGCCTTCTACGGCGCCACGGCCGGGGAAGCCTACATCAACGGCATGGCCGGCGAACGCTTCTGCGTCCGCAACTCCGGCCTCAACGCCGTCGTCGAAGCCGTGGGCGACCACGGCTGCG
>CAIWNE010000119.1 GCA_903913915.1 uncultured Opitutia bacterium
CGGAGGGATTCGGCAATCTGGTCACGCCACGGGCTCGCGCCCATCTGGTCCTTCCAGAAACGCAACCTCCCGGAGACATCCTCGCGAGTCAGACGGTCCGGCAACGTGATGTCGCCGCCGTCCTTGGTGCGCAGCGTAGCGAGGCGCTGGGCCAGGTCACGGTAGAGGACGAGGTTCGAGAAGATGAAATACGGATCGTCCTTCAGACTATCGGTAAGCTCCTGCACGCGGGCCTCGACCTTGGCGACCTTCGCCTCGTCGGGCTGATCGACGGCGAGAAGCGCACGTCGCTCGGACTGCGCATCCTGAAGTTTGACGAGCAGGTCGGGGCGCATGTCGCCGGCGCCGGACTCGAGGATCGGACCAAGCACCTCCCTCACCTTGTCCTGGGATTCCTTGAGCACGACCTCGGTGCCGCGTTTGAGCGCAAGGTAGCCTTCGCGCACGCGGTTGAACCGGATGTCGTCAGGCAGTTCCGGCAGGTTGCTGCGGAACTCCCGCAAGAACTTGATCGGCCCTGAGACCAGCCGGTCCAGGAGCGTCCTGCCGTCGAAGGTGTGGCCCTCGGCCCCGCTGGAGGGACGCGGTTCACGGTCGGAGGGTTCGGCCGGCGGCAGGGACTCGATCGCAGCCAAGGCCGCCTCGGTCTCCTGATCAGGGTGCAGGGCGATGGTCCCGGTCTCGTTAGTGGACGGGATGGGCAAAGCCCCACGGGTCTGGCGGTCCTCCAGAAGCAGCCTGGCGGCGTTATGGGCATCAAGGATAGCCGCCCGCTCGGGCGACCCTTCCGGATGGGCTTGGGAGCCCGCCAGGAGCCTGTCGGCATAGGCCGTCAGGTCCTGGTGACCAAGTCCATCCAGGGCGGAAGCAGAAGGGGTGTCCTTGCCTCCCGAGCTGACGACAACGTCAGCCAGGGAGGCCCCGGTAGGGCGCGGAGCCGGACCTCCAGACCGGCTGTACTTAGGGGTGGAGGAAAGATCGCCGGGAGGGCCAGGCGGACCCGGTGGTCTAGGGCGGGGGCCGCGCCCGGAGTCATCGACGTTGTCCGGCGGCTCGGGATTGCTGGCTCGTTTAACCATGTCGCCTCGCTGGCTCAGGCGGCGGTAGAGGCTGTTGGTCGGGTCCGAGTAGGCCGTGCGCACGAAGTAGCCGCCGGACTCCATCGGATCGAGGATCGCGACGGCCATCGGGCGCGATGTGCGAAGAAGCGCGATACGGCCGCCGTCCTGCACGACCATCTGGTTGTAATCTCGGAGGATGCCGCGGACGAAGTCGGTCGGCTCCTGGCCGAGCTCGCGGATCTCGTCGCCGTGCTGGGCCTCGATATGCTCGAGGCCTTGGCCGCGGTGCTCGCTCACATGCACGCCGTCCATCATGACGATACGGCCTGGGTCGACGCCGAGACGCTTGGCGTCTGCATCGGGAAGGAAGCCCCAGTCATAGCCGCCGTTCGGAGCCTTGAGCCAGGTGCGACCGCGACGGCTGAGCGCGGGGCTCGAATCCGCGGCCCCTTCGCCGGCGGCCTCGTTGGCCTCCCGGCGCACGGCGGCCTTGGCGAGTTCCTGCAGGTCCGCGATGTCCAGGGACATCATCCGGCCGCCGGGCACGTTGCGGTAGACCCAGGCGCGCACTGCCGCGATGACGCGGCGCACGACGCCGGACTCAGGCGCGTTCTGGATCAGGTAGGCGAGCTGCTCCTCGCGGCGCATCTGCGCAGGGGTGTCATCCGGCACGGCTCCCTGGGCCGCGACCGCGTGTTCGTCGCCGGAGGCGATGAGCCGGTCGACATGGTCGAGGACGTCGGCGTAGAGGTCGGTGCCGAGCATCTTCTCGAGGCCGACATGGACGCCCACCTCATGGAGCAACATGCCGCGGGCCTCATCGACGCCCACGTTGTCGGCGACCATATGAACGGTGCCGTCAGGCATGGCGACGCCCTTGGTGTCGTCGGGATGGACGCCAGGCAGGTCGTCGACCGACTGCACGACGCGGATGCGGCCGAGCTCGAGCAGTTTGTCGGTGGCCTTGCCGAAGCTGCCGCGCAGAGCGCCGGTCAGATCCTCGACGGACGAGCCAGGCTCGGGGGTGCCGGCGGACGAACCGGCCTCGCCGCGGGAGCGGAAGGCCGAGTCGTAGCCGATGATATGGCGGGAGTGCGTGACGCCGGCCGCGTCGACCGCATCCAGAAGCGTGACCTTCGAGGCGTTGGCCAGGCGGGAGATATTCTCGATGACGGGGACGCGGGCCTCGGGCGGCATGTCGGCCGTGTAGAGGAAGGCGTTGACCGCGTTGCTGCGCTCGACGGAGGCGAAGAACTGGTCTGCGCCGCCCGGGCGGATCATCTGGCGCATGAACTCCTCGGTGAGAGGAATCGCGGCGACCGGCATGTTCGCGTTATTGGTGAGGACGATGCCGGGGCGACCGCCGAGCAGACCGGGCATCTCCTGCGAGACGACGCTCGGATCGGCGAAGGGAGTCTGTCCGAGGTAGCCGACGTTGCGGTAGACGCGCTCGGTGACCGGGTACTTGAACTTCTCGGGCAGGGCCGGAATGCCCTGGTTCGAGTAGATGCTGCCAGAGTTGTCCATGTAGGCGAACCTGTCGAAGGCGATGGCAAGGGCCCCGCCGTACTTGAGACCGGCCGCCTCGGTGAGGCGCTGCACGGCACCGGAGGCGGAGATGTCAGCCGGCGAGAGCGAGGCCTTGCCCGACGGATGATTATGGGCGAACCAGACCTCGGCGGCGCCGGGCGTGCTCGCGGCCGTGCCGATCAAGATGCCGGGATTGAAGCCCGCGGAGGTGGGACCGCCGACCTGATGACGGGCGACCTGGATCGGGCGGCCGTTCTTGTCGGTCACCAGCATCACGATGTTCTCCTGGGGGTAGCGACGGAGGGAGGCCAGGACGTTGGCCGCGTCCTCGGGGTTCTTCACGAACTCGACGCCGGCGGAGACGGTGCCGGTCTGCTGGTGCTCGACGAAGGTGGAGAGCTTGCCGTCGATGCGATAGGTCTGGAGCTGCTCGTAAGGACCCTGTCCCTCGGGGCCGCCCGTAGGATCAGGAGCGGGAGGCGGAGGCTCGGCAGGTGCCTTCTTCTTGCGGGCGTAGGCGGGGACGGCGTCGCCGAAGTCCCCTTCCGCCTCGCGGCGGATCCTAGCCTCCTGCTCGACGCGAGCACGTGCGGCGGCGAGCTCAGGAGAATCGGCGGCGGAACGTTCGCCCGCGGCTTCCTCGGCCGCCTTGGCGGCGATGTCGGTGATTTTGACGGTGGCAGTTCCGTGCTCAGGCGTGCTGAGGCGGCGATAGGCCCCGGCGGCGATGCCCTCGATCGGCGCCATGCCGAAGGAGGTGATGCCGGCGCCGACCAAGGACTTCATGTCATCGACCTTGCCGGTGCTCGCGTACTGGGCAGCGGCCTCGCCCGTGGCGCCGACCGCGGACTGGATGCCAGCCTCGACCGCGCCGTTGGCGGTTCGGGCGGCGATGCGGTCCATGAGCGCGCCGGTGACAGGCTTGGCGATGAAGCGGCCGGCAAGTCCGGCGCTGACGGCGTTGAAGATGGACTGCGGGATGGCGCGGCGCTCCGCATAGGTGCGGGCGCGATCAAGCACCTTGTCGTCGTTGAGGGCGGAGATGACGGACTGCTTGTCCGAGAGGTCCACGCCGGCCTCCTCCATGGATTGGAGGAAACCGTTGGCGTACTCCGAGCGGAAGGCGGAGATGCCCGCGCCCAGGCCGCCACCTATCGTCGAACCGGCAGGGCCGAAGACGGCCCCGCCCGCAGCACCGGTCGCGGCAGTGGCCGCCATCTGGCCGGCCATCTGCGAGGCGCCCTCGCCGATCATGTTGGCGGTGACCTGGAAGGGATTGGAGGCGAAAGCGTCCCAGGCCGCATTGGCGCCATCGGAGGCCTGCCAGCGGCGGTAGGCTTCGGAGGACGGGAGCGTGCCGAGCTTGTCGGTAAGCTCGGCGACCTTCTGGGCCTTCTCGTCGATGCGTTTGGTCCTATCGGCCTCGTAGGCCGCGCGACGGCTCACCTCGAGCTCGGCGTTGGACTTGGCGAGGGCGCGGCGGGAGAGGCGCTGAAGGTCTGCCTCGTCCTTGGCGCCGCCGCCCTGGGCGACACGGCGTTCGAGGTCGGCCTCGGATGCGTCGAAGGGCTCGAGGGGAGGCGGGGACTCCTCCTTGATGTCGCGGGCGTCGGAGAGCGCGGAGGCGCGCTGGCCGGAGTAGTAGCCGCGCCGCACGCTGTTCCAGATGCCGCCGAGGGTGCCGGGGTCCTCGTCGCGGGAACGCTCGTCGCTGTAGCGATCGAGGAAGTTGCCGCGGCGAAGCGGCTGGGGCCGGTCGTCGGCGTAGCTGTCGAGGTCGAATGCCATGTGGGTGTGTGGTTAAGGGGAAAGGGATCAGTACTCGCGGTTGAGGCGGGAAAGGACGTCGGGGGCGCGCGGGTGGTTCGGGTTGGTCCGCAGCTCCTCGAGCGCGGCTTTGTCCTGCTCGCCGCGTCGCACCTTCTCAGCGAGGTCCTGCGCGGCGGAGCGGCGGCTCCAGATGTTGAGGAAGCCGTAGCGCTCGTCGCCCGAGGCGAGCTCGCGGTTGTGCTCGGCGAGCTCGGCCTTGTTATCGGCCAGGCGGCGGGTGATGCGGGAGGAGATGCCGTCGAGGTCGACGCCCGGTATGATCGTATCGGGCGTGCGATTGCCAGGGATAGGCGAAGAGGCGGAGGCGCCGGGCTTGACCTTGTCCTGCCATGCCTTGACCGCGTCCTGAACTCCCGGGACGGAGACGCTGCCCAGGGGCGGCAGGTCGACGCCCTGCTGGAAGGTCGGGGTCTCCGTGCGGTCGAGCGGATTATCCGGGTCGATGGAGGTCTTTTTGCCGCGGATGTTCCGCAAGGCGGAACGCTGGATGCTGTAGGCACGGCCGAGGGCATCAAGGCGGGCCTCGTCGTCATCGGTGCGATCGTCACGGCCGCGGAGGTCGGTGATCTCGGAGGCGAGATCCTCCGGGCTCATCTCAACGCCGGACTTGAGGTGACGGTCGAAGGAATTCCAGTAGCGGCGCTCCTTGTCGAGGCCGGCAGCGCGGGTGTCCTCGGTAGCGCCCCGGTCCTTGGCCAGGGAGTACTGCTTCTCGCGAAGCGCCATCTCGGCGTTCCAGCGATTCTTCTCCGCCTCGATCTGGGCGAGACGATCCGTACGGTCCTGATCGCGAGCTGCGAGAAGGTCAGTCCGGGCCTGAGTACGGGCGGCGAGCGCGTCCTCGCGCTCCTTGGCGCGTTCGTCGACGGTCATCTGGCGCTCCTGGGCGCGCTCCGAAAGAGCGGCGCCGCGGTCGAGGCCTTGGAGGAAATATTGGTCCCAGCGGATCATGGTGAGTTATTTGCCCAAGGCTTTGGAGGCCAGGCCGGAGCCGAGCGCGGTGCCGAAGCCTCCGGTCATGCTGCCAAGCGCCATGCCGGCGGCTCCGGAGAGAATGTTCGTCCAGGGGTTGCCGGAACTGGCCTGCCAGGCCTGCATCTGCCCTTGGTAGTTGTTTTGGGCGAAACCCAGGCCCATCTGCACGGCGTTGCCTGCGATGTTGGTGCCGCCCTTGGACTGGACGGGATTGAAACCGACGGCGCCGTTCTGTGCGCCGCTCAAGGCGCCGAACTGACCGACGACGCCGTTGTTAAGGAAGGCGGACATGTCGGAGAGGCGCTGCTGCTTGCGGCCGGCGACCTGGTTCTCGAGGGTGGCTAGGTTCTGCGTGCGCTGGAGCGTCCGCTGGTAGCCGGCCTCACCGCGGGCCATGGCCTCCTGCGTGGCGGCCGC
>CAIWNE010000120.1 GCA_903913915.1 uncultured Opitutia bacterium
GACTTTGACCTGCAGGGCTTCGCGTTCGGCGGACGTCAGGTCGGCGTTAAGCAAGGCGGGCTGGTCGGCGAAACGATACCAATAATAAGTCACGACGCTGCCGTCGCCGAGGAAGGCCTGGAACGGGCCGGCCTTCGGACCGGGCACCTTCCAGCTCGTCTGCGCGCCGGCGGGAGTGGTGCGAGGATCCTGCGGCTTCTCCTTCGGGCGATCAAAGGTCATTTCCGTCAATCCGGTCGCGGCGGGCACCTCGGCCGGCTTCACGACGACCCACTGCTTGTTCTTGGGACCTTCGTTGAGGCGGAAATATTGAGGGAGCGTCACGAGGCCAGGCGTAGCACGCGAGACGAGTTCGTCGTTCCACTTGTAGCCGTAGGTCATCGGGTCCGGCGAATGCGCCGTGGCGAAGGATTTCCAAGCGAGCGGGGTCTTCTGATCACGCGGCGTATTCTGCGGGTAGATGCGCCAGGTCGAACCACCGTCTTTCTTGAAGTTCTGGATGAACGCGCCAGCGGGATTGATCGCGCCGCTCGCCGCGGGACCGCCCTCGAACCAGGTCTTCACGCCATCGTAAAGCGCACGGCGGTCATAGGAAGTGAGGCGATGCAGTACGACGGTGGTGCCGTCCTCGCCGACCGGGAAAGACGTCGGCGCGACGCGCGCATAGGTGTCGCCCTTGGCGTCCTTGGCCTGCGCGGCCGGCACATACTGGGTCTCCATCTGGAAATGCTTGTTCGGATCTGAGCCGCGGGAATCCAGCATCAGGCCGGCGACGGCGGGATTGCGGAGGGCCGCGCGCGACCAGAAGTTCGGCGTGAAGAAACAGACCGGGCCCTTGAAGTTCGACGAGTTCAGGAAGAGCGTCCAGCAGTTGTCGCCGGTGGGGACGTCCTTGCCCTCGGTCTTCGCCTTGGGCTGAGCGAACGGCATCGGCAAGTAACCATAGCCGAAGAGCTCGCCATTGACGCCCTGCTTCAAGTTGAGACCGTCGGGAGGGAAGAGCAGCCACGGCGTGAGTTGGGCGACGCCGTAGAGCCCGCGCGGATCCTCCCAGCTGCCGCGTCCGTAAGCCGGCCCGTTGGCGATGTCGTAGAAATTCACGCCGACTCCACCCATGATGAACTTCGGCGTCTCGGTCGGGAAGTGCGTATCGCGCCACCAGCCGAGCCCGCCTTCGATGTCGTTATAAAGGTCCTTGGGCTTCTCAGCCAGATACTGCGGGTGCATCCACGTGCCGAACAGTCCGGTCTGAAAGCGATGGCCAGGGTACTGCTTCAGCAACGGCCACGCCGCAGCGTAGATCGAGAAGCCGGCATTGTAGCTGTCGGGCACACGCTCGGTCGGGACAATCAGATAACCGGCCATCTCGACCTTCTCGGAGGCCGCAGGAAGCGTCGCGGCCATCAGGCAAGCGATCAGCAAAGTGGGGATGCGCATGGATCATGAATAAAGCGTCCTAGGACCCCCTGCACAGCCGAATTACCAGCCCCCGGGGCCCCTCTGCCCTGCAAGCCCGCCAACCCCTCCCAATTGGGCTTTGACTAGGGTTTTCCCCGTCCGTTAACCATACCCCTCGATTCCGTCCGTCCCCGCCCCCATGAAACGCTCCCATACCTGCAACGCCCTCCGCCCCGCCGACGCCGGCCAGACCGTGACCCTCGTGGGTTGGGTCGACACCAAGCGCTAACTCGGCGGCGTGACCTTCGTCGACCTCCGCGATCGCGAATGCATGACCCA
>CAIWNE010000121.1 GCA_903913915.1 uncultured Opitutia bacterium
CATGAGTCCTGCTGGTGGAAGGGGTGGGATTCGAACCCACGAACAGCGAAGCTGAACGGATTTACAGTCCGCGACCTTTAGCCACTTGGATACCCTTCCGGCCAACAGGAAGGGCAACTTGGCAGTGCCTTCGGCCCATGACAAGCGCTTTCGCTGGACTTAATGGCCCTTTAGCCGGCCCGAAGGCTCTTTTTGCCCCTTCACACCTGTCGGGCGCCGCTTAGGCTGTCCGCATGCAGGAAGTGCCGCTCATCGTGCTCATCGACGGTACCTGTGCCATGTGCAACGGCACCACGGCTTGGCTGGCCCGCCGCGACCGTTCGGGACGGATGATCTTCGCGACCAACCAAGGCGAAGTCGCCCGCATCGCCGGCGAGCCGCCCGGCGGCGACCCGGATACCCTCGTGGTCTGGGACGGCTCGCGGCGGCTCGTCCGTTCGGAAGCCGTCCTTGCCCTGCTGCGCGCGTTGGGCGGCGGCTGGAGGATCTTCGCCCGGCTGGCGGCGGCGTTTCCGGTCGCGCTGCGTGATTTCTTCTACGACTTCGTCGCCCGCCGTCGTCATCGGTTCGCCGGTCCGGATGCTTGTACGCGCTTGAGCCTGTCGGCCCTTGCGGAATAGAACCTCCGCCATGAAGTCCCTGCCTCGCGTCCTCCTGCTCGCCTGCGCGTTGCTCGGCGCCGGCTGTTCGCTGCCCGACCCGAAGCGCGAAGCCGCCGTCCAAGAAGAGAGGCTCTTGGACGACACCGACGAGCGCAAGGCGCGCCTGAAAGCCCGCGGCACCCTGAATCCGCAGGAATACGAAGCCATGGCGACCAGGATGGGATGGACTTCCAAGAGCGCCGCGGGCCTGCCGCCGCCGCCCACGACCGAAGAGCTCGAGAAGCGCGTCAAGGCCGCCGAGACGAACCGCTGATGGCTTACGTCCTGCGCCGCCTGCTGGAGATGGTCCCGGTGCTGCTCGTCGTGGTCGCCGCCACCTTCTTCCTCGCGCACGCGGTCCCCGGCGGGCCTTTCGACAAGGAGCGGCCGATGCCGGCCGAGGTGAAGGCGCGGCTCGAGCAATATTACGGGCTCGACCGGCCGTTGCCCGTGCAGCTGGGCAACTACGTCGTCAGGCTCGCGCAGGGCGACCTCGGCCCTTCGATCAAGTACCCCGGCTGGTCCGTGCGCGAGGTCATCGGCTCGCGCATCGGCGTCTCCTTCTCGCTCGGCTTCGTGGCGCTGCTCATCGCGGTGCTCGTCGGCGTGCCGGTCGGCGTGCTCGCGGCCTCGCGACCGAACAGCTGGCTCGACCGCGTGCCGATGGGGTTCACCTTGGTCGGCATCTGCGTGCCGTCCTTCGTGCTCGGCCCGATCCTCGCGCTGGTGTTCGCCCTCGGGCTCGGCTGGCTGCCGCCGTGCGGCTGGGGTTCTCCGATCCATTACGTGCTGCCGGCCTGCACCCTCGGCCTGATCACCGCGGCGCCGCTGGCCCGCCTCACGCGAGGCTCGCTGATGGAGGTGCGTTCGCTGGACTATGTGCGGACCGCCCGCGCGAAGGGCCTGCCGCCCCTGCGCGTCTGGTTCGTGCACGCGCTGCGTAATGCGCTGCTCCCGGTGGTCACTTACCTGGGGCCCGCCGCCGCCGGCCTGGTCTCGGGTTCCTTCGTCATCGAGTCGCTCTTCGACGTCCCGGGCATGGGGCGTCTCTTCGTCACCGCCATCATCAACCGCGACGTCATGCTGATCCTCGGCACGACGATCGTGTACGCGGCGGCGCTGCTCTTCCTCAATCTCGCGGCCGACCTGGCCAACGCCGCGCTGAACCCCAAGGTGGCCCGCGGACGATGAGCCCGCCCGTCGCCGAGACCCTGGCTTCCGAGAGCGGCTGGCAGCGCTTCGGCCGGGACCGTGCGGCCGTCTGGTCGGGCTGGTTCCTCGCGGCCATCGCGGCCGTCTGCTTCCTCTCGCCGTGGATCTCGCCCTATCCGTACATGGCGCAGGACCTCGCGCACAGCGCGATGGCGCCCTCGGCCGCGCATTGGCTCGGCACCGACCTGCTCGGACGCGACGTCCTGTCTCGCTTGCTGCAAGGCGGCATGATCTCGCTCTTCGTCGGGTTGATCGCGACTTCCGTCGCGCTCGCGGTGGGCATCTGCTACGGCGTGCTCGCGGCGGAAGTCGGCGGCCGCGCGGAGGACGCCATGATGCGCTTCGTCGACATCGTGAGCACCTTGCCGCTGACGCTCATCGTGATCCTGTGCACGGTCGTCTTCGGCCAGAACATGCCGATGATCTTCCTGGCCGTCGGCGGCGTCTCCTGGCTGACGATGGCGCGCATCATCCGCAACCAGACCCGCGAGATGAAGGGGTCGCAGTTCGTGCAGGCGGCCGAATCTCTCGGCCAGTCGCGCTGGGGTGTCTTCCGCCGGCATTACCTGCCTAACCTCGCCGGCACCATCGCCGTGTGCGCGACCCTCACCGTCCCGGGCGTCATGCTCCTGGAGGCCTTCGTCAGCTTCCTGGGCCTCGGCGTGAAGGCCCCGATGACCTCCTGGGGCCTGATGATCAAGGAGGGCGCCGACATCATGGAGGAGTGTCCTTGGCTGCTCATCTCGCCTTCGGTCGTCTTCGCGCTCACGCTGCTTTCCCTGAACTTCCTCGGCGACGGCCTGCGAGACGCCTTCGACCCGCGGTCTTCCCGCAAGTAACCCATGCCGATTCGACGTTACATCGTGATCAAGGCCGATGGCGCCGAAGGCCAGGAGTTCGAGGTCGACCTGCCGCCTGAGGCGCCTGACTTCACCCAGCATCCCGTGACCAAGGAGCCGTGCCGCCGGGTCATCGAATCACCTACGCTCACGACCAAGTACGGCGAAGGGGCGATGAAGCAGGGGCTGAGCGACAAGCGGCTCGCCCAGGCCGGCTTCCAGCGGCTCGAGAAGGACGGCCAGGGCGGGTGGAACAAGATCAACTGAACGTCCTCCCTGTCGGCGACCCCGCCAAATGAATCACCCCGCCGGGTGGCGGGGTGAAGCATCGTCAGGGTGGGCGTTTCCGCCGTGTAAATTACTTAGGCCTTGGCGGCTTCTTCGCGCGCGCGCTTCACGAGCGACTTCGCGGTGTCGGACGGCTGGGCGCCGAGCTTGACCCAATGGTCGACGCGCTCGACGTTGATTACCAGACCCGGGGTCTTGCCACGGGCGCGGGGATTGTAGTTGCCGAGGACTTCGACGAAACGGCCGTCACGGCGGATGGCTTGTTCGGCGACGACGAGGCGGTAGGTCGGCTCGTTTTTCGTACCGAAGCGTTGGAGGCGGATGCGTAGCATTGGATTTGGAGAAGGTGGCGTGGTGGTCGTCCCAGGAGGGTTTTCAAAAGACGGATGTGCAAAGACACAGGCGGCGAGGGGGGAGTCAAGCATTCCCCGGCAGGTTTTCGGAAAATTTTACCCTTGTCGGCTGGGGTCTGTTTCAAAACACGCAAAACAAGCCACTGTTAATAAGTGGGTTAGGTTGTATTCGGCGAATAGGGGGTAAAGCCCGCCTTTTGCCAAAGACCCCGGAACGGGGCGAAATCCAGGCACAAAAAACCCCGCCGGGCGGCGGGGTTTCGGAGCAGCCTTGGAAGGCTTACTTGGCGGCGGCCGCGGCGGCGACAGCAGCGGCGTGCTCGGTCGGGTCGAAGCGCTTTTCTTTGACCTTGGTGGCCGACTTGCCCTGGCGGTCGCGGAGGTAGAAGAGGCGGGCGCGCATGACCTGAGAGGTGCGCTCGACTTCGATCTTCTCGATGTTGGGGGAGTGGACCGGGAAGGTGCGCTCGACGCCTTCGCCGAAGGAGACGCGGCGGACGGTGAAGGTTTCGTGGATGCCGCCGCCCTTGCGCTGGATGACGATGCCGGAGAAGGTCTGGGTGCGCTCCTTGTCGCCTTCGCGAACCTTGGTGGCGACCTTGACGCCGTCGCCGACCTTGAATTCATGGTCGCCGCGGGCGGTCTTCAGCTGGGGCTGGGTGGCAAATTGGATGAGGGGAGTGTTGCTCATGGCTGGTGTTGTTGGTCTTTCATCAGGTCCGGTCTGCGTTGCTTTGTCTTCTCTATTTGCCTTTGCCGTCGCCATTTTTCGATTTCGGCGTGGTTTCCTCCTAGGAGGACG
>CAIWNE010000122.1 GCA_903913915.1 uncultured Opitutia bacterium
CCTTGACGGAGACGACGATCTCCTTCTTTTCGGCGTTGAAGGACTTGAGGGTGCCTTCGGAGGTGGCGGTCTTGCCGCAGCCAGCCTGAGCGGCGGCAGCGAGGGCGAGAACGGTGAGGATGCTGAGGATGTTCTTCATAGTATTACGGGGAGAGAACACCATTTGTCCGCCAAAGTCGCAGAATGCAAACCACAATCTAGGTTGAATCCCCCTGCCCCTCGCCCATCAATCAGCCCCATGCCCCGGTCCTCCCTCCTGCCTAAATCGCTGTTTCTGGGACTTTTCTGCCTGATTTCGGCCACCCTGAACGCCCATTCGATCCCCGAAATCCCGGTCCGAGCCGACTTCCATACCGGAGGCCAGATGGAGCTCTCCATCGAAATCAACCCCCGCAACTGGGAACCCAGCCCGGCCGAAGCGCCGTCCCTGGAGTTCAAGGCGTTCATGCTTCAGCCACAGTCCAAGAAGGACGCCCAGATCGCCCGGACGAAACAGTTCATCACCGACTCCCTCGAATTCACTTTCGAGCCGCTCGGCAACATCCAGCCGGAATTCACCTGGGACTTCGTCGCCGAGACAGGCAAGCCGCTGCTCGCGATGACCGACGCCGTCGTCGCCCGCGGCAGATGGAAGACCACCATCCCCGCGGGCATCACGGGCTGGAAGATCCGCTCCAAGCCGGGGCACAAGGTTTCGGTCGTCTTCCTCAACTCGGTCGACGGCAAGGAAAACGAGCGCGTCGCCGTCCTCTTCCCGGGCGAAGCCAGCTTCACGTTCGACCTGACCGGCCTCTCCGCCGCGAGACCGGCGGCGCCGACGGCCGAACGCGCCGAGAGCCATGGCGGCTGGGAGACCTTCAAGGACTTCCTGTCCCACGGCTACGAACACGTGCTGCCGGTGTCGGCCATGCGGACCGACTGGACCAAGATCGTCGACGGGCTCGACCACATCCTCTTCGTCCTGGGCTTGTTCCTGCTCAGCCGTTCCTGGAAGCCGGTGGTCACCCAGGTCACGGCCTTCACCCTCGCCCATTCGATCACGCTCGGCCTCGCCGCCGCCGGCCTGATCAACGTGCCCTCGAAGGTCGTCGAGCCGATCATCGCGCTCAGCATCGCCGCGATCGCCATCGAGAACGTCTTCCGTCCGCGCTACACTTACTGGCGCTTGGCCGTGGTCTTCCTCTTCGGCGCCTTCCACGGCCTGGGTTTCGCCAGCGGTCTCGTCGAACGGCCTATCCCGAAGGATTCCTTCCTCCTCGCCCTGACCGGCTTCAACCTCGGCGTCGAAGGCGCGCAGCTCTCGATCATCGTCCTGGCCTTCGGCCTGACCTTCTGGATCAAGGACGAGCAGAAATATCGCCGCTGGATCGTCATCCCGGCGTCGGTCGCGATCGCCCTGACCGGCTTGGTCTGGGCCTATCAGCGGCTTTCGGCCTGAACGCCGGAAACTCCGTACGCTATCGGGTGAAGGTCACGGAGGTCACCGCGTTGCGGGTGGCGTCATAGGTCTTCCCGGGGCATTGCACGGCGGTCACGGCGAAGGTGATGCTCCCGGTCATGGAAGCAGGCAGCATTGAGGTGACCACTTCGGCCTGTCCTGACCGGTCGGTGCGCAGCTGGATATTGCCGTTGGCCAATCCGGAGACGCTCAACGACACGATCGCCCCGGAGACCGGCTTGCCGGCGACATCGACGATGGTGACGACACAACCGATGTAACCGGCGGGCGGCTGCGTCCGACGCGAAGGATAACGTGCGTCGTCATCATCGCCATCCTCACGCCGCACGGTCCGTCCGTTGATGAGGTCATACCAGCCGGCCTTCATCGCGCCGACCTCTATGAGGTTCGTCGCCGGCGGGGGCGGCGTCACGGGCGGCGTGGTGACATTGATGACCAGGCTGGTGGTGTTGCTCAGCCCCAGTCCGTCCACGACCGTCAAGGTGGCGGTATAGTTTCCGGGCTGCGCATACCGGTGGGACGGCGACGAGAGGTCGGAGGTGGCCGAACCATCGCCGAAGTTCCAGAGGGTGCGCAGCGTGCCCGGGTTCGTCGCGGTCGAATGGACGGACGAGAAATTCACCGTCAGCGGGGCGGCTCCGACGGTTGGCGCGCTCCCCGCCACCGAAGCGACCGGGGGATAGACCGGAGGCGGCGGCAGCGTGCCCATGGACACCCAGTTGCCGGAGAGCGCAAAGCGGCCCACCGAGGCGTAGTTGCTATACTGCGTCGCCCCAGTGCCGTCGGCCGCGCCGCGTAAGACGATGTAATAGATGCCGGGGACGGTCAGGTTCGCCGCAAGCGAGGCATTCATCCCATCAGGCCCCGCAGGGACGCCCGCAGCCACCGTCTGCCCGGCAGACGAGACAAGGCTCAACCCGACCTTCAGGTCAGGATCCTGGGCCGCGGCCAAGGCGGTGAGCGTGATCGGACCGACACCCGCCTGGATGGCGTACCAAGCGCTGTCCGTCGAAGAACGGATGATGCCGCCGGCGGTGACGGAATTGCCGGATACGACGATGGCGCTGGTCGGGCTGACGCCGTGGTCGGCAGCCACCAAGGGAATCCGCGCTCCGATGAGCGCCATCTGATCCTGGGGATTGTTAGCCAAGGGATATTCGCCCTTGGACCACTGGGTCACCGGCTTGTAATAACTGACGCCCATGATGGGAGCCCAGTCCCCTTGGCCGCTGAAATATTCCACGCCGGCAGTGGTGCCGTCATGATACAGCCCGAAGGTATGGCCGCATTCATGGGAAGCCGACTCGGCGATGGCTTTCACGGAATTGGCCAACTGGGCCGGAAAGACGAAGGCGGGGACGTCGTTGGCCGGGCCGGCCGGCACGATCGCCCCGAAGCTGCCGACGTAGGCGACGCCGCCTGCGGCCGAACCGAGCCACTGCATGCTGGAACCGCCGATCACGCAACGGACGCCGTACTGCGTGTCGGTCGCGGAGGTGCGGCGGATCGCTTCCTCACCGGGATCCTCGGTCGTGACGTCCACCTCCCACGGCGCATAGTCCTCGGAAACGCGCCGCCAGATCTCCTGGATCGCGGCGAGTTCGTAATCGGAAAAGGCCGAGGGGTTCCCGTCGAGATCGAAGGGCGGAGTGGTGAAGGAAGCCCCCGCCAATCCGGTGTTGTTCCAAGGTGTGCCGGTCGTGGTATGACCCTTGAAGTCAAGGTAGATCACCTTCGCCGCGCCGGGACGGGAATGCAGCAGGAAGGTCTGCGCCGGCGGAAAGGACGCCGTGCCGGTGAAAGGCGTGGTGTCCGGCCCGATCTGGCCGGAGGCCGGCAGGGCTTGGCAGATGACATGTGCGCGGTTAGCGGCGTCGAGATGGACATGAGGACTGAGGCGGGCGAACTTCTTGAAGGCGACGGGGTCGACATTCGCCTGCGCGGCCGCCTGGTTAAGGTCGCCCTCGGAAGCGTTACGCGCCGGCCGGCGCCCGGCATTGACATCGGCGGCCTGAGAAAAAGTCGCCGCCATCAAGGCCGCGAACAGAACCCGGAGTATATTGGACATGCGATCATTATCCCAGAGAGGGCGTCGACGGCAAGATTTTCGTGATGAGATTCCCCTGACGGACGCCCCTCCCGACTAGACGCAAAAAAGGCGACCTCCATGGTCGCCTTTTCTTGGACGCCGAAGGTCGCTTATTTGGCGCCTTCGAGTTTCTCCTTCGCCTCAGGGTGCTTCTTGAAGAACTCCTCGCGCTCTTCGGGCGTCATCTTCTCGAGGCGTTCCTTCATGCGCGCCTTGAGCTTTTCCTTCTGCTCAGGCGTGAGGCTCTCAGCCTTCTCCTTGAAGGCGGCCTTGGCCTTCTCGATCTTCTCGGCGGCCTCGGGGTGAGCCTTGAGCCAGGCCTGACGTTCCTCGGGGCTCATCGCCTTGAGTTTCTCGAGGTGTTCCTTGAGTTCCGGATGGTCCTTGAGGAATTCGGCGCGCTTTTCGCCGGCCTCACCCTTGCCGTCGGCCTTGCTCTTCAGCTTCTCGGCCAGCTCAGGGTGGTTCTTGAAGAACTCGCGGCGTTCCTCGGGCGTCATGGCCTTGAGCTTGTCGAGGTGCTCCTTGAATTCGGGATGGGCCTTGAGGAAGGCTTCGCGCTTCTCGGGCGACATGTCCTTGAAGGCGTCGAAGGCGCCTTCGCGCTCGGCGCCGGCTTCGCGGCGGGTGCCGGCCTTTTCGCCGGCGTTCGGCGCGGCCTGGACGAGCGAGGTGATCGTCATCATGACGATGAGGACGGTGGGGAGCAACGTGGCGAGGTTCATGGAGGTTCGTTGAGGTTCATGGATAGAACCCCTGTCCTTCCTCAGGAGTTTCGGAAATCCGAAAAAATCACCTTCATCGTGGCTTAAGGTCGGAACGACCTTTCGTAGGGACCTTAGCGCAACCTCACGGTGACCATTCCCTCGAAGACGTCGCGGCGGACCCAACGCGTCGCCCCCGGAGTCCCCGCGCCGATGAAGTTGTCGATGACGCCCACCAGCTCGACGCCCTCGGCCTCGGCATAGCCTGCGCCGACGACCTCATGGCCCCAGATGAGCTGCGGCTTGGCCGGGAGAGGCACCACGCACGACAACAGACAGGGACGTCGGGCGTCGATCTCGGCCTTATAATCCTGATAGACGAAGGGATGGTACGCCACGTCGGCCTTGACCCCGCAGGCTTCGGCATCGGCACGCAAGGCATCCGGCAAGGCCTCGTCATGGCAACCGGCGAGCGCCATCTTCCCGTCGGCGAACCCCTCGGCGTCCGGGATCACGGTCATGTCAAGCCGGCCGCGGATGCGTCTGACGATACCGACGTCATCGGCCCCGCCCCTCCAGGCCGCCGCCGCGCCACCCGCATGGTAGGCGATCAGGGATCCCGCCGCCGTCGGCACGCAGCCGGAAGCCACCGGCGTCGCGGCTCCGGGCGTATCGAGCGGGAACTGCTGGATGTCGGGAATGGGCCCGATGGTCTTCGCATGCTTGCCCTCCATGGTCTGGAGCCTGCTCAGATAGAACTCACGCAGCTTGCCGTTGTCTCCGGCGTCCCAGGAAATGTGCCCTAGGTCTCCGGCGTTCATGCACACGATGGCCCACCAATACGGGGCCGTCGAATGATTCCACGCGGTCGAAGTCGGGACGACCAGGCGGATGTCGCGCAACCGGGGTTTGTCGGCGTTCAATTTACGGCCGGTCGGATCATCCACGGGATGAGGCCTGGTGCCGCCATAAAGACCATGGCGGAGGCGGACGCCGCCGCCGGTATAGGTCCGGGGAGACACGCCGTAAGCCAGGCCTTCCAGGAACCCTTGGTCGGCCAGCGCCTGCAGGTGCGCCATCCCGGCCTTCATCTCGGGCGTCTGCGGCGGCTCCGCCGGAGGCGAACTGCATCCGGCGAAGGCCACCATGATCACCCCGCATAAAAGGCGCTTCAACGACATCGACATGTCGCTACGACAATCGTCCGGAGGAAACGTTGCAAGCGTGCGAACCAGGCTTGCCTCGAGTTAAATTGACAGCCGGAGCCGCCGGCAGGCTAATCATGAACCTTCGCGCCGAGCGCCCTGCCATGTCCGCCCCCACCCCGCTCTCGGCCATCCCTTTCGTCGGTTTCCCCGCGATTCCCAGCAGCCAGGCCAATCTCCAGCTGGCGCTCCAATTCCAACTTGAACAGTCGCAATGGCTACCGCCTGCCGACCTCGATGCGCTCCAGTCCGCGCAGCTCGAACGGGTCGTCCGCCATGCCGCGGAGACCGTGCCATATTACGCCGAGCGTTTCGCGGCCGACGGCATCCGCCTGCCGGCAAGGATCGACCATGCTTTCCTGCGGAAGTTGCCGATCTCGACCCGGGACGAACTGCAGCTCGCCGGCGATCGCCTGACCAGCAGCCGTCCGCCCAAGGAACACGGGCCCGTCCAGTTCACGACCACGTCCGGCTCGACCGGCAAGCCCCTGCGCTTCGCGCGGACCGCGGTGACGCATCTGAACTGGCTGGCCTTCGCCCTGCGCGACCACCTCTGGCACCGCCGGGATTTCCGTGGCAGACACTGCGCCATCCGCTTCGCCCTGCCGGGCATCGCCGAAGCTCCTCACGGAGAAATCGGCCCGAACTGGGGCGAGGTCGTGGCTCCGATCTATGCCAGCGGGCCGGCCGCACGCCTCAATTCGGCCGCCTCGCCTGCCGAACAGCTTGACTGGCTTCGCCGCCTGGCGCCCGACTACCTGCTGTCCGCACCCTCCAACTTGCTCGCGCTGGCCGCCCATGCGGCGAGCACCGGCGAAACCTTGCCCAAGATCCTGGAGCTCCGGACCGTCGGCGAGAAGCTGACGCCTTCCGACCGTCGCCGCCTGCGCGAAGCCTGGCAGGCCGAGGTGGTGGACATCTACACCTGCGAGGAGGCCGGCTATCTGGCGCTGGAATGTCCGTCGCACGAAGGTTACCACGTGCAGTCGGAAAACGTCTGGCTGGAACTCGTCGACGACGAGGGCAACCCCTGCGCGCAAGGGCAGCCGGGACGCGTGCTGCTTACGAGCCTCAACAACTTCGCGACACCGCTGATCCGCTACGAGATCGGTGACCACGCGGAATTCGGCCCGCCCTGCCCCTGCGGACGCGGCCTGCCCGTGCTCAGCTGGATCCACGGCCGCACCCGCAATCGCGTCACGATGCCCGACGGCTCCACCCGCTTCCCGCGCATGGGCGAAGGCGAGATCTTCGCTTCTGCTCCGGAACTCAAGGTCCGGCAATACGTCTGCGTCCAGCATGCGGTCGACGACATCGAGCTGTTGGTCGCCGCCGACGGCCGGCCGACGCCAGAACAGGAGCGGAGCATCGCCGCGGCATTGCAGAAGAACCTCGGACACCCGTTCCCCATCCGGTTCAGCTTCATGGACAAGATCCCGCGCAACCCGAACGGGAAGCTCGAGATCTTCATCAGCCACGTCCAGGCCTGAGGCCTGCGTTCAACGCACGCCCCACGCCTCGTCGAAGAAGCCGGCGACCGCGATCTTGCCGGGCCACTGGGCCGAAGGCGGCACGGTGACGTCGACGATCGCCCAGTCCGGGAGCTTCGGCGTCTGCAAGGCGTTGGTGACATCGCTTCCCTGACGGAAGGTGTAACCGCTGTTGAGGACGACGTAGCGCGCGGGGGCCAAGGGATTCGGGTGGATCAGGATGGGCGCATGGGTCGAGGCGTCATAGCCGTCCTTGCCGATCGCGACCTTCCCGGCCTCCCACTTGAGCGGCAGTTTCGGCAGGACCTTGGCGATGAGGTGGTTCGACTCGGCATCGCCCCAGAGGACGAGGTGCTTCGTCTTCATGAGGTCGTCCGTGACGGCGGTGTCGTCGACGACGGTGACTTCGCCGCGGAAGTTCACCTTCCACTTGCGGATCGCCAGCTCCATCTCGGACCTGGCCCAGGCGTCGACCTGAGGGTGCGACGACTTTCCGGTCGGACGAACGAAGACGAAGGCATCCATGAAAGCGTCGTCGATCGGACCTTGAAGGTCATGCCGCTTAGCAAGGGCAGGACCCTCTACCCGACCGAAGGCCTGGGCATTGACCCAGCGGGGCTTCGGAACGAGCTTTATTTCTTTCACTCGAGTGCCGGGGAAATCAAGCGGAACCTCCAGATCGATGCCGTGCAGTTCGAAGCGCGTCGTCCCATAGAGATCCACCCCATCCACGATCACCTTAGGAGACCCCTCCTTGAGCCAGGCTTCGGGCAGGTTGAGGCTGAAGTCGGTGACGCCCTTGGTCTTCACCTCATAGGTAGCCGGACCGACCTTGGTCGCCTCGACCTCCGAGACCACCCAATGCTCCTGCAAGGCGTTCACGGTCACCCAGTCGACCTGGTTGTATTTGAGGGTCGGGGTCGACAGGCGGACGGTCGTCGGCTCCTTCGGACGCCCCTTCTCGGCCGCGGCGTCGATGAGGGCATCGAGCTTCTTCTTGGTCTCAGGTTCATACTTGTGGCCGGTCTTGGGGCCGACGAGCTCGGGGATCTCGAAACCGCGGGCCTTGGCGGCCTCGACCATCTTCAAGCCCTGCCAGCGGGCCGGGTCCTGGTCGCCGCAGTAAAGGTAGACGGGACGGTTCGACAGGTTCAGGACGTAGCCCGGGACGTCATATAAAGAGTACAACTTACGCTCCCACGGGGTAGGCGGCACCTTGCCGGGCGCATCGACCTTGGAGTACTCGGCGGTCTCGACGAAGCCCGCCCCCGGGGTGATGGCGGCGAAAAGGTCGACATGCTGGGCGCCGACATGCCAGGACCCGGCGCCGCCCATGGAGAAACCGCGCAGGGCGACGTGGTCACGGCTGCAACCATACTCCCGGAGGGCATGCTCCATGGCCTCCAGGACGTCCACCTCGCCGGCGAACTTGTACGCATTGCAGAACCGTCCGTAGATATTAAGGGTGATCGTCTTCGCCGGGGTGACCAAGGCCTTGGGCTTCCCCATCTGCGGGACGAGGAACACCAGCTCGGTCAGGACGTCGCTCCGGCCGTGCAGCCAGATGTCCAGTCGGCCGCCTTGGGCCGGCCGATCCTCGGGGATGACGAGGCCGTAAGGCTGGACCGAGCCGTCGATCTTCGAACGGTAGCCGCGGACGACCTGTCCGGTGGCCGTCTTCCAAGGAGTCTTGCCGGCTTTCAGGGCTGCCAGGCGTTCGTTGCCGGCCTTCAGGAGATTCCGGGCGTCGGCGACCTGCTTGAGGGAGTAGACTTCGTTCAGCTCGACGGCCCAGAGGACGGCCTTGGCGAAGATCTCCACGTCGGGAATATAAAAGGCGACGTCCGGAGCGAGCGCTCCCGGCTTCTTGAGCGCCTCGACCTCAGCCTGCAGCTTGCGCCCCGCGGCCAAGAGCTCCGCCTTGTCCTTTTCCGGCAGCGCGATGCCGTTGGGCGGGCTCTTCGCGTTCTGATTCTGAGCCGACAGTGTCGCGGTCAGCAGGAACAACAGGCAGGCAAGACGAGGAAACATGGCGGCGGTGGGGCGAGACGCCCCACCCTACGCCCCACCGACGCAGGTTCCACCCAAAGGTAGGGACGCGTCGGCGTACGCATCCGTGTCGCGAGGTAGGGACAGCACCACGTGCTGTCCTTGTTGCCTCGTGGCAGGGATGACCGGCCCGGTCATCCTTTGCATCCCATAGTGCGGCGAAGCCACGCCGCCACCTTCGTCCGCCCTCTGCGACTGCCTCGCAGCAGTTCCCCCATGCCAGCATGTCCCCTCGCGACCATCGGTCGAGCGCCTCCACGGGCTCATCCCGGCGCTCTCCTCGGGGTTCGGCCTCTTCGTGCCCACGTGTTCCCATGCCGGCATGCCCCCACGCGACCACTGGTCGCGCGGATGAGCCCGCCTAATCCTCCGCCCTCCGTACTCATATTTTACTTATGCCTCGGAAAGCGACCGGCCGCCCCTTGCGTCCGCGCGGCCGGAACGTCAGTCTAGAACTTTATATTAAAACACCGCCCCGCCCTTTCGCCTCCTCCTCATGTCCTCCTTCCGCACCAGGTTCCTTCCGGTACGCCGCGCCTTCGGCATCCTCGCCGCCGGACTTTCGCTCGCTCTCGTCATCGCGCACGTCGCGGATCGTTGTTCCGACCCCGCTCCCCGCGGACCGATCGCCGCGACCGCGACCGCGCCGCACGCTGCTCCGCAGGGCTCGCGACTGAGCGAGGCGGAGCTGCGCGAAGCGCGGCTTTACGGCTGGGGCAGTCCTTCGCGCCGCCGAATGGGCGAGCTGCTCTGCGATGCGGACATGTGCCTGCTGGCGGACTTCCGCACGTTCTATCTCACCGAGTTCAAGGCGGTGTTCGGCTCACGCATCAGCCAGCAGACGCTCGAACCTCCGTCGCGAGAAAACGTGCTCGAGGTCGTGATGCGCGAGCTGACCAAGCTGCCGGAAGTCAAGGAGACGGACACGCGGGCCGTCGCCGAATTCCTCGCCGCCGTCCTGACGCCGGACAGGGACAGCCGACATTATTACTGGGAGTCGGCGTTCAAGGCGGAGAAGCACAAGGATGGTTTCTGGTCCGTCTACAGCGTGACCGACTACAAGGAGAGCAAGGAGATCGTCCGTAACCGCGAAGGGACGACCCACGACGAAAAACCGTTCCGCGACGCGCTGAGCCATCTGCCGCCCGCCTACCGCCTTTACCTGTCCTCGCTCGTCGCCGAACGAGAACAGGGCATCGCCGACATGGATAGCCTGCTGGCCCTTCCGGAGCCGCAATCGAAACCGCTGCGCGCGATCGCCAAATATCGCCGCGCTCGCCTGACGATGTCGCTGCTCGACTGGGACAAACTCAGCGACGAGCAGGCCAGGCAGAGACTGGCCTCGCTCCGGGCTGACCTCACGTCCGTATCCGTCCATGCCGCGGAAGGGTCGCTGGATCCTTACCAGATCAGCCAGAACGCCCGATATTGGCTGGCGTATTCACGCTCGATGATCCTTCCGGCCACCCGCCTGCGCCGGATGGGCGAAGCCGACTATCCCGGCGCCTTCGCCGCCTATCTCGACATGCCCGAGCGCGGCGACGCCAACGGGGTCAATTCGTGCTATCGGCTGGCCGCGCATCTTTGCGACTCCGCCGATTACGAGGGATGCGTCAACGACCCGGACCTCCGGATGCTCGTGAACCTCTACCTCTGCGCGGAGGGATCCAATGGCTACGGCGATATGCCCGAAAATCAACAGCTCGCAAAGCAGATCGACGGCTGGCTCGACACGCTCACGGCGGCCAAAGTCGGCTACGACTTCGATCCGCTGCGCATCGCCATCCTGCAACACCGGGCCGGCCGATGGAAGGATTGCCTGGCTACGCTCAAACGGGTGCCGGCGGACCATCCGATGCGCGCCTTGCTCCGGTCGCGTTGCGCGCTGCGTATCACCGGAGATCTGGCCAAAGCCGGGCTACTGCTGGCACCCGACGCCGACGAGGCTGCCTTGCTCGCGGACCTACGACCCGGCACCCTTCATCTCAGCGCTTCGGAGTCGCATGATTTCACGGTGCTCGCGGACCTTGCGCAGATGAACGAACTGCGCGAACGCGTCCTGGGTGAACGCGGCGTCGTCCGTCTCGTCCAGGGCGACTTCAAGGAGGCTTTGCGGTTGTTCGCCGCCGGACGTTACCTGAGTGAAAGCAATTACGTAGGCGAATGCCTGCTGACCGCCGACGAAATGAAATCGGTCGTCGAACAGGAAGAGAAGATGGGGCCCGGCACGACCGCGCCCGTTTACGACATGGAGGACCGACGCGGATGGAACGAGCATATCCTAAGCCCTCGCGCCTTGCTGGCTTCGAAGTTGTTCCGCGCCGGACGTCTCGAGGAAGCGACCGCCTACCTCGAACCGAAACTTCGCTCCCAAGC
This sequence comes from uncultured Opitutia bacterium, assembly GCA_903913915.1. GTDB lineage: Bacteria > Verrucomicrobiota > Verrucomicrobiia > Opitutales > UBA953 > UBA953. Next base: position 11,373 of record CAIWNE010000122.1, read on the forward strand.
CGTGAATTACGCGATCTATCGCCGCCTCGCCGAAAGGACCGACCTCGCCGACCGCACGCGGGCCGACGCCTATTGGCGGAGCGCCCGGGTGATCGGGGAGATCGGCGAAGACATCCTCCGCGCCCCTGTCGGCCTGAACTGGACTTCGTGCGTCTACCCCGGAAAGGAGGATGAATGTTGGTATGTTCCTTATAACTTCCTGCCTCATCTCCGGCTCAACCGTCTAAGTGAACGCGATCATGCTCCCGCCAACGTGCTGCTTTCCGCGTCCAAGGAAGAGGCGCTCCGCCTGCAGTCGTGGCTGCGCGACCACGTCGAAAAACCTGTTCGCTCCGAACGAGATGCCCGGTATGCGAGCTTCGATTTCGCCCTGAAGGCAGCGCGGCTGCTGCCCGACAACGACCCCGCGGGAGGCATGATCCTGCAATATGCGGGCAACCTTTTACGCACACGGGAACCCAAGGCCGCCAATCCCGCCTATGTGCTCCTGGTGACGCACTTCAAGCAGACACCTTACGGCGAACATGCCCTCAAAGCCCACTGGTTCTCCAAGGACAGACCTGTCCCTCCCCCTGACATCATCGGCCAATGATGAGCTCAAGGGCGGGACGCGTTGACGACTCGCGCCCTTGCCCATCGGTCGTGACACCGTCGCGCCCCCTACCCGCCACCTGTAACGGGTAGGGTCGAGCATCCCTGCTCGACCGCGGCCGACCAAGGATGGTCAGCCCTACCTCCGATAGGTAGTAGCGGTAAGCGGTTGGCGGTTTGGAACGCAGAGAGGCAGCCAGGTCAGCACGCGGTGCTTCCTTTATCCGGATTGAGGTAGGGGCGTGCGACCCGCACGCCCGAGGATGACCGGGCCGGTCACCCCTACCGAAGTCTGGCCAGAGGTTCAGGCGTTCGGCATCAGGTTCAGGCCCGCACCCGTACCCGAACCTGAGAACCCGCACCTGACACCCGATCGCCGAGACCTGAGACCCGAAGATGTTCTTCTGGTCCACGGAGCCACTGAGCCTCTGGGCCTCTGGGCCTCTAGTGTGCTGCTACCGTGCCCACTCGTCAACTCGCCAACCGGCCAGCTAATTGTCGGTCATACCCCCAAGCTAACCATCCGGTCTCCCTATGCTGCCCCCTTTGAGCTATGCCTTTGTTCGCAGCAGCCCCCTCAGCGCGACCTCAGGTCGCGCTGCTCACTTCCCTAGCGGAAACTGCTTCTGGAGTTCGGCGGGGACGAGGAAGCTGGGCTGGTCCTTGGTGGCGGCGCGTTCGGCGGCGACCTGCGCCGGCGTGACGGCGGTGCCCTTGTTGCCGAACGAATTGCGCACGTAGGTCGCGACGCCGGCGATCTCCTGGTCGCTGAGTCCCTTGAACGCGGTCATGGGGACCTGGCCGGGATACTTCGTGCCGTTGACGTCGATCGGGCCCATGAGGCCGTGCAGGACGATGCGGATGAGGCGACGGGGATCGCCGTTCACCCAAGGCGACTTGGCGATCGAGGGGAACTGGGCGGCAGGCAGGCCCTGTCCGTCGATCTGGTGGCAGGTGATGCAATGGGCTTCGCGACGATACACCTCGGCGCCGAGGTCGAAGAGCTTCTTCTCCTCGCCCTTGAGCGTGGTGACGGCCTTGGGCGCTTCTTCGGCCTTGAGGGTCTTGCCGTTCTGATAGGCATCGGTGGCCTCGAAGGCGGGCTTCAGCCATTCGTCAACGGAATGACGGCGGGCTTCGGAGAGCACCTCGAGGGCGATGTCCTTGCCGAGCCAGGAGGCGGCGTTGACGGCTTCGAGACGGACGCGGCCGTGTTCGTCGGCGGCGGCGCGCAGGAGGAGCGCCTTATGGTCGGCCACGGCGTCGGTGTTGTAGCGGAGCACGCGGACTGCGGCGGCGCGTACGCGATGGTCATGCGCCTGGAGGAGCTTATGCAGCAGCGGGACGTCGACGCGATCGAGACCCCAGCTGACCCAGAGGCCTTCGAGCTGATGGTGTTCGACCTTAGGGTCGGAGGCGCTGAGCGTACCGAGCCAGCGCTGGAGGCCGGCGAGGACTTCGTCAGCCGGACGGCCGCGCAGTTCGAGGCGGGTGCGGGAACGGGCGCGGTCCTCGGGCAGCGTGAGGTTGGCGAAGAGCGTGTCGATCGGAGCGCCGTCGATGACGGGCGGCTTCACGAGCGGGCGCGAAGGATAGGTGATGCGGTAGATACGTCCGTGGGTGTGGTCGCGGAGCGGATCGCGTGCGCTGTGCTGCATGTGACCGATGAGCACGTTATGCCAGTCGGCGACGTAGAGCGAGCCGTCCGGGGCGAACTGCATCGAGACGGGGCGGAAATTGCCGTCGGTCGACTGCAGGAGGTTCTGGCGGAAGGTCAGCTTGTAGCCGGTGCCGTCCTCGGCGACGGCATGCTGCTTGGTGCCGAGGAAGCCGATGGTGTTATTGATCAGGATGTCGCCCTGGACGTCGTCCGGGAAGTGGCGGCTGCTGATGAACTCCAGGCCGGCGGTCGGACGCACCATCTGCGCCTTGGGCACGAGGTTCTTGGGCAGCGGGGCGAACTCGCCGAACGGAACCTTCATGGTCGCAGGCGAGAGCCAGCGGACATTCGGATCGGAAGTATCGGCGAAGAAGTCCTGGCCATAGGCGTCGAAGGCCATGCCCCACGGATTCGGGATGCTCAGGCGGGCGGTGCGCTCGAGCTGACGGCGCTGCGGCGAATAGCGGAACCAGCCGCCGTTGGTGCTGCGCTCGACGCCGTAGGCGGTCTCGACGTGGCTGTGCAGGAACGTGCCTTCGCCCATGTAGAAGGCGCCGGAGGGATCGGACTGGAACGCATGGATCGCGTGGTGCGTGTCATGGTCGTCGAAGCCGCTGAGGAGGACCTCGGGGTCGGCGGCCTGGCCGTCACCGCGTCCGTTGTCGCGCAGGAACTCGAGGTGGCTGCTCTGGGAAAGGTAGATGCCTCCGGGGGCGAATTCGAACGAGAGCGGGAGGTGCAGGCCGCGAGCGAAAACGGTCTGCTTGTCGGCCTTGCCGTCGCCGTTGGTGTCCTCGAGGATGATGATCTTGTCGTCGGGCTTCGCGTCGCCCGGGCGCCAGGCCGGGTAGCTCGGCATGGTGGCGACCCAAAGACGGCCGCGGTTGTCGAAAGCGATGCGGACCGGCTTGGCGAGGTCAGGGAAGGTCTCTTCGGAGGCGAAGAGCTCGATCTTGTAACCCTCGGGCACGGCCACGGTCTTCACGGCGTCCTCGCCCTTGAGGTACTGGGTGGAGCCGTTCTTCTTGTTGTCGGCGCTGTAATTGGTCTTCACCGGAGGCAGTACCGACGTCTTGGCATCGGCGGCGGCGAGATCGAAGGCCTCGCCCTTGGCGGCAGCCCAGACGGCGCGGTCGCGGATGGTCACGAGTTCGCCGAGCTTATCGATCTCGGCGGGATAATTGTCGGGACCGAACGGCTTGTTGCGACGGCCGAAGACGTGGACGCCGTTCGGGATCTTGAAGAGCTTTTCCCAATACCAGTTCTTGTCCTGCACCGCGGCGGCGACGGCGGCGGCCTCGCCCTTGGGGGCGCCGGCGGCGAAGATCGCGGCGAGCTTGCCGGCGAGGATCTGCTGGCCGGCGGCCTCGAGGACGAACCCGTCGCGGGTCAGCGGCTCCTTGGCGGCGCGATACATCTCCTGGCTCTGGGCGAAGAGGTCGACGAACACCAGGTGACGGGCGGCGGCGACTTCCTGGATGGCCTTGGCGTACAGGGCGAGGTTGGCGTTGGTGGTCTTGGCATCGGCATGCTTCGGCGCGGTGCGTTCGTCGAAAGCCAGCGGGGCGAGGAGCACGACCTGCGGGGCGGACTTGCCGTTGTACTTCTGCTGGGCGGTGTGATCGAGCCAGCCTTCGAGGTCGGTGCGGAACGCGGCGACGCCGGCGGCGCCCTTGAAGGATTCAGCGTAACCGAACCACCCGAGGATGAGGTCGGCCTTCAGGCCGGTCAGCCACTGGTCGGGCGACTGCGCGAAACCGGAACCGGCATGACCCGAGCCCCAGAAGTCCCTGGCCTTCGACAGCGGATAGAGCTTCTCGGCGGCCGGATAGGCGAACGGCGAGTTGCGGCCGGAGTGGTCGCGATAGCCAGGGGTATCGCCGTCATCGCAAAAATTGCGGATCACCAGGTCGCGGCCGGCGAAACGACGCTGCAGCTCGGCCTCGAAGTAAGGATGACGCAGCAGGCGCTCGCCTTGGCCGCCGCCGACGATGGCGATGGACGAACCCGCGGGCGGGTCGATGAGGTCGGCGGCCGAAACGCGCAGAGAGAGGATCGCGATGAAGCCAAGAAACAGGAGGCGAGACATGCCCCATCTTGAACACCCTACCCGCTCGCTGTCCAGACCACCCCACCCGCCTCCCCCTCCTTTTTCCCTCATATTCCCCGACCAACCATCCGGTCTCCCCATACTGCCCCCGTTGGGCGCTGTTCGCTTTAACAGGTCGCGAGTCCGTCGCCCCCTACCGCCTCCTGTAAAGGGTAGGGTCGAGCATCCCTGCTCGACCGCGGCCGACCAAGGATGGTCAGCCCTACCTCCCGTCACCCGAAACGTTTCAACCTTCCAAAGGGAAACCGGAGACCGGGATTTCATTCTAAGGTCCCTGGTCTCGGCCTTCAGGTCTCTGGTCCAGGGTTTCAGCACCAGGGTCAGGTTCAGGCCCGCACCCGTACCCGAACCTGACAACCCGTACCTGATACCCGATCGCCGAGACCTGAGACCCGAAGATGACTCCCGTCACCCGATGCGATTAGAACTCAAAGAGAAACCGGAGACCGGGATTAATGCTTAGGTCATTATATCCCCAGCTAACCATCCGGTCTCCCTATGCTGCCCCCATTGAGTGCTGTCTCGCGCTTTTGCACAGGAGCTTCGCTCCCATTTGCACCTTTGCACTTCATGTCCCGCACCTGTACCCGAACCTGAAGACCCGTACCTGATACCCGATTGCCGAGACCTGAGACCCGATGATGTTCTTCTGGTCCACCGAGCCTCTGAGCCTCCGAGCCTCTAGTTTGCCCCCTCATGCTCGCGCACTGCCTCCCTTGCCCGCTCGTCAACTTGTCAACCGGCCAGCTAATTGTCGGTCATACCCCCAGCTAACCATCCGGTCTCCCTATGCTGCCCCCATTGAGTTCTGCCTTCGCTTCGCAGCAGTTCACCATGCCAGCAGTTCCCCCTTGTTACGCTTCCGCATTTGCACCCCGCCTCCCCTCCCCCATCCTGCCTTCACCCCGCCCGCCCCAGCCATGTCCTCCAAACTTCCCCGCGTCGTCGCCCTCTTCTGGGTGATGAAGATCGCCGCCACCACGCTCGGCGAGACCGCCAGCGACCACCTCGCGCACACGTTGGAGCTCGGCTATGCGACGACCGCCCTGATCCTCGTCGTCGGCTTCGGCGCGCTGCTCGCCTGGCAGCTCTTCTCGGAAAAACACCGCCCGTTCCTCTTCTGGTCCGTCATCCTCGCCACGAGCATCCTCGGCACGGCCCTCTCCGACTTCATGGATCGCACGCTCAAGCTCGGCTACGCGACCGGCTCGGCGATCCTCGTCGTGCTGCTCGCGGCCGTCTTCGCCTATTGGAAGAAAAGCGCCGGCACGCTTTCCGTGACCGACATCCGGACACGCCGGGACGAAACGCTCTACTGGATCGCGATCCTCATCTCCAACACCCTCGGCACCGCGCTCGGCGACTATCTGGCCGACGACTCCGGCCTGGGCTTCGCCGGCGGCGCCGCGCTCATCGGAGGACTGCTCGCCCTCACGCTCGTCCTACACTTCGCCACCCGTATCTCAAAAGTAGCCCTCTTCTGGATCGCCTTCGTCCTCACCCGCCCCTTCGGCGCCACCCTCGGCGACGTCCTGACGAAGAAGCATGCCGAAGGCGGCCTCGACCTCGGCACTCTGCAGGCCTCCGGCGTCCTCCTCGCCATCCTCATCGCCTCGATCCTCTACAGCCAATACCGCGACAAGCAGCCGGCTGCCTGAGGATTCCTCATGGGTGGGGCAGCACAGCGTGCTGCCCTAGTTGCCTCTGTTCGCCGCAGGGCGAACCAAGCTAGGGGCGTGGCTTTGCCGCGCCCTCCGGTCTCGATGTATTCCCAACCGCCAATACCTATTACGGAGTGCACGATAAATCGTGCCCCTACCCTCGGCCGCCCTACGGCGGGCATGCTTCGCAGCAGTCCCCCTCTGTCATTTGGCTGTATTTCATGTCAACGTGCCAACTTGCCAACCGGCCAGCTAGTCATGCTCCGGCCAACCGGCCCAGGGATCAACCAGTCAACCCATTAGCTGCTAGCGCCTACGGCGCGGCGCAGCTCCTCCATCGCCGCGCTGCCCGCATCGATCGCCATGCCGCTGGCGTCCTTGACGGCGCTGTGCTGGGCGTAGTCCTCGAAGACCTGCTTCTTCTGCTCGATGAGCAGCACCAAGGCTTCGTCGACCGTGCCCTTCGCGATGAGCCGGTGGGCGTTCACCTTACGGGTCTGGCCCATGCGGCGGACGCGCGCTATCGCCTGCCTCTCGGTGGAGGGTTTGAACTGCGGTTCCATCAGGATGACGACCTGGGCGCACTGGAGGTTGATGCCCACGCCGCCGGCTTCGATCTGCAAAGCCAGGACGCCGAAGCCTTCCTTGGCGGCGAAACGATCCAGGACCAACTGACGTTCCTCCGCGCTGATCGAGCCATGAATCTGAGCACAGCCGCCGACCATGGTGCTGATGTCGTCGAGCACCTGGCGGAAGAAGGAGAACACCGCGACCTTGCGGCCGTCTTCCCGATAGCCCTCGAGCAGTTCCCGCAACCGGTCGAACTTGGCCGATTGCTGACCGCCCGCGCCCAACGTGGCTGCCAGGCGCTTGTGCATCAGGTTATCGGGGCTCATCCGGTAGGCCTTCAGGTCATCAGGTTCGAGCGGGATGACCTCGTCGGTCTCGGTGAGGTCAGGCAGCTCCGTCAGGACGTCGGCCTGGGTGCGACGCAGATACACCGGCGCGAGCTGAGTGCGGACCTCCGCCGGCGCCGGGCGCACCTGCTTCAGGAGTGACGACATCTCGGCGTTCACCTTCGGCTGGACGGTCGTGACGAGGAACTGGAGCTCGCTCAGGCGGTTCTCCAGCGCCGTTCCCGACATGAACACGACATTCTCTGTGAGCTGAGTGAGCCGGACGACGGACTGGGTGCGCTGGGCATCGGGATTCTTGACCGCATGGGCTTCGTCGACCGCCAACAGGTCGACCGACTTGATGTCATCCACCAGTTTTCCAAGGGTCGTGTAGGTCGTGATGGCCACCCCGCCCTCGCGTTGCCACTGCGCGAGCTCATCGTCGCGGTCGTCGCCATGGACGATGATCGGCACAAGCTTCGTGTGCTTCTTCACCTCGCGCTCCCAGTTGATCAAGACGCTGTTCGGCGCGACCACGAAGAAATGCTTCTTTCCTTGGGCTGCCAGATGGCACATCGAAGCCAGCACCTGAATCGTCTTACCGAGGCCCATGTCATCGCCGAGCAGCACGCGCTTCTGGCAGACCACGTACTGGACCCCGAACTGCTGGTAACGACGCAGGTTCGCGGTCAGCAGGCGCAAGTCGACCACCGTCGCCTCGACCTTGTCGGCGATCTCGGCCGGCAGTCCGCCGCGCATGTCCGGACCCGCCAACGCGCCTTGGGCGACCACCTTGGGCGGCAGGACGCTTTCGAGCAGCGCGATGAACGTCGCGGAATTATCCGCATACTGCTTCCAGACTTCCTTCGCGTCGAAGCTCAGCTTATCCGCGTAATCGGAAAGATTCCTCGCCTCGGCGTTCACCCAGCGGAATTCCGCAGAAATTTTGGAGGTGTTTCGCGCGAGTTCCTCCTGGGCCGACAGAGACAACAGATGGTCGCGCACCCGCGTCTTGGCACGGAGGGCCTGCAGGCGTTCGCCTGTGTCGACATAGCGGATCTGGGCTTCTTCGGCTCGGGTCGAGACCTCGCGCACGAGGGTCTGATACTTCGCCAAGGCGACCAAGAGACGACCATCCGACGGACGCGGGTGATCAGGATCCGGCAACAGGCGCACATGGGCGCGGGCGGATTCTTCGAATTTCCGGAACGCCCCGATGGCAGCCTCGGCGGTCACATCCCCGATGCCGCGGTAATTGCGCAATGAGGCGACCGAATGGCCGGAAAGGTCGGCGACCGTCCGGAAGCCCGCGGACTGCAACGGCCCCACCGAAGCGCCCCAGTCCTTCAGGTCGGCGATCGGGGTCGCCTTCATCTCCGCCAACGCGGCTTCCTGCAGGATCGCCTCCGTCGCCGCCACGATGTTCGCGCGGGCCGCCGGCAGCACCTGCGCCAGCCGCTTCACCTGGTCCGACGCGAACCCTGCGTCCAGATGCACCCCACCCCGGCCGGACCTGACCTGTAGGGCCCGCCCGACCCCTTCGAAGTATTGTGCGATGCTTTTGAACATACCCTCCCTCACATTGCCCATCCCGCCCCTCCCCGCCAGCGCTAAGCACCGCCTTGAGGATGTAGCAGCACCGCGTGCTGCCCAAGCTACCTGTTTGAGCTGGGCCAGCTTAAGTGCACACGCGCAGCATCAGCGCGCCGAAGCGGCCCCGATCAGGGGACGTAGAGATACTGGGACAGACTATGCCGGCTGGCGGCATCGTCGGGCATCCGCAACGTCGAGGCCTTGGCACGGCAATTCGGGCAGACGAAGAAATAGAACGCGACCCTGCCGGTCTGGGAATGCCGAGAGCAGCCGTTCAACAATCCCTGCCCGGCGCAGTTACGATCGTTGCCGTCAGAGGCGATGAGCCCCATGCAGAGGCGCATCATCTTGGGCGGAGGCGGCGGTTCGGCGGGCATCGGAGTGGATGGATGTCAGACTAGGCGTTCCGCCCGTGATTAACAATCGGGAATCATGACGATCCCGCGAAATATGCCCCATGAACCGCCCTCCAGCCGAGGCAACCCTGTTGACATTAGACTGCTTCAATACCTAATCGTACCCATGAGCGACCCCCGCCCTACCCTAGTCAAGTTCGACGCCGAAGCCCTGGCCAAGAGCATCCGTCTCTTCGGACACCTCGGGACGGCTTCTTGGGTCGCCAACCTCGTGCTGCTCGGGCTGTCGGTCTATCAGTTCATCCTCGTCGGCTGCACCATCAAGGTCGACCGCTTCTTCGTCATCGTGAACGTGCTCAACGTGGTGACGTTCTACCTGACCTATAAGGTCTACGATCACCTCTCCCTCCTCAAAGTGCGCCACGACTACGCCCTCAACAACCCCCAAGCCTAACCCCTTATGTCCAACAAAGTCTTCGTCCATTGCCCCGCCTGCGGTTTCGGTTTCGTCCACATGGTCGAGAACAGCGGCAAATCCGCCGGCGGCGTCGGCGGCGCCGCCGCCGGGGCCACCCTCGGAGCCAAAGCCGGCCTCCTCGGCGGTCCGGCGGGCGCCCTCCTCGGGGCTGCGGCCGGCGGCATCATCGGGGCCGTGACCGGGAAGAATTTCGGCGACAAGTTCGACCGTCCCCGCTGCCCGGGTTGCGGCGTTAAGTTCCAGCTCCCGGAAGGCCTGGGCTGACCACGCCTCTGATTGCCGCTTCCGATGGGTGTCGAACTCCACCATTTCGTCGAGGGAAGGTACTTCCTCCTGACCAAGCCTGACCGGACGCAAGCTCCGCCCGAACCAGAAGATGCTCCCAATACGATAACCTACGCCGGATACGTCAGGGACCATGCCAGCGAGCATCGTTTTTTTCTCGTGGACATTTTCGGCACCGCACAAGGCCTGGCCGATGAAGACACCAAGCTCTGCCAGCGCATCATGAGCATGGAAGAACTCATCAACGCCTGCTGGTTTCCCGACTTTGAGAGCATGAAATCTGCCCGCAGACATTTGGGTACGATCGAATCGATCAACCTGGGGTAAGCCGCCGGTTCGCGACCAGGCCGGAAGACCCTGACTGTCTGTTATATATAAACTTAATATAATCTGCTTTGACGGATACATCCGCCCGCAGATACTCGAGACGCACCATGAGCCACCCCCTCATCAACCTAATGGATCTGCCCTCCCTGCCCGTGGCCTTCACCAGCAGGATCCGGCAACGTGGCACCGGCGGGTGCATTCTGGTCAGCGACGAATTCTACGTCGTCTTCGAAAGCTACCCTCTGGTCGTCAGGCAGATGGCCCAGCTGATGAGCGAGAAGCGCTACGACCTGGTCCCGATCGAATACCTCTACGCCGCCTCGGTCTTCTATCGAAAATCCCGCAACCCGCATGGCCCATCCTCCCGTCCGATCTACGTCTTCTGCCTGGAGTATACCGAATTCACCTGCGCCATGAAGTCCCCAGGGTTCTGGGACAGCCTAAGCGGCAAGCCCAATGAACCGGCGGAGGTCTTCGACGCCGTATTCTTCGGCAACGGCCGAATCAACATGGGTAAGATCCCTAATCATTTCACCGAGGCCTCGGCCTTGGCTCACCTCATGTGGAGGGCCTGCGAAAAACTAGGCATCCCGCGTAGCAGCTTCCGGGAACTCGGACCGCTCTCGCTCGGCGCCGACTGTCCGCAACTCGCCTGAACGGACCCCGACCAAAAATCGCTTGAGATGGCCCTCGCTGGGCCGATAATGCTTTCTCCGAGTAGCCCCATGCCTACCAGCATCGAAGAGATCAAAGGCTTCCTCGACGCCGAGAAGCTCAAGTACCAGCACCGCGAGGGCGCCAACTTCCTCCACACCGGCTTCACGCTCAAACGCTACCGCAACCCGGAGAAAGAGAACAAACTACGACTCTTCATCGCGGTGGAGGAACACGGGGAATTCCTCAAGGTCGGCGCGCCCGGGGCCTACAAGTTCGACCCCGACGGCAACTCCTTCAACAAGCTGGCGCTCTTCCAGACACTGCTGCAGATCAGCCACATGACGAAGATGGCCCAGTTCGAATACGACCCGGACGACGGCGACATCCAGGCCATCATCGAATTCCCCATCGAAGACTCGAAGCTCACCCGTCGACAGCTGATGCGCTGCGTCAATGACCTGACCGACATCGTCGACAGCTACCACGAGCACATCATGGACGCCATCAAGGGGGGCGTGACGCCGGAATCCGAACGTCAGACCAAGTCCGCCTTCGACGAATTCATGCGGAAGCGACGCGCGGAACGCCGGAAGGAATTCGGCCAAGAGGGCCCGGCGGACGGCGGCCTCGCCTAACCGATCATCTCGTCGAACTCGGCCTTGTGTTTCTGGTTGAGCCAGGAGATCGCGTCGTCGGCCTTCAGCAGGAACGTCGTCCAGAACGAGGGCGACAGCTCCCGCTCGACGTGCAGGACATACTCGAGGTAGAGCGACCCCTCCTCGTCGAACGCCGCCTTGCAGACGTTGTACTGCATGTTGATCAGATTGGCGAAGCGGACCCTTTCGTCTGGATCCCGATGATTAGGACTGCCGCCGAAGACGGCGATGAAGACGATGCGTCGCATCTCGGGCGTCCCGGCCATCGTCACGGTGTAGTTGAAGCGCGACCGGACACTGAAACGGTCCATCGCCGTGAGCGACTTGACCCGATAGCCAAGGCCGCCGACCCAATCGGCCAAGGCCTTGCCGGCCGCTTCGGCATCCATCTGTTCGTCGAAGACGAGGTTCATGCGGAAGGGGTCACTCGAGCGCCGAGCTCAGCACCTCGCGATACTCGCTCAACACATGCGCCAGGGCCTCGTCGATCTGCGAGAGGAAGTTGCGGAAGAGCCGGGGATTCAGGCTCTCGAGGAAATAGAGGCTGAACTGGATCTCGAACATGTCCGCCTCGTTCAGGCAGAACTTCCCGATGTTGAGGCGCGCGTTGATGTCGTTGCAGAACTTATGCCACTCTTCCTTGCCCATGTAGCCTTGGTTCGTGCCGAAGATGCAGGTGGCCAGCAACCGATGGTTGCTGTTGCGATTGGCCTTGATGCCGATGATCCAGCGGCGCGCGCCGATGATCACGAAGCTGAGGTCGCCGTCCGCGTCCTTGGTGCGATAGCCGAGCTGGTGGCACCAGTCGCGCAACGCCCGCGTGGCCTCTTCGTTGTCGTCGATATCTGTCAGGTCGAGTTGCATGGGAAAAAGGGCGAGTCTCTCAGGCCATGAAGGGTCGGAAGTCGTCCGCGTGCTGCTGGATGACCTGGGAGACCCCGGCTTCGCAATGTGTGAAGAATTCGCGCCAGAGGGACGGGGCGAGACGCTCCTCGAAGGGCAACACGAACTGGCAGGCGAAATCGGCGTCTCCGTCGAACCAGAAGTTGCCGATGTTGAACGAGGCGTTGATGCGGTTGGCCAAGGCGAAACGTCCGGGCATGTCGGCGCGGTCGGGCTTGGAGGGGAAGTAGCAACGAAGGATGAGCCGCTTCAGGGCCGGCGTGTTGCGGAAGTGGATGTCGAAGCCGTAGCGGCCGCGGATGCCGACCATCTTGCCGTCCGGACGCAGGCTGACCTTGTAACCGAGGTCCCGGGCCCAGTCATGGAAGGCGGCGACCGCGGCCAGGTCGTCCTCTGAATCGCCGAGTTCGAGGTGCATGCTCATGGGGTGTTTTTATCGGGGCCCGCAATATCCTTCAAGAATTATTGGAAGCAACACTCGGACCGGTCGGCCCGCCGCCGACGGCCTGAAGCAAAGCCCGCGCCGGGGTGCGCCCCTACCCCTGCAGCCGCCACGATTGGCCTGAGCCTACCGATGAACAAGCGTAGCAAATAGGCAGCCGGAGACAGGATGGCCGTCCTGCCTATCCGCTGGCCCAGCGCCGTCACTTCCTCGGCTTGGACTTCGGCTCGGGCTTGGCCTTGGCCGCGTGGGCGGCGCGGACCTTGCGCTTGGCGGCGAGTTCCTTGCGGACGGACAGGATCTCTTTGGCCGCCGCGGCGATCCGGAGCTGCGCCAGACGCGGCTCATGGGACTCGGCGGCGTCCCTGGCCTCGGCCAAGAGCGCCTCAGCCTTCTTGACTGACTTCATCACCTCAAGGTGGGCGCTCAGTTCGGCCGACGGGATGGAGCGGACGGAGTGACCAGCGGTGAGCCGGAACGCATCCTGCATCGAATCGGTCTCCAGCTGCTCCAGATAGCCGACCGTCTGACGAAGGTCGTCCAGCCCTAGCAGACTAGGCTTAGCCGCGATGACCGGCAGCTGCTTGTCCCAGGTAGCGAGGGCCGAATCCTGCCGAAGCTCGATCGTCACGACCGGATCGGCCTCAGGCTGACCAGCGGCGCACTTCGCGTCTTCCGCCTTTAGCAAAGCCGAGCCGATGAATAGGAGCATGAAACCGAAAGAAGACATGCCGGGGTTATCGGGCCGAAGTCCTGAGAATCAAACGGGGAGAACCCCTAGCGATGGCCTGAGAGGAAGTACCTACCTAGAGAGCGTTGAGGGCAGAATGGAGGACTGAGTTGAGGATCGGATTGACGGCCGAGCCACCTCTCAAAGGAAAATCTAGACCGGCATTTCATTCTCAGGTCCCCGGTCTCGGCCATCAGGTCTCTGGTTCAGGGTTTCAGCACCAGGTACAGGTTTTCAGCATCAGGTAAAGGTTCAGGCCCGTACCCGTACCCGAACCAGAAGACCCGTACCTGATACCCGATCAGCCGAGACCTGAGACCCGAAGATGTTCTTCTGTCTCATGCATTCCCCTTGTCCACGTGTCACAATGCCCACGTGTTCCGTTGCGCTTGAGCACTGCCTCCCTTGCCAACTCGTCAACTTGTCAACCGGCCAGCTAGTTGTCGGTCTGGCCAACCGGCCAACTGATCAACAGGTCAACTCATTGCATCCCACTTTTGCACCTTTGCACAGGAGCACCGCTCCGATTTGCACGTTTGCACTTATCAATCTTGGCCTATACCTAGGCCAATGCCCTCTCCCGCCCTCTCGAAATCTCTCTTCAAACTGGGGCTGGCCTGTCCGATCCGGCTGAAGCATGCGCTGGCGAGGCCGGTATTGCCGCGGAAATCGGATGAAGACGAGTACATGCAGCTGCTCGCCCGCGGAGGCTACATGTTCGAGAAACTGGTCCGCCTCTACCACCCGGGCGAAGACATGTATTCCCCCAAGGAGAGCCATGCCGAGGCCTCCGCGCGGACGATTGCCAAGATCAAAGCCGGGGACTGCACCCTGCACGAGACGACCTTCGCCCACGGTGACCTCATGGCGCGTTGCGACATGGTCCGCGTCACGGGCAACACCCTCGACCTGATCGAGATCAAGTCCGCTTCGGCCGAAGCCGAGGCCAAGTTGGTCGCCGACCCGAAGGAACTGCTCAAGAAGAGCTGGGAGCCCTACGTCGTGGACCTGGCCTACCAGGTCCACGTCGCCCGCCTCGCCCTGAAGGCCGCCGGCATCGAGAAGACCATCCGCGCCTGGTTCTACCTGCCCAACAAACTGGGCGTCGCCGGCCCGGAAGAGGTCCGCGGGCTCTTCACCCTCACCGAGAACGGCGCAGGCGGCCGTCCGGAGGTCACTTACAAGGGCAAGGCCAAGCCAGGCGACGAGACGTCCCTCATCGCCATCCTGGAGGCCACGGAAGCCGTCGCCCAAGCCTACCCGCTCGAGGAATCCATCGCCGAGGCCACCAGCCGCCTCGCCGGCTACGTCTCGTCAGGCCATTGGCCCAAACCTGAGCTCGGCATGAAGTGCAAGGCCTGCGAGTTCAACGTCCCCGGCCAGACTTCCGGTTACGACCTCTGCTGGGGCACCCAGGCCCGGGCCGAGCATCACCTCTTCACGTTGGGTTACCTCGGCAGCCTCGAATACCGTAATCCCGGGACCGTCCGACGCATCGTCGAACAGACCGCCCCGCGGGCTCCGCGCATCACCGACCTGCAGGACGAGGACGTCGCCGGCGATGGGCCGCTGCAGCGTGGCTGGAAACGTCAGATCATGGCCGTGCGCACCGGCCGACCATTCATCTCGCCCGAGCTCGTCCGCGATCCGGCCGCCCTGCTGCACTGCAAGCCCGAGCACTACCCGTTGTTCTTCCTGGATTACGAAGGCACGCGTTGCGCCCTGCCCTCCGCACCCGGGTGCCGTCCCTATGGCCAGGTAGCCTTCCAGTGGAGCTGCCACGTCATCGACAATCCCGGCGCCTCGCCTCGGCATGTCGAGTGGCTCGACACCGAGAACGAGAATCCCAATACCGGCTTCCTCGAATCCCTGCGCAAGCTCCTCGGCGAACAGGGCAGCATCTACCATTGGGCCGACTACGAGGTCACCGTCACCCGCGAGCTCGCCGATGAGATCCGCGACGACGCCTCCAAGGCCGACCTCGTCTCGTGGGTCGATCGCAACTGGGGACGCGGGCGCGGCAAGAACGAGATCAAGAGCGAGCGCACCTTGGACCTCCTCGAGATCTCCCGCGCGCACTTCTACGACCCGGCCATGAAGGGTAGCCATTCCATCAAGATCGTCATCCCCGTCGTCTGGAAGAACCCCGCCATCCAGAAACTCTTTCCCAAGTATGCCGTCGACGAGAAGGGCCAGCCCGTGAAGAGCCCCTACGACGCCCTCCCCGCCCTCACCCTGCAGGATTCCGCCCACGGCAGCCTCGACCTCTCCAAGCTCGACGACCTAGACGTCGTCAAGAACGGCACCGGCGCCATGCGCGCCTACGAGCACCTCCGCTACGGCCTCGCCGCCGGCGATCAGGCCGCCCGTCGCGCCATCCGCCGCCAGCTCATGCGCTATTGCGAACTCGACACCGCCGCGATGGTCATGGTGTGGAGGTATTGGCTCGGCTGAGGCCGTGCAGGGTTGATCAGTTGATTGGTTGGCCAGTTGGCCAGAGCGATGCGGATCAGCTTGGCCGGTTGACAAGTTGGCACGTGGGCAAGGGATGCAATTAACGGGGACACGAGGGCCTGTGGATAAGATGATCCGAGAGGTAATTAAGGTAGGGCGTGGCTCTCCGAGCCCGCCGTTGCCCCTCTGTACGCCCAACCGCCAACCGCTTACCGCCAATACCTGACATGAGGTAGGGATGACCGGCCCGGTCATCCTCGGGCGTGCGGGCCGCACGCCCCTACCCAACTTCCTAGGGGCTTTTCCGGCTTGAGGGAGAACGAACATGAGTCACTCTTTGTTCATCGGTCGAGAGGCCGATGAGAAAGGTCCCTTCTCGGTGACAAGAGCTCTCGGGAGCTCTTCCGTCAGGATAGCCGAGGAGGTCAACCTTCGCCGATGACCGCAAGATGGACTACGGGATTACCCAAGGTTTCCATCGGCCTGGCGTCTTTGCGCACGACCTGACGCCAGACAGCCCAAGTACAATAATCTGCGATTTGCAGCTCGAGGCTGGATGCAGACGAATGGAAGTGGACCGAGCGATGCCCGGCGCCCTGACGGACGGCCTTCATGATGGCCTTACGAGAACGCTGCAAAGGCACGCGATCGGCGTAGACGGGACAATCGACGGAGGCCGGCTGAGATAATGTCAGGACCGACTTGAAGAGGTCGACGTATACCTGAGATAAATCCTCAGGCGGCTTAACGCAGGTCGACTTGTCCAAGACGATGGCGAAGACCTGGGAGCCGGCCCTGGAAGCCGCCAGACGGCGCATGAATGCCCCACGGACGAATGGGGTGTTGGCGCTCGCATGAAATGACTCGATATCATGCCCCAGCGCATTCAGCTCGTAGCGCAGGCAAGACAGTTCACCGGAGCGGGTGGCGTCGATATCCAGCAAGGTGGCGCAGACCATCAGGAACGGGGTTCCCTTTTCGGAGAAATCGAAGTTTCCTGCTTCATCCAAGAAGAGGCATTTCATGTCCGGAATTCGAAGAAACCAAGCCTCGGCCTCAATCTACCAAAGGCCTCAGGACGGACATAGGAGGCATCTCCACTGCCACCGACCCCCCCTGCCGCTCTGCTTTGCCAACCGCCCACCGCGAACCGCCATCACCCACCACAGTTAGGCCAGGCCACCCTCGGGGTGACCCGGCCTTCTGCTGTCCGGCTTACTCGGCGTCCTTGGCGAATTCGTCGAAACCGGGGCCGGACGAAGCGGACTCGCTGTCGGTCAGTTCCTGGAGCTGGCGAAGCCGGGTCGGGTGACGCATCTTGCGCAGGGCCTTCTCCTCGATCTGGCGGACGCGTTCACGGGTCACCCCGAAGTGCGTGCTGGTCTCTTCGAGGGTGAGTTCGACGCCATCGCGGAGGCCGAAACGCAGCGTGATGACCTCTTTCTCCCGTTCCGTCAGGGACTGAAGCACGTCATCGACCTTCTCACGCAAGAGATCCCGCTCCGTGTCGTCAGGAGCATCGTCCATCCTGCCTTCTTCCAGCAGTTCTCCGAGCACGGCCAGCTCATCCACGGACTCTCCCGAAGCGGACGGCTCCTGGCTGACCAGCGACGAGAGGACGGCCTGCTCATGTGCGATTTCCTTGACCTGCAGGACACGTTCGACCGGCACCTTGGCCTCCACGGAGATCTCATCGAGCGTCGGCGCACGATCCAACTCCTCCGCCAGCTTCTTGCGGGCCTTGGTCACCGAATTGACCATATCCACGAGATGGACCGGAATACGGACGACCCTGGCCTGATTGGCGATGGAGCGCTGGACCGCCTGGCGGATCCACCACGTGGAGTAGGTCGAGAATTTGTAGCCTCGGTCGTGTTCAAACCGGCTGATTGCCTTCAGGAGACCAAGGTTCCCCTCCTGCACGAGGTCGGAGATCGAGAGGCCACGGTCCTGGTAGCGACGGGCGATCGAGATCACGAGTCGCAAGTTGCGCACGGTCAGCTCCTGCATGATCCGCTCGACCTCTGCCGTCTGCGCGAGGGACTCGGCCTCCTCCAGTCGCCTGAAGAGCTCGACCTCCTCCTCGCGCGTGAGCACGGGTTTCTTGCCGACCTGCTTCACGTAGACATCGAACGGATCGAAGGGGCGATCCTTGACGTAGACGACCCGCGGACCGACGAGTTCCTCGGCCTCCTCGCGCTGCTTCCGGTGCGCCTCGACTTCATCGTCGTCCAGAATCGTGATCTTGAGGCCATCGAGCAGGTTCATGACCTTCTCGATCAGCTCGGGGTCGACCAGGCTTTCGGGGATGGCCTTATTGATGTCCTGGACCGTGACGAAGCCCTGCCGCTTCGAAAGCGCGATCAGGTTAGGGATCTGCTCGTTGACGTCCGGGCGGGACTGCTGGAGCGAGACGGACTGGGCCAGGGCGGCGAGCGCCTCGGGGGTGATATCGGGGTTTTCCATAAAGTAAGTTTAGTGTGAGTGGGTTAGGTGCGAGGAATGATCAGGCGGCGAGGAGCGCTTCGGGCCAGGAGATGATGGCCGGCTGGGACCTGTAGTCGTGAGCGCGGCGGAAGATCTCGAGGGTGAAGTCGTCGACGACGTCCGGCATCAGCAGGTCGAGCAGGCGGCCGGCAAGCTTGGCGTCCTTCTTATGGAAGGTGAGTTCGACGCGGTTGATCTTGTCGGTCAGGCGGAAGACCGTGACGCGGATCGACGCGGCCTGGTCGACGCCCTGGACGCGGAAGCCGAAGGCCTCCTTGCCCGGGACGAACGAGCGGCGCAGGCGCTCGTCGGTGCGGAGCAGCGTCTCCACGCGCTCGCGGAGCGCAACCTGGGTGAGCAACGTCCGGGCGTGGACGGTGACGAGGGAGGAGGACGTGGCGGGCATGAGCATGGGGGTACGCATAAAAGAGGTGTGAAAGAGGGTTTGTTTGTTTTTAGGCACAAGGGGTCCCAACCTCCCGAGAAGGGAGACCTGACAAACTTGGCTTAAACGAGTTAGAGGCGGCTTTTAGCTACTTTTCCGGGGTTGAGTCCGGAGGGAGGAGACTTGGGCGCGTCGTACTTTCACCCCCGGATTATACACCGTGTTTTCGGATTTCCCGATTTCCCACCTCCAGGACCGCCGGATCACGGCCTTCGTAAATGCATGAAACCATTGATTACATTGGTCGAAATCCACTTCCCGTTTTTCCTGGAGAATTCTGAAGTTTATTTGACACCGTTTTCGAAAAACCGCGAACCCCTACACAAGACGTTGAATATCATTAATAAGCAACTTGTCCTACGGGAGTAAGTCCGCGAGGAGTGATTCCGAACCCTCTTCTCATATCAATGAATATAAAACGGGGAGCCCGATCTTGATCTAAGCGACCTCGCGGCGATCCTGTGGCGGTGGAGGAGCGCCCTGTCCGGAACCAGTTTACCAAAAGCGGCGACAACCAAGTCGTCGAGAAGGCGGGCCTGCAGGATGTGCTGCTGAAGGACCCACGCTTCCAGGCTCCGACGACGGAGACGAAGAAAGCGATCCTCCGGGCGCTCGGCTTGGACGACACCAAGCTCTACGGACCGAAGAGTTTCGACGCGATCATGTTGCCGCAGCCGACGGAGCCGATCGACGAGACCACACTGCCCCGTCACCTCGAGCAGATCGTGCTCGTCGAGATGAAGACGACCAAGAAACCGATCAAGGACGCCGGCCTCGCCGGTTTCTTCTTCGGGGCCACGCAGCGCGAATACGACCTCGCCGCCAAACTCGGCGACAAGTTCCGCTTCGCCTTCGTCGTGCTGAATTCCGCCAACGCCTACGGCAAGCCTTTCGCCGTGCTGCTGACGCTGTCGGAACTCGAGCACCGCACGCGCTCCAAGCGCATCCAATACCAGGTCAATCTCTGGAATGCCAAGGATGCAATCGGCGCATCGGCCAGCCTGGTGATTCGCTAGCCACCTGCGGAGGAGGTCCGGCAATGCTTAGGGCCTAGTTCGTCTCGTCTTCCATCTCCGGGTTGGCCCAGCAAGGGAACGTGCCCAGGAAGGTGAAACCGGGGAAATCATGGGGGCCGGCGGCGCAGCGCGTATGGTTGAAGAGGATGAAACCGTTGACCTTGCCGACGCCTAGGGCGTCGGCGGCGGCCAGGACCGGCGGCACGTCGTAGATCGTCCACATGAAGTTGTCTCCCATCATGTCGGCCAAGGCGCCGGGCTCGCCGTCGCCGCCGGTCCACTCCGCCAGGCCCTCGAAGTCATATTCCGGCCCATCGACCTCCGGCATCAGCACCGCCTCGGCGCGGGCCCGGAGCTCGTCATGGCTTTCGAAGTTCCCCACCCAGAAACTGACCCACTTGAACTCGTACTCTTCCTTGGCGATGATCTTCATGGCCCCACTCTGCCCAAACCAGCCCTTAGCGCAAGCGGACCGCCAGACCGGAAGGACGCTGGACAGGCTTCAGGGCCTTGATGGCGTCCAGGCTGCCGTAGACGTGAAACCGCGAATTAGTACAGGTAATGATCTAACTATACCACAAAGGTTTGTTTAAATTTCGATTATCAGATGACCACTTGCGTATGACAATAATATGAGCATTAAAAATAAATAGGACAATCAGTATTATTACATAAATATCTGATGAATAAAGCACTTACAGAAGCTGAGATTACACTGATGAGAGAGAAACTAAGTGTAATGAATATTTTA
>CAIWNE010000123.1 GCA_903913915.1 uncultured Opitutia bacterium
CCTTGCTCAACGCCGGCTTCTACGTGGCCAACGGCGAAGGCACCGGCTCGAAGAAAGAGACCATCGTCGCGCTCAGCCCAGGTTTCCCGACCCCCTGCCCCTTCCCCTTGATCGGCGAGGAGTGGCTGGACCGTTGGCGTCGCTCGACCAAGAAATTCCCCGACGGCCTCACCCCCGAGCAGCAAGCCGCGATCGAGAAGCGGATCGAGGGGCATCCGCAATTTTCACAGAGGTGAAAATTGCGGAGGGGACACGTTGGCATGGGGACATGGGGAGGCAAACAAGAGGCCTGGAGGCCCAGAGGCTCGGTGGACCAGAACGAGACAGACGAGTTGATCGGTTGACCAGTGGGCCAGTTGGCCAGGCCACCACTTGCTGGCCCGTTGACAAGTTGACAGGTGGACAAGGGAAAGAGGCAGCGCTCAAAGGGGGCAGCATAGGGAAACCGGATGATTGGCTGGGGTACATGTCCGCAGCATTAATCCCGGTCTCCGGTTTCCCTTTGAGCGATTGGCTCAACAGGTAGGGGCGCGACGGCGTCGCGACCGAGAATTCAGGCGGACGCGTCGCCGACGCGTCCCTACCCGAGGCGCCCCTTAAGGCCTGAGGGGATGACCCCAGCCAACTTCGGCTTCCTCCCGCGAGGATTCGGTTCATACTATTCATATACCCCCATGAGAACCCCGTCATTGTCGGCCTGCGGACTCGCCCTGCTGCTCGCGCTCACCTCGCTCGGCTTCGCCGCGGAAGAAAAAACGGGGGATACCGCGCCCATCCCCCGCCATCAGCGCCGCCAGGAAGGCAACTTCAAGACCTTGGTCATGGTGGACTGCAAAATCGAAGACCGCGGACGCTTCGACAGCTTCATCGACAAGAATTTCCCCGACGCCAAACTCCTCTACACCGACGTCAACGAGCACGTAGGAGATGACGTCATCCATGACCTCGGCTTCGGCGTCGGCGCAGCCGTCAGCTCCTTCCACCACACCGAACTGGTGCTCATTTCCGGCTTCGCCAAGGCCACGACCCGCATCGACGGCAAGACCGAGGCGGAATCGACCAAGTACTGGAATTCCGTGTTCACATCATCGGGCAAGGAAAAGGCCATCAAGCTGCACCTCATCTCGACCAATAAAGAGGTGCCGAATTCTTACCTGCGCCTCGTCGATAAGTCGGGCGGATCGTACCGCATCCTGAAGGCGGGCAAGGACGGGAATTACGAATAAGACGCGCGGCTAGGCGGCAAGGGGCACTGAAGCGAGAGCCAGCGCTCAAAGGGGGCACCATCGGGAGACCGGATAACGGGTAGGGGCGCGACGGCGTCGCGACCGAAGATTCAGGCGGACGCGTCGCCGACGCGTCCCTACCCTGCGCCGAAGCATTTATTCCGGTCTCCGGTTTCCCTTTGAGTGATCACGCGACAGCTTCAGGTCTCAGGTCTCGGCTGATCAGGCATCAGGTACAGGTCATCAGGTTCGGGCACGGGTGCGGGCGGGGACATTAAGTGCAAAGGTGAGACGTATCCAAACGGGCCGGAACCTGCACCTGGTGCCGAATACCTGAACCAGAGACCTGACGGCTGAGACCCGGGACCTGAGAATATATACGTACAACTAGGGCAGCACGCGGTACTGCCCCTACCTTGCGGCGTCCACGCGACGGACACCGTCGCGTGACTTAACCTTTCCTTATCTTCGGGGTTGGTATAATCGTACGACTTCCCCTCGTGGATTCCACCCCGCCCAAGCCGCCCCGTCTGCGATCCCGCGCGCCGACGCCACCGACGCCTCCGCCCCCTCCGGTTGAGACCGTGGCGGCGGCTGCGCCGGAACCCGCGCCGGAACCGCAACCGGCGGCCAAGCCCAAGAAGTCGCTCTTCGAGCATCGCATCTTCCGGATCGGGGGCGGCGGCCTGGCGACCTCGTTGCTGATCCATGCGCTCCTGCTCTTCGTCGCGACCATCTGGGTCGTCTCGGTGGCGTCCAACCATAAGCAGGAACCGAACACCTTCGCGACTGGGGCCGGCGGCGGGCACGGCGATCGCGCCATCGCCCAGAAGACCAAGCAGAAGCCCAACGCGCCCAAGAGCCTGACCAAGAGTGCGACCAAGATCACCTCCAAGAGCCCGCACTCGGAGGTCAACCTGCCCGACCTTCCCGATATCAGCCGGACGACCCTCAACGCCTTGGCCAGTTCCTCCAAGGGCTTCGGCGGCGGGGTCGGCGGTGGCGTCGGCGGCGCCGCGGGCATCGGGAAGGGCGGCAAGAATTTCACCGGACGCTCCGTCATGGGCATGAAGATCAGCGCCGCCCACATCGCGGTGTACTTCGACAATTCGCCCTCGATGGAACCCTACCTCGCCGGCGTGGAGAAGCAGATCAAGGAACAGTTCCCCAACGCCGACGTGTTCCGTTACTTCGGGATCTTCAACCTCAATCAGGACGGCGAAGTCGTCGGCGGGAAGCCCAACCAGAAATACCTGATCGATACCGTCGAACAGATGGCCATGAACCGCGGCGGAGGCCGCAGGCCGGCGGGCAACGACCCCGGCAAGCTCAGCCCTGGCGGGCGCA
Organism: uncultured Opitutia bacterium; assembly: GCA_903913915.1. Taxonomy (GTDB): domain Bacteria; phylum Verrucomicrobiota; class Verrucomicrobiia; order Opitutales; family UBA953; genus UBA953. The sequence continues at coordinate 2,574 of CAIWNE010000123.1, forward strand.
ACCTCCTTAGCGCCAAAGACGCGCAGTTCCGCGTCGGCGGAGTCGGCGCCTGGATCGACATCATGCTCCAGCAGAAGCAGTATGACGCCATCGTCATCTTCTCCGACTTCGAGGACGGCATCGTCCAGTATCGCACCAAGGGTCAGCCCATCCCCCGACTCGTGTTCGACGCGGACCTCCGTCCTCCGTCGGACGACCGCACCGACGTCGAGAAGGCCTGGGAGGACCGTTGGGTGAAGACCTTCGCGCAGGCCTTGGACCACAAGGCCCCGCGCCTGTACATCTACTCCACCGAGAAAGAGCCGCAGGACCTTTACAAGCGCTGCGTCGAAGCCTCGGGTGGCGAGATCAAGATGGTCACCCTGCCGAAAGGCGGGATCTTCGCCACGCCCGCCGCCAAGAAGGGTAAGAATTAGGAGCGGCTGGGACTAGTTGATCGGTTGGCCGGAACCGATAAATGGCTGGCCGGTTGACAAGTTGACATGTGGACAAGGGGAAGAGGCAGGGCTCAACGGGGGCAGCATAGGGAGACGGAAATGGGTAGGGGCGTGCGGCCCGCACGCCCGCGGATGACCGGGCCGGTCATCCCTACCTTATGCCGTGGCATTCATCCCGGTCTCCGGTTTCCCTTTGAGTGCAGCACGCTCTCGGGTCTCAGGTCTCGGCTGATCGGGTATCAGGTACGGGGCTTCAGGTTCGGGCACGGGTGCGGGCAAGAATCCCGAACCTGCACCTGGTGCTGAACACCTGAACCTGATACCTGATGGCCGAGACCTGGGACCTGAGAATGAGGTTACGCAACTAGGACGTGACTCGGTCCCGACCCTACCCATGTCAGGTGTTGGTGGTTGGCGGATAGCGATTGCGAACCCACGCGACGCCTTACGTCGCGTCCTTACCTCAGGACCTCGGCGCCTTTGGAGCGGTCGAAATCCTTGTTCCAGCGGGCGATGACCAAGGTGGCGACGGCGTTGCCGACGAAGTTGGTGAGCGCGCGGGCCTCGGACATGAAGCGGTCGACGCCGAGGATGAGCGCGATGCCGGCCACCGGCACGTGGCCCGTGGTCGCGAGCGTGGCGGCCAGCGTGATGAAGCCGCTGCCCGTGACGCCGGCGGCGCCCTTGGAAGTCAGGAGCAGCACGCCGATCAGGCCGAGCTGCTGGCCGAGGGTCATCGGCGTATCGGTTGCCTGGGCGATGAAGAGAGCGGCCATCGTCAGGTAGATGCAGGTGCCGTCGAGATTGAAGGAATAGCCTGCCGGGACGATGATGCCCACCGACGTGCGGTCGCAGCCCACGCGCTCCATCTTCTCCATCAGGCCCGGCAAGGCCGACTCGGAGGAAGAGGTGCCGAGCACGATCGCCAGTTCCTCGCGGACGAGCTTCAGGATCTTCCAGAGGCTGAAGCCGGCGAGATGCGCGATGCCGCCCAGCACGCAGAAGATGAAGAGGAAAGACGTGAGATAGACGCAAAGCATCAGCTGACCCAGCTGATGGAGCGTGCCCATGCCGTATTTGCCGATCGTGAAGGCCATCGCGCCGGCGGCAGCGAGCGGGGCGACCTTCGTCACGATGTTCACGATGCCGAAGAAGACGGAGGAAGCCTCCTTCAGGACCGTCAGCATCGGCTTGCCGCGCTCGCCCAGGTGCGACAACGCCACCCCGAAGAGCACCGAGATCAGGAGCAGCTGGAGCGTATCGCCGTCGACGAAGGCGCTCACGAAAGTCTTCGGGATGATATGCAGGAGCGTGTCGACCACGCCGGCCGTGCGGGCGGCGTCCGTATAGGCCGCGACCGATTTCGCATCCAACGAAGCCGGCGTGGCATGGAAGCCCGCGCCCGGCGTGAAGACGTTGGCCACGACCAGGCCGATGAGCAGCGCCAAGGTCGTCACCACCTCGAAATAGACGAACGCCTTCCAGCCGATCCGGCCGGCCTTGCGCAGGTCGCCCATCCCAGCGAGCCCCACCACGACCGTCGTGAAGATGATCGGCCCGATGAGCATCTTCACCAGGGCGACGAACGCGTCGCCCAGCGGCTTGAGCTGAGTGCCGAACTCCGGCCAGAGACAGCCGATCAGCCCGCCGAGGAGCACGCCGAGCAGGACCTGGACGTAGAGATGACGGAGGAAGCGCATGGGGTAGCTACAAAGGGGGTACGGCTGGCATGGTAAACCGCTGCGAAGCAGAGGCAAGGAGCGACAAAGATGGGTGGGGCATGAGGGCCAAGGGGAGAAGCAGAGGCAAGAGGGCGAGCCCGGCACAGGGGTGGGCAAAACAGGCCCACCGACGCCTCCGGAGGCGTCCCACGGACGCTTGCGTCCGGCCGAAACGCTGTCATATTAATTAGTACAAACCGCCATGCGTACCCCCCTGGCCCTCCTCCTCGCCGTCCTCGCCGCGCACGCTGCCGAATCCGAACACGTCCGTTCTTCCGACGACCAAGGCGCCGCGGTGCTCAGCCGTATCAGCCACCCTTACGCTTCGACCGGACCGACCGGATACATCCCGGCCCAGGTACGTCACGCCTACGGCCTGGACCTGCTCGCCAACGGCGGAGCCGGTCAGGTGATCGGCGTCGTCGTCGCCTACGGAAGCCCGACGTTGCAGAACGACCTGAACGTCTTCTCCGACCAGTTCAAACTGCCGCGGACGACGCTCCAGACCGTCTACGGAACGCGCAAGCCGACCAAGAGCGATTCCGGCTGGGCGCTGGAGACCTCGATGGACGTCGAATGGGCGCACGCCCTTGCGCCGAACGCCACGATCGTCGTCGCGGTAGCCTACAGCGCAAGCCTCTCGGACCTGATCGCCGCCGTCGACGCCGCGACCAAGGCCGGCGCCAAGGTCGTCACCATGAGCTGGGGCGCGGCCGAATTCAGCGGCGAAGCCACCTACGACAGCCACTTCCAGAAGGCCGGCGTGACCTTCTTCGCTTCCTCCGGCGACAAAGGATCGACCGCCGGCACCTCCTGGCCCGCCGTCTCGCCGAACGTGACCGCCGTCGGCGGCACGACGCTGTATCTGGACTCCACCGGCAAACTCCTTTCGCCTGAGACGGCGTGGTCCGGTTCCGGCGGCGGCTTCAGCACCTACTTCGCGATTCCTTCCTTCCAGGCGGGCTGGCAACCCAGCTCCAAGCGGGCCTACCCGGACATCGCGCTCGTCGCGGATCCGGCCACCGGCCTGGCCGTCTACGATTCCACGCCCTACAACAACACCGTCGGCTGGTGGCAGGTCGGCGGCACCAGCGCCAGCAGCCCGCTCTGCGCGGCCATGACCGCCCTCGCCAACGAACAGCGCGCGGCCAAGGCCAAGGCCACGCTGACCGGAGGACAGAAGCTGCTGTACGCCTTGGCCGGGTCGGCCGACGCGACGAACACCTCGCTATACCCCTACTTCTTCTACGACGTCACCGCCGGCAACACCGGCAACTACAGCGCGACCGCCAAATACGACGAGACCACCGGACTCGGCACGCCCATCGGACAGAACCTAGTGCCGGCGCTAGCCGCCCAATAAGCGGCGGGCGGCCATCATTCGGCTTCACTGCTCCGGCCGGAGGGCTAAGGTCGGAGCCATGACCCGACCGGCCACCTCGTTCCGCCCCCTCCTCGCGCTCGGCCTCCTCCTGCTGACCGGTTGCGAGCGGGAAAAGCCGATGCCGGACAACGAGAACGCCGTGACGGCCTTCGCGCTGCAGCACTTCGTGGACAGCGACGAGATCAGCGGCGCCGTGACCGCGGTGGTCGGCCCGGACGGCATCATCGCCGTCGAAGCCTTCGGTCTGGCGGACATCGCCAAGAAACGATCCATGGGGAAGGACTCCATGTTCTGGATCGCCTCGATGACCAAGCCCATGACCTCCATGGCGCTCATGATGCTCGTCGAAGAAGGCAAGGTGAAGCTCGACGACCCCCTCGAGAAATATGTCCCCGAATTCAAAGGCATCCAGGTCAAGACCGCACAGGGACTCGTCGCCGCGACACGCCCGATCACCGTCAAGGACCTCCTGACGCATACGAGCGGCATCGACACCGGGGCCGTCACCCCGCCCGGCGCGCCGATCGACACCCTGCCCCTCGCCGAGATGGCCGTCGCCTATGCCAAGAAGCCGCTGACCGACCAGCCCGGGACCAAGTGGACATACAACAACAACGCCATCAACCTGCTCGGGCGCATCATCGAAGTCGCGAGCGGCAAGCCCTACGCCGACTTCATGGAAGAGCGCCTGTTCGAGCCCCTCGGCATGACGAACACCACCTTCTGGCCGACCTTGGACCACATGGACGTCCTCGCCAAACCTTACAGCAAGAACAAGGAGACCGGCGCGCTCGTCGAAGCGAAGAACAGCCGCTTCAGCGAACCCCTGCATGACCCCAAGCGCACGCCCTTCCCCGCCGGCGGCCTGTATTCGTGCGCCAAGGACCTCGGCAAACTCTACCAGATGCTGCTCAACAACGGCGAGCTCAACGGAAAGCGCTACCTCAAGGCCGCGACCCTGAAGCAGATGACCAGCAACCAGCTCGGCGACCTCCCCAAGGTCAGCTTCGCGCCCGGCATGCACATGGGCCTCGGATTCCACATCGTGCACGAGCCCCAGGAAGTCACCGAGAGCCTCAGCGTCGGAACTTACGGCCACGGCGGCGCCTTCGGCACCCAGGCGTGGATCGACCCCGTGAAGAAGCGCGCCTACGTCCTGCTCATCCAGCGCACCGACCTCAAGAATTCGGACCAGAGCGAGATCCGCCGCGAATTCCAGAAAGCGGCGAAGGAAGCGTACGCGAAATAACGCGGAGCGATATTTCGCGAGGGGGAACGCTGGCATGGTGAACTGCTGCGAAGCAGCGACACCACAGCGGAGGGACAAGGGGCCAACAAGAGGCCGAGAGGCTCGGTTGATCAGAACGAGGCAGAAGAGTTGATCGGTCGACCCGTGGGCCGGTGGGCCAGACGCACGACTAGCTGGCCGGTTGACAAGGTGACAGGTGGGCAAGTGGAGATGCAGGGCTCAAAGGGGGCAGCAGAGGGAAACCGGATAATTGGTAGGGGCGTGCGGCCCGCACGCCCGCGGATGACCGGGCCGGTCATCCCTACCCAAGCCGCAGCATTCATTCCGGTCTCCGGTTTCCCTTTGAGCGCAATAACTCATCTTCGGGTCTCGGGTCTCAGCTGATCGGGTATCAGGTACGGGTCTTCAGGTTCGGGTACGGGTCCTGAACCTGCACCTGGTGCTGAACACCTGAACCAGACACCTGATGGCCGAGACCCGGGACCTGAGAATGAAGGCGATGCAGCACTGTCGTGACGCGGTCACGACCCTGCCCAAACAGAACAGCCGCCCGGGTGGGCGGCTGATTGGTTCGCAGCCGTTCCCCATGCCAGCAGAGCCTCACGCGAGACGAGGCAGCACGGCCCATTGACATTACTGTCACATAATCGAAACCTTTGGCACTTACGGCGGTTACCCTTACGTCCCCATGAATCTCCTTTCCTTGGTCCTTCGTCGGCCCGTCACCCTGGTCGTCGCGATAGCGGCCCTGGTGCTCGCCGCCCTCTTCGGCCTGAACCGCATGGCCAAGGACGTGTTCCCGCCCCTGAACGTCCCGATGATCTACGTCGCGCAGCCGTTCGGCGGCATGGAGGCCGGCCAGATGGAAGGCTTCCTGACGTATTATTACGAATATCACTTCCTGTACATCACCGGCATCGAGCACGTCGAATCCAAGAACATCCAGGGAGCGGCCGTGATGAAGCTCCAGTTCCACCCCGGCACCGACATGTCGCAGGCAATGAGCGAGACGGTCGGATACGTGAACCGCGCGCGCGCCATGATGCCGCCCGGCACCGTGCCGCCGTTCGTCATGCGTTTCGACGCCGGCAGCGTGCCGATCGGCCAGCTGGTCTTCTCGAGCGAGACGCGCACCGTCGCCCAGCTGCAGGACGCCGCGCTCAACACCGTCCGCCCGCTGTTCGCCACCCTGCCCGGCGTCTCCGCTCCGCCGCCCTTCGGGGGCAGCGCCCGCAGCATCCTCGTCAACCTCATACCCGACCGGCTCCGCAGCACCGGCGTGACGCCTGAGGAAGTCGCCGCCGCGCTCGCCGGCGCCAACGTCATCACCCCGGCCGGCAACCTCACCCTGGGCGACCAGAACCTGCTCGTCCCCGTGAACTCCACCGTCAGGAGCATCAAGGACCTCGAGAACGTGCCCGTCCGGCCCGGCCAGAACCCCGCGATCCTGATCCGCGACGTCGCGCAGGTGGTCGACGGCGCCGACGCGGTGACCAGCTACGCATTGGTCGACGGACGTCGCACCGTGTATATCCCCGTCACCAAGCGCTCCGACGCCTCGACGCTTTCCGTCGTCGGACTCGTGAAGGACAACCTCGCCGCCTTCCAGGCCGCCGTGCCCGCGGACATCAAGGTCAGCTACGAGATGGACCAGAGCCCCATCGTCAGCCGGGCGATCGACGACCTCTTCCTGGAGGCCGCGCTGGGCGCCGTGCTCACCGGCCTGATGGTCTTCGTCTTCCTCCGCGACGCGCGCAGCACGCTCGTCGTCGTGATCAACATCCCGCTCGCGCTGCTCGTCGCGGTGCTGGGACTCTGGCTCTGCGGCCAGACCATCAACCTCATGACCCTCGGCGGGCTCGCCCTCGCCGTGGGCATCCTGGTCGACGAAGCCACCGTGGCCATCGAAGCCATCCAGCAGGAACGCGAGAGAGGACGGCCGATCGCCCTCGCCGTGCGCGACGCGATCCGGCAGACCGCCGGCCCGCGATTCCTCGCCATGACGTGCGTCGTCGCCGTCTTCCTCCCTTCCCTGTTCATGGAAGGCTCGGCCCGCGCGCTGTTCCTGCCGCTCTCGCTCGCCGTCGGCTTCAGCATGATCGCCTCCTACGCGCTCTCGTCGACGCTCCTGCCGATCCTCGCCATCTGGCTCCTGAAGGACGGAGCCTCGCATCAGGCCGGCTTCTTCGACGGACTGAAGTCCCGCTACGATGCGGTCCTCGACGGCGTGCTCGCCGGCAAGAAGACCGTCGTCGCGGCCGGCCTCGTCGGCGGAATCGCCCTGCTCGCCGTGCTCGGACCCAGGCTCGGACGCGAGATCTTCCCGAACGCCAACAACGGCCAGCTCCAGGTCCGCCTCCGCGCGCCGGCGGGCACCAAGCTCGACAAGACCGAACAGATCGCCCTGCAGGCCCTTGGCCTCATCAAGGCGGAACTCGGCGCGGAGAACGTCGGCACCACGCTCGGACTCGTCGGCGTGCATGCGCCCAACTACCCCGTCAACCTCATCCATGCCTGGAACAGCGGCACCGACGAAGCCACGCTCCAGGTCCAGCTCAAGGCCGGCGCCAAGGTCGACCTCGACGCCGCGAAGGAGAACCTCCGCCGCAAGCTCGGCGTCGCCCTGCCCGACGTGCGCCTCTCCTTCGAGCCGGCCGACATCGTCAGCCGCGTGATGAGCTTCGGCGCGCCGACCCCGATCGAGATCGCCGTCAGCGGCCCCGCCCTCGCCGACAACCGGGCGCACGCCGAAGCCATCCGTGCCGAACTCGCCAAGATCCCGGAGCTGCGCGACATCCAGTTCGCCCAGACGCTCGACGCGCCCGCCCTCGAGGTGAGCATCAACCGCGAGAAAGCCGGGCTCATGGGCATCAGGCTCAACGACGCCGCCCGTTCGGTCGTCGAAGCCACCGGCTCCAGCCGCTTCATCCTGGCCAACTACTGGGCCGACCCCAAGACCGGCGTCGCCTTCCAGGTCCAAGTGCAGATACCCGCCGCCGCGACGAAGAGCGTCGAGGACCTGCGCAACCTGCCCGTCGGCGGCGCCGGCCAGCAGCCGGTCTTGCTGCGCTCCATCGCCACGCTCAAGGAAGGCGTCGCCGTCGCGCAGTATGACCGCTACAACATGCAGCGGCTCGCGACCCTCACCGCGAACTACGCCGGCACCGACCTGGGCCATCTCTCCGCCCGCATCGACGAGGCCATCGCCGCCGCCGGCAAGCCGCCGGCCAAGGTGAAGGTCGACCAACGCGGACAGGTCACGCCCCTGCGGGAACTCTTCGCCGGCCTGAGCCGCGGGCTCCTCATCGCGTTCGTGCTGATCGCCCTCCTGCTCGCGGCCAACTTCCAGAGCCTCCGCCTCGCCGGCACCGTGCTCGCCGCGCTGCCCATCGTCCTCGCCGGCGTCGTGCTCGGGCTCCTCGCGACCTTCTCCACGCTCAACATCGAAAGCTACATCGGCGCCATCATGGCCGTCGGCGTCGCCGTCGCGAACGCGATCCTGCTCATCACCGCCGCCGAAGGCTTCCGGCTGGACGGAGCCGACGCCGACCGCGCCGCCCGCCAGGCCGGGCAGACGCGCCTGCGCGCGATCCTCATGACCTCCCTCGCGATGCTCGCGGGCATGGTGCCCATGGCGCTCGGCTGGTCCGAGGCCGGCAGCCAGACCGCGCCGCTGGCGCGCGCCGTCATGGGCGGACTGATCTTCGGCACCGTCGCCACGCTCACCTTCGTCCCGGCGTTCTACGCCTGGATCATGGCCGGCGTCGGCCGCGGCTCCCATTCCGTCGACCCTGACGACACCCACAGCACCCATTACCACAAAGACCATGCCGTCTCCTAAGCTCCTCGCGCTCTTCCTGGGCGCGCTTTCCCTGCAAGCCGCCGACCTCACCGTCACCCGGCTGAAGACCGGCGACATCACGCGCAGCGTCCAGCTGCTCGGCGAAGTCCGCCCCAACCAGCAGGTCGCGCTCTACGCCAAGGTCGGCGGCTACGTGAAGGCCCTGCATGCCGACATCGGCGACCGCGTCGAAGCCGGCTTCGTCCTCGCGGAACTCGAGGTGCCTGAGCTCGTCGCCGACGAAGCCCGCACCCGCGCCGAACTCACGCTCGCCGAACTCGAATTCAAGCGGACCCAGGACGCCTTCAGGCAGGCGCCGGACCTCATGCCGCGCCAGAACGTCGACAGCGCGCAGGCCAGGCTGGCCGTCGCGAAGGCCCAGCAGGAACGCAACGCCACCCTGCTCGGCTTCGCCCAGATCAAGGCGCCCTTCGCGGGCACCGTCAGCCGACGCTCCGTGGACAAAGGCGCCTTCGTGCCCGCCGCGACCGGGGGCGGCGCAGGCCAGGCCGCGCTCTTCGTGCTGACCGACGCCGCGACCGTCCGCATCCAGGCAGCGCTGCCGGAGACCGAAGCCGGGCTCGTCGCCGTCGGCCAGCCGGTCGCCGTGCTCGCCGAGGCCGCGGGCGCCAAGCCCTTCGACGCCAAGCTCACGCGGGTGTCCGGAATCCTCGACAACCCCAGCAAGACCATGCTGATCGAAGCCGAACTCGCCAACGCGGGCGGCGTGCTCAAGCCCGGCATGTACGCCAACGTGAAGCTCGGCATCGAGACGCACAAGGCCGCCGCCCTGCTTCCCCTGACCGCCATCGTCATGGAGAAAGCCGTCGCCACCGCCTACGTCAACGAAGGCGGCAAGGCCCGTCGGCGCGTGCTCAAGGCCGGCTTCAACGACGGGACGCACCTCGAGGTCCTCGACGGCGTCAAGCCGACCGAAGACGTCCTCGTCGTCGGCACCGCCACCCTCGCCGACGGCCAGTCGGTCACCCTCGCCAAGTGATGCGCCCCCGGATCCTCCTGCTCGCCTTCCTCGCGACGACCCTTGGCGGCCACGCCCAGGAAGCCGTACGCGGCGAGCCCATCGACCTGCCCACCGTGCTGAGGCTCGCCGGGGCGCAAGGCATCGACGTCGAGATCGCCGAAGCCAGGCTGCGCGAAGCGCGGGCGGCCGCGGAAAGCAGCACCTGGGCCCTCTTCCCGACGATCTCGCCCGGCGTCGGCTACCGCAACCACACCGGCCAGGCGCAGAGTTTCGCCGGCCCGGTCTCCGACGTGAACAAGGAATCCGTCAACGCGGGCGCCACCCTCTTCCTATCGCTGGACCTCGGCGAAGCCGTATACCGCCGCCTCGCCGCCAAGCAGACCGCGCAAGCGGCCGAGCACGGCCTCGCCGCGCAACGCCGGCAGACCGTCCTGCAGGCCACCCTCGCCTACTTCGACCTGGCCAAGTCGCATCAGAGCGTGGCGCTCCTCGAGGACTCCGTCCGCACCGCCAAGGATTATCACGGACAGATCGGCCAGGCCGTGCAGCTGGGCCTCGCCTTCAAGGGGGACGAGCTCCGTGCCTTCGCCCAGGTCAGCCGGCTTGAGGTCCGCCTACGTCAGGCGCAGGACCAGCGCCGCGGCGACGCCGCGCGGCTCGCGCAACTGCTTCGCCTGAACATCGCCGAGAGCCTCGTGCCGGCGGACGACCGCCCGTTGCCCCTCACGCTCGTCGATACGCATCGCAAGCTGGACGCCCTCGTCCAAGGCGCGCTCAACCGCCGGCCCGAAGTGCTCGAAGCCGGCGCGCTGCGCGAAGCCGCGCAGCATCAGGATGACGCCGCCAGGTACGCCCCGCTCTATCCTACGCTGGGCGCGCAGGTCTTCGCCGGCGGCCTGGGCGGCAGCACGAGCTCGGCCCGCCGAGATTTCGGGAACAGCACCGACACCTACGTGACCCTCAGCTGGAAGATCGGCGCCGGCGGCCTGTTCGATTCCGCGCGCACGGAAGGAGCCGAAGCGCGCCTGCGCCAGACCAGCCTCGCCGAGACCAAGACACACGACGAGATCGTTCGCCAGGTCGTCGAAGGCCAGGCGCACGTCACCTACCTCGGCCAACAGCTCAAGATCGGCGAAGAGGCCGTCCGCGCCGCCGAACAAGGCTACAAGCTCTCGCTCGGCCGCAAGGAATTCGCCGTCGGCATCGTCCTCGAAGCGCTGCAGTCGCAGCAGGACCTGATCCAGGCCCGACTGGACTACGCGAACACCGTCGGCGAATCGAACAAGGCGCAGGCGACGCTCAGGAACGCGACGGGAGAGTGAGCGCGGCGGAGCCGTGTCAAAATAGGTTGAAAAGTTGACCAGTTGGCCGGCGGGCTAGACGGACGATTAGATGGCTGGTCGGCAAGTTGACGTCGGGGCAAGGCAAAGAGGCAGCGCTCAAAGGGGGCGGCCATGGGAGACCGGAATGTTAGCCGGGGGCATATGCCCATAGCATTAATCCCGGTTTCCGGCTTCCCTTTGAGCGCAGTAACTCTTCATCGGGTCTCAGCTGATCGGGTATCAGGTACGGGGCTTCTGGTACGGGTACGGGCGCAGGCCCGAACCTGCACCTGGTGCCGAAACCCTGAACAAGAGACCCGAGGGCCGAGACCCGGGGCCTGAGAATGAAGACGAGTCAGCACTGTCGTGAAGCGACCCCGACCCCAACCTTCCGCTCTGCTTCGCAGCCGTTCACCATGCCAGCGGATCCCCACGCGATGCGGGGCATCGCGTCACCAACTCACGCGGAAGCCGCTGGTGAGGCCCCAGCCGTCATAGGCGCCGCCGTCGGCCGCGCGGTCGCGCATGCGAGCGTGTTCGACGGCGAGCATCCATTTGAGTTTATGGCCGTAGAAATAGCGGTTCAGGCCGAAGTAGAATTCCTCATAGCGGTCGCCCAAGCCGGGGGCGACCCACGTCTCGTAAAGCGGAAGCCGCACGCCGTTCACGTCACGGCTCGCGAGATAAGTATAACGGAAGACCAACTGCCAGTCCTCGCTCAGTTCATAGATCGGCTCGAGTTCGAGACCCCGGAGGTCGGATTGCGTCCCCTGCCCCCTCGAGCCGCAGAGGTCGACCCGCAGCGTCCAAGGGCCTTGGGCGAACTGACCGTTCAGGGAGACCGACTGCTGGTTGTCGCGGCAGAAAGGCTGAGGCGTGCCGGTGCCGTTCTGCGGATCGGCGCCGAGAAGAAGATAATCGACGCGGACGAAGGCCTCGCGCAACCCCATCTGCTCGTCGAAATGCCATCCTGTCGAGACCAGCCCAAGCGCACCCGCATCGAATCTCCCGAAAGAGCGATCGGCCGTGCCGGCGGTGAAGATACCCGTCCGGTAGAACCACTTGCCGCGGTCACCGTCGAAGCTGATGCCAGGGATCGAATCCTCGACCAGACCGATGTTACCGGAGATGGCGCTGCGATCGATCGTGGGCAAGACGAGGGACGATGTGGCGCCGTCGAGCGTGAAGCGGACCGCATGGCGACCGATGGTCCAGGCGGCCCCCGGACCAGGCGACCAACGCAGATACGCCTCGGACACCTTATTGAAGAGCGGATGAGGCGAACCCACGTTGAAATCAGCCTCGGCGGCGAAGGTCCACTCGCCCAGGAACTGCGCCTTCAGCCCGAGACGAGAACGACGATTGCCCCAGCCGGTGCGATCGTCCTCGCCATTCCCGAAGGAATACCAGTCGAACTGCTCGCGACCCGTGATGCGCAGTTCCTGGATCGCATCCTCCGGACCCCCGCGGAGCAGGACGGCATGATCCCAGAGTTTGTCATAGGCCGAGGGCTCCGGAAGGCTGGCAGAGGCGACGGCCAACGGCAGCACGGCCGCGAGCAGACGGAAAATAGTTGGCTTCAAGGACATCAGCAGGCGGCCACAGAAAACGGCTGACGGCCTGAAAACGAGAAATAAAGAGCAGATATAGGTCATATCCGCGGATTGCTCCGAGCTCCCAGGTATTCTTAATCAGGGCACCCCACCCCAGCCCAGCCATGCCCGTCTCCCGCCGAAACTTCCTGCGCACCGCCGCCCTGGCCACGCTCGCCTTCCCGGCCATCGTACGTGCCCGCAACCTTAACTCCCAGGTCCAGATCGCCGCCGTCGGCGTGGACGGCAAGGGCGAATCCGACATCAACGAAGTCGCCTCGCACGCCAAGGCGCGCTTCGTCGGCTTCTGCGACATCGACGCCGGCCGCTTCGCCAAGATCGACAAGCGCCATCCCGACGTCACCCACTACGCCGACTGGCGCGAGATGTTCGGGAAGCTCGGCGACGAGTTCGACGCCGTCACGGTCTCCACGCCGGACCACATGCATGCCCTGCCCACCATCACCGCCATGCGGCTGGGCAAGCACGTCTACTGCCAGAAGCCGCTCACCCACACCGTCTGGGAGGCGCGTCAGCTGCGCCTGCAGGCCGCGAAGTCAAAGGTGCGCACCCAGATGGGCAACCAGATCCACTCCGCCAAGGAGTATCGCACCGGCGTCCACCTCATCCAGTCGGGACGCATCGGCAAGATCCTCGCCGTGCACACGTGGCATCCCAACACCGGCAACCGCTACACCAATCTGACCGCCGCCCCGGCGCCGGGGCCCGTGCCGGCCGGCGTGAGCTGGGACCTCTGGCTCGGCTGCGCGCAGGCGCGCGACTACGCGCCGACCGTCTACCACCCCTTCAACTGGCGCGACTGGGTGGACTTCGGAAGCGGCACCATGGGCGATTTCGGCTGCCACCTCCTGGACCCCGTCTTCACTGCGCTCAGGCTCGGCAACCCGCTCAGCGTCAAGGCGGACAGCCTCGGCGCCAACGCGCAGACCTGGTGCCGCGAGCAGACCATCGAATGGACCTTCCCCGGCACCGAATACACCAAAGGCGACACCCTCAAGGTCACCTGGTATGACGGCGGCCGCCTCCCGGACCTCGCGCTCGCGCAGATGCCCGCCGGCAAGAAGCTGGCCAACGCCGGCTCGATCTTCATCGGCGAACACGGCGTCATGATGCTCCCGCACGTGGCCGCACCGCAGCTTTTCCCCGAAGAGAAGTTCGGCAAGAACCTCAACCCCGGCGAACTCGCGCGCCGCGCCCGCGCCAAGGATAAGCCCACCGACAAGGTAGCCGTCGACCTCGCCGACTTCATCGAAGGCTCCAGCCATTACCATGCGTGGGTCGACGCCATCGTCGACGGCCACGAGACCACGGACAACTTCGCGTACGCCGGCCCGCTGACGGAAGCCGTCCAGCTCGGCAACGTCGCCTCCCGTTTCTCCGGCGTGAAGCTGAACTGGGACGCCGCCGCCATGAAGTTCGCCGGCAAGCCCGAGGCCGAAGCCCTGCTGACCAAGCCGTACCGCAAGGGATGGGAGCTGATCGCAGCTGACCGCTAAACGTCAGCGAGGGGGGCAAATGGGCACGGGGACATGGGGACACGGGGCAGACCACGAGGACGCGAGGGCCGGATGGCTCGTGGGCCGGACTAAGGCACACGAGTTGACCCGTTGACCGGTGGGCCAGTTGGCAAGGAAGACAAAGATACCGTGCAAAGGTGCAACTGCGGCGATACCGCGTGCAAAAGTGCAAAGGTGAGAGACAGAGATACATTTCCATGTCTCGGGTCTCGGCAGTGAGGAGCCAGGTGCGGGTTATCAGGTACGGGTTCGGGTGCGGGCCTGAACCTGTACATGTAAGTGCGCCAGAACACCTGAACCTGATACATGATGGCCGAGACCTGGGACCTGAGAGTGAGTTTGAGACAGCTATGTCGTGACGCGGTCCCGACCCTACCCAAGACAGACTGCTGAGGTGGAAAAAACGGCGTTCGGAAGGCCGGCGAAATGCCGAGACATACTTCCTTACAACCTTGCCCCTGGATAGGGGTTACTTAGTCAGATTCATATGAAAACACCCCGTCTCCTGGCCTTGGGATTCCTCCTGGCCGCCACGCTGCATGGCGCGGAGGCCCAGAAGCCCAATGTGCTCTTCATCGCCGTCGACGACATGCGTCCCGAGCTCGGCTGCTACGGCAACACCGTCATCAAGACCCCGAACTTCGATCGCCTGGCCAAGCGCGGCATGGTCTTCACCCGCGCCTACTGCCAGCAGGCCGTCTGCAGCCCGTCGCGCACCTCGATCATGACCGGCAAGCGTCCTGACGCCACGCGCGTATGGGACCTTGAGACGCACTTCCGCGTCGCGCTCCCGAACGTCAAGACCATCGGCCAGTACTTCAAGGAGAACGGCTACTTCTCCCAAGGGATGGGCAAGATCTACCATGGCGGCTTCGATGACGAGGCCACCTGGTCGACGCCGTGGATGACGCCCAAGGCGCCGACCTACGCCAAGGACCCGACCCCGGCCGACGTCGTGAAGGAGGATACCAAGGGCAAGGGAAAGGGCGTCGCCTTCGAAGCCGGCGATGTCGCCGATGATTTCTACACCGACGGCAAGACCTCGCGCCTCGCCGCCCAGACCATCGCCGAGCTGCACAAGAAAGGTCAGCCCTTCTTCCTCGCCGTCGGATTTTCCAAGCCGCACCTCCCGTTCGTCTCGCCCAAGAAATATTGGGACCTCTACGACCCGGCCAAGATCCCGGACACCGCCAGCCCCTTCCCCGTCGGCGCCCCGGCCTACGTCGGCGACAATGACAGCGGCGAATTCCGCGCCTACACCAACGTCCCGCCCAAGGACAAGAAACTGGCCCGCACGCCCTTGCCGCCGGCCTTCGCCGCGCAGGTGCGTCACGGCTACTACGCCGCCATCAGCTACACCGACGCCAACCTCGGCATCGTCCTCGACGCACTGGAGAAGGAAGGCATCGCCGACAACACCGTCGTCGTCGTCTGGGGCGACCACGGCTGGAAGCTCGGCGACCACGAAGAATGGGGCAAGCACACCAACTTCGAGATCGATACGCGCGTCCCGCTGATCTTCAGCTACCCCGGCCAGAAGACCGCCGGCCTTAAGAGCAGCTCGCTCGTAGAGTTCGTCGACGTCTACCCCACCCTCGCCGACCTCTGCGGCCTGCCGAAGCCCGACGTCGACGGCGTCAGCCTCAAGCCCGTGCTCGAGAATCCCGACGTCACCGTGAAGCCGGTCGCCATCAGCCAGTACCCGAAGACCGCCGGCCTGAACAAGAAGGACGGCGCCAAAGGCACCGCGAAGCGCGACGTCATGGGTTACAGCATCCGCGACGACCGCTGGCGCCTGACCCTCTGGCGCAGCCTGGCGGACAACAAGATCGTCGACACCGAGCTCTACGACGAAGTCAACGCCCCGACCGAACCCGAGAACCTCGCCAACAAGCCCGAGAACAAGGAAGTCATCGAACGCCTCTCGAAATTCCTGCCTCCGCCCATCCCGGCCGCCGACCCCAACGCCAAGAAGATAGCCAAGGGGAAGAAGAACCTCGTCGACATCGAAGCGAAGAACAAGGACGAGGACGCCACCGCGCCCAAGATCGTTGCCCCGACCGAGCAGCACCAGGACCGCAACGCGATGTTCGACCGTCGCGATGTCAACAAGGACGGCAAGCTCTCCAGGGAAGAATTCATGGACAAGCAGAAGGATCCCGTCCACGCCGCCGAGAACTTCACCAAGTTCGACAAGGACAAGGACGGCTTCCTCACCCGCGAGGAATTCGTCAAGATGGGCAAGTAAGCCCGGCGACGATCCCACGAAAAGGCGGCCCGGAAGGTCCGCCTTTCTTACGCCTTCCTACCGCGCCCATCCGCCCTAGCCTCCTCACACCCATGACTGCCTTCCTCCGAACGCTCGCCTTGGTCTGCGGCACCTCCCTGGCCGCGGCCGAAAGCATCCCGGCCAGCGTCGTCATCGATACCGACAAGCCCGGCCTCGCGATCCCGGCCGACTTCCTGGGCATCAGCTACGAGAAGAACGCCCTCGTCGAACCGCACTTCAAGCCGGGCAACAGCGTCCTGGTCAACCTGCACCGCAACCTTGGCCAAGGCACGTTACGACTCGGCGGGAACAAGGTGGAACTCACCCGCTGGCAGGCGGACGCCTCGGCCTCCTTGGACAAGTCCACCGGCCTCGCCGTGATCGGACGCGCCACGCTGGACGACCTTTACGGCTTCCTCAAGGCGAGCGGCTGGAAGTGCCTGCACGGCATCAACCTTGCCGGCAACCGGCCCGAATCGTCGGCCGAAGAAGCGGCGTATGCGTCGAAGATCGGCGCGACCTCCGTGCTTGCGTTCGAAGTCGGCAACGAACCCAACTTGTACGCCAACCATGACCTGCGGAAGAAAGGCTATGATTGCCCCGCCTACCTGCCCGAGGCCGCCGCGACCATCAAGGTCGTCCGCGCGCGCAACCGCGGGATCATCCTCGCCGGCCCCGCCACCGCGCGCCGCACCGACCCTTGGTTCGAAGACGCCGTCGGCGGACTCAAGGGACAGCTCGAGATCGGCACCTCGCACCTGTACGCCCTCTCCGGCGGCTCGACCAACCCCAAGTCGGCCAACTTCCCGGACGCGGCGAACCTCCTGCTTCCCGCCACCATGGCCAAGGACATGACCATGGTGGACGAACATCGCGCCGCCACGAAGGCCGCCGGCATGCGCTATCGCCTCGCCGAATGCAATTCGGTGTCCAACGGCGGACGCGCCGGCGTCAGCGACACCTTCGTCGCCGCGCTGTGGGCGACCGACTTCCTCTTCTCCGTCGCCGAGCACGGCGCCGACGGCATCAACTTCCACTGCAACCTCAAGCCTGCCAGCTATTCGCCGATCTCCTGGTCGAAGACCGAGAACCGCTACGTCGTCCATCCGCTCTACTACGCCATGCTGGCGTTCAAGGAAGCGAGCGGCGGGCGGATCCTGCCGGCCGACGTAAAGTGCGCGGCGAACGTCACCGCGCACGCGACGCTCGGCGCCGACGGCAAGGTGCGCGTCGTCCTGACCAACAAGGACCTGGCCCGGGACGTCGTCGCGCACCTCGCGGCCGGACGCGGCACGGGCAGCGTCGTCCGCCTGAGGGCGCCTTCGGCCGACGCCAAGACCGGCATCACCTTCGCGGGGGCCGAGGCGACGGCGGACGGCAGATGGACGGCCAAGGGGGCCGAGACGATCACCGTCTCAGGCGCCGCCCCGACGATCGTCCTGCCCTCCGGCAGCGCGGCGGTGGTCACGCTCGACTAGGCCTCGCGAAGCCGGTCGGCCTCACGGGCCCGGAACTGGCTGGGCGTGAAACCCGTGTGCTTCTTGAAGTCCTTGCTGAAGAAGTAACGGTCCGAGTAACCCACCTGTTCGGCGATCTCCTTGATGTCGTCGGCCGTATCGGCGAGCCGGCGTTTCGCCTGGCTGATGCGTTCGCGCCGCAGCCAGTCGATCGGACTCGTGCCGAAGGACTGCTTATAGACGCGTGAGAAGTGGGTCGGACTGAGCCCTGCCAGCCGGGCGAGCGAAGCCACCGTGTGCTTCTGGAAGTAGAAGAGCTTCATCTGCTCCACGCAGCGGGCCAGCGCCGGCGGGATCTTCGGCGCCATCTCCCCCGACCGCTGCCGGGCGCAATAAGCCTGGGCGACCAACTCCGCCACCTGCGCATGGATCAACGCGGGCGACGACGGGGCGTCCTGAGGGATGAGCCGGAAGAGCTCCTTGAAGACCGGGACCGCCTCACGCAGGTCCATCCCGCCGACGACCGGAGCGTCGCGGACGCCGAGCAGGTCGGACAGCTGCGCCAGCCGCGGCCCCTCCGCGCGGACCCAATAGACCTCCCATGGGTCGTCTTGGACCGCGCCGTGCTCGTGCGGATGATGGCAGTTGATCCAGACCAGGTCGCCGCGACGCACCTGATGCACGCGCCCCGCGATGCGCGTCCACCCCTTGCCGCGGAGGCAGAGGATGAGCTCGTGTCCCGGAAAGTGGTCGCGCTTGATGTGGTGCTCCGTGCCTGCGAGCAGGTGGCCCGCGCGGGGCACCGTATAGAACACCTCCTGATGGGAGGGATTCGGGGTCGCATAGAGCGAGACCGGGAAACGGTTGGCGACGGGGGGCTGAGCCATGGTAGGATAATACAACCTGCCGGCAGGGCCTTGCCATTTAAAACTCCGGGCTTCGGCGTAGAATGTCCCGAGATGACCCAGCCGGCCCCGCTGCTCCTCGCCTTCATGGCATTCCTGCTCCCCGCCCGCGCGGCGGAGCCGGTCAGTTTCAGCCGCGACGTCCTGCCGATCCTCTCCGACAACTGCTTCGGGTGCCACGGCCAGGACGAAGCGCACCGCAAGGGCAAGCTGCGACTCGACCTGCGCGACGCCGCCCTGGCCAAGGAGGCCTTCGTCCCCGGCCAGCCCGACCTCAGCGAACTCATCAAGCGCGTCGTCACCGCCGACGAGGAAGAACTCATGCCGCCGCCCAAGTCGCACAAGGCGCGGCTCACCGCGGCGCAGACGGACATCTTGCGCCGCTGGATCGCCGAAGGCGCCGTCTGGGGAAGGCATTGGTCCTTCGAACCCCCGGCGAAAGCGCCGGTCGTCGGACACCCCGTCGACGCCTTCGTCGACAAGAAGCTCGCCGCCGAGGGACTCACGCGTGCCAAGGAAGCGCCCAGGCACACCCTGCTCCGCCGCCTTTCCTTCGACCTCATCGGACTGCCGCCCACCGAAGCCGAAACCGCGGCGTTCCTCGCCGACAACTCGCCGCAGGCCTATGAGCGGGCCGTCGACCGCCTGCTGGACTCGCCTCATCACGGCGAGCGGATGGCCATGTGGTGGCTCGACGCCGCGCGCTATGCGGATACCGACGGCTTCCAGTCCGACTCCACGCGCACCAACTGGGCATGGCGCGACTGGGTCGTCGAGTCGTTCAATCGCAACGTACCCTACGACCGGTTCACCCTCGAGCAGTTCGCCGGGGACCTCCTGCCGAACGCCACGCCCGAACAGAAACTGGCGACCTGCTTCCAGCGCAACCACATGACCAACGGCGAAGGCGGCCGGGATCCGGAGGAGTCCCGCGTCGACTACGTCCTCGATCGCGTGAACACCATGGGCACCACATGGCTGGGCATGACGCTCGGTTGCGCGCAGTGCCACAGCCATAAGTTCGACCCCGTCACGCAGGCCGACTACTACGCCCTCTCCGCCTTCTTCAACAGCATCGACGAAGACGGCAAGGCCGGCGGCGCCGCCAAGCCCTTCCTGCCCTACCAATCCAAGCACGCCGCCCGCGCGATCGCCGAGGCCCAGCAGCTGGTCGACGCCGCCAAGCCCGCCGAGGCCCGCGCCCGAAGCGAGGCCGAGACGTCGTTCACCCGATGGCTCGAAGAACGCCGTCAACAGACGAAGCCCGGCTGGAGCACCTGGAAGATCATCAAGGCGGACGCCCTCGAGACCGCGGAAGGCACCGTGCTGAAGCAGGAGGCCGACGGCGCCGTCCAAGCCTCCGGTCCGCATCCGAACCAGGACGAATACCGGATCGTCAGCCACGACCGCCTGGAACGCATCACCGGCCTACGCATCGAAGTCCTGCCCCATCCCTCGCATACCAAGGGCGGACTCTCCCGAGGCAAGGACGGGGAGTTCAAGCTCACCGACATCAAGGTCCAGGTCCGCACACGGGGGAACAACCAGATCCGAGACATCCTCATGGCCAACGCCGTCGCCGACGTGATGGCCGACAAGAAGAAGAACAACAACTATGGCGACGTGAAGGACACGCTGGACGACGACCCCCGCAACGGCTGGACGACCAAGGGCTTCGACCAGACCAAGCCGCATGTCGCCGTCTACGCGCTCGCCGAACCGCTCGTCCTCGGGGTGGACGACGAACTCATGATCGAGCTGCGCCAGCGCTCGACGCTGGGCGACGCCAACATCGGCCGCTTCCGACTGGCCATCGCATCGGAAGCAGGCGAAGCCGTGAACAAGGTCGGGGCCAGCCCGCGCGAAGAGCTGGCCGCCCTCCCATCCGGCCAGCCGATCGGACCCAAGCTGCGCGAACGCCTCTTCGACGAATTCCTCGCCGACCACGCACCCTACCAGACCTCGCGCCTCGCCCTGGATCGCGCCCTGCGACAGCTGAGCGAGACCAAGGCCGCCGCCGGCAAGCTCAACGTCATGGTCCTCGCCGAGCGCAAGGAACCGCGCGACACCTTCGTCCTCGTACGCGGCGTGTGGGACAAGCATGGCGACAAGGTCGGACCCGACGTACCCAAGGCGCTCGCCCCTTGGCCCGAAGGCGAACCGCGCACCCGCCTCGGCCTCGCCCGTTGGCTGACCTCCAAGGACAACCAGCTGACCGCCCGCGTGACCGTGAACCATCTCTGGCAGATGCTCTTCGGCCAAGGTCTCGTGAAGACCACGGAAGACTTCGGACTCCAGGGCGAACGACCGACGCACCCCGAGCTGCTCGACTGGCTGGCCGTGGACCTCGCCGAGCATGGCTGGGACCTCAAGCGCACGCTCAAGCTCATCGTCATGAGCGACACCTACCGCCAGGACTCGTCCGTCACGCCGGCCCTGCTCGCCAAGGACCCCGAGAACCGCCTCTTCGCCCGCGGCGCCCGCTTCCGCCTGCCCAGCTGGATGATCCGCGACGGCGCGCTGCTGAACGCCGGCCTCTTCAACCCCGCGATCGGCGGACCGCCCGTGCGCCCATACCAACCCGACGGCGTCTGGGAGGAACTGTTCATGGGACGGTTCAAATATGAGCCCAGCGAAGGCGCGGCCCAGTATCGTCGCACCCTCTACGCCTTCTGGCGTCGCTCCATCGCGCCCACCTTCCTGTTCGATTCCGCCCAGCGTCGCTCCTGCGAAGTGCGCATCGGACGGACGAACACCCCGCTCCAGGCGCTCACCTTGCAGAACGACCTCACCTACCTCGAAGCCTCGCAAGCCATCGCCACCGCCATCCTCCGCACCTCCGGCGACGACGGCCGGCTGCAGGCGCTCGGCCGCAAGGTGCTTTCACGGACGTTCGACGAGCGCGAGGCCGCCCAACTCGGCAAGACCCTGGACCACGCCCGCGCGCATTACCGCAACCACCCCGCCGACGCCGCGAAGTTCCTCAAAGTCGGCCAGCGTGATCCCGCAGGCGCCGACCTGCCTGAGCTCGCCGCCTGGACCGTGGTCGCGAGCCTCGCCCTCAACCTCGACGAGGCGATCACGCGGGAATGAGAGCATTGAGCATGGAGCATAGGAGACACACCCAAACAGCATCCAAACTCTCACCATCATCTATCTGTCATCTATCATCTCATCTTCATGCCTCCCCTTTCCCGTCGTTCCTTCCTCGCCACCGGCGCCGCCGCCTTGGCCGCCCCGAGCGTGCTTGCGCAGGCAGGCGCGACCCCCGCGCACCATGGCGAAATCGTCGGCCATGGCGAGTTCCGCTACCGCGTGGACAAGCTCTGGTGCCAGGCCGACAAGGCCAAGCACCCCGTCAAAGATTGCCATGAGATGGTCCAATCCTCCGACGGACGCCTGTTCCTGATCACCAACCTCAAACAGAACAACGTCCTCGTCTTCGACGTCGCGGGCAAGGTGCTCGACGCCTGGAGCCTCGGCCTGAGCGCCGGCCACGGCCTCACCCTGCACCGCGAAGCCGACGGCACGGAATACCTTTACCTCACCGACAATTCCGGGCGCGTCATCAAGGCCACGCTCGACGGAAAGTCAGTGCTCGAGCTTCCGCATGCGCAGAAATGCGGAGCCTATTCGGACAAGGAGCCCTATTCGCCGACCGAGACCGCCGTCGCGCCCAACGGCGACATCTACGTCGCGGACGGCTACGGTTCGCAATACGTGCTCCGGTTCGACCGGCACGGGAAATACCTGAGCAAGTTCGGCGGCAAGAGCACCCAACCCACGAACCCTGGCAGATTCATGCAGGCGCACGGGGTCACGCTCGACACCCGCGGACCGGAGCCCCTGCTCGTCTGCACCGAGCGCATCCGCAACGAGTTCAACTGGTTCACCCTCGAAGGAAAGCACGTGCGCGGCGTCTACCTGCACGGCGCGTACGTCAGCCGGGCCGTGATCGCCGGCAAGCAGCTCTACTCCGGCGTCTGCTTCGGCGCCAAGCCCGACGACACCCGCATGTGGCAGGGCCGCGGCTTCGTCACCATCCTCGACGAGCATGACCGCGTCGTCTCCAATCCCGGAGGCCAGGAACCCAGGTACGTCGAGGGGCGGCTCCAGCTCATGCTGCAGGACCGGCCCGTCTTCAACAACTGCCACGACGTCTGCGTCGACAGCCGCGGCGACCTCTACGTCTGCCAATGGTCCAGCGGCAACGTCTACCCCGACAAACTCCATCGCCTCTCATGAGCCCCGACCCGCTCGACCCCTCGCGCCGCTACTTCCTCGGCCAGTGCACCGGACTTTCGATCGGCGCCATGGCGCTGTCGACGCTTGTCGGCCGGGCCCTGGCCGCGTCCGACGCCGGCAAGCCCGGCCTACCTAACCTGCCGCACTTCGCCGCCAAGGCCAAGCGCGTCATCTTCCTCACCCAGTCCGGCGGCCCCTCGCAGATCGAACTCTTCGACGAGAAACCCGGCCTCATGAAGCTCGCCGGCACCGAGCTGCCGGAGTCCGTGCGCCGCGGGCAGCGACTGACCACGATGACCTCGGGCCAGAAGCAGCTGATCAAACCCGCCGCGACGAAATTCGAACGCTGCGGCCAGGGCGGCCAGAGCATCGGCGAATGGCTGCCGCACCTCAAGACCGTGGCCGACGACCTCTGCGTCGTGCGGTCGATGCACACCGACCAGATCAACCACGCGCCCGCCATGACGGAGTTCCTGACCGGGCATCAGATCCCCGGCCGACCGAGCCTCGGCGCCTGGGCGAGCTACGGGCTCGGCAGCGAAAACCGAAACCTGCCCGACTACCTCGTGCTGCTGTCGAAGATGCAACGCCCCAGCGACCAGCCGTTGTACGACCACTACTGGGGCAGCGGCTTCCTTCCCTCGCGCTACCAAGGCGTCAAGCTCCGCAGCGCCAAGGACCCCGTCCTCTACCTGCGCGATCCCGACGGCCTTCCGCGCGAACTGCGCCGCGACATGCTCGACGGACTCGGCGCCCTCAACCAGCAGGCCCTCGAGCGCAGCGGCGACCCCGAGATCTCGACGCGCATCCGCCAATATGAGATGGCGTACCGGATGCAGGCGAGCGTGCCGGAGCTCACCGACCTCAGCGACGAGAAGGACGAAGTCTTCGAACTCTACGGACCCGACTCGCGTCGCCCCGGCAGCTACGCCGCCAACTGCATCCTCGCCCGCCGCCTGATCGAACGTGGCGTGCGTTTCGTGCAGCTCTTCCACCCCGACTGGGATCACCACAGCCGGCTCACCTCGTGGTGCACCGCGCGTTGCCGCGACACCGACCAACCCAGCGCCGCGCTGATCAAAGACCTCAAACGACGCGGACTCCTCGAGGACACCCTCGTCGTCTGGGGAGGCGAATTCGGCCGCGGCGTCGCCGGCCAAGGCAAGTGGGACAGCCCTGAGGCAGGCCGCGACCACCATCCGCGCTGCTTCACCATGTGGATGGCCGGAGGCGGCATCAAGGCCGGCACCAGTTACGGCGAGACGGACGACTTCAGCTACAACGTCGCCAAGGACCCCGTGCACGTGCACGACCTGCACGCCACCATCCTTCACCTGATGGGCATCGACCATGAGCGCTTCACATACCGCCATCAGGGACTCGATTTCCGCCTCACCGGAGTCGAGCCCGCGAAGGTCGTGAAAGGGATCATCGCGTAAACGCGGACGGACAACGAGCCGGCAGACTGGCAAATTGACGAGGGAGCTAGCACGAGAGGCCCGGAGGCCAGAGGCTCGGTTGACCAGGACACCTCTTCAGGTCTCGGGTCTCAGCGGCCAGACATCGGGTACGGGTCCTGAACCTGTGACCTGAGGGCTGAGACCCGGGACCTGAGAATGAATCACCCCGCAGCATATATTCCGGTCTCCCTTTGAGCGCTTGGCTCACTATGTCGTGACGCGGTCCCGACCCTACCTCGACACTCCATACTCCAGGGCTTCCGCCTCCATTTCCCGCCATTTGAACAAGTGCGGTTGACGCGTGTCGAAGGGCGATAGACAACAGCTGACCCATGAGAACCCCCCTCTCGGCGCTGCTGGCCTTCCTGCTGGTCGCCCTTTCCCCTCTCTCCGCCCAGGACGGCTTCAAGCCGATCTTCGACGGCAAGTCCCTCACCGGCTGGGATGGCAACCCTGAGCTGTGGTCCGTCGAGGACGGCTGCCTGACCGGCAAGACCAAGGGACCGGAAACCCTGGCCTACAACCAGTTCCTCGTCTGGCGCGGCGGCGTCGTGAAGAACTTCGAACTGCGCGCCAAGATCAAGTGCTCCGCCAGCAATTCCGGCATCCAGTACCGCAGCAAGGAACTCCCCGAGGTCGGCAAGTGGGCCGTCGGCGGCTACCAGTGCGACGTCCACCCGAACCTCGGCTACAACGGCCAGATCTACGAAGAGCGCGGGCGCGGCATCCTCGTGGAGAACGGACAGAGCGTGGTCGTCGACGAAAAGGGCGGCAAGTGGCTCGCCGCGGAACACGACCCCGTGAAGGTCGACTATTCCGAGTGGCACGACTACGCCATCATCGCCGAAGGCAACCACATCGTCCAGAAAGTCGACGGCAAGGTCACCATCGACCTCGTCGACCATGACGCCCAGCACCGCGCGCTCGAAGGCATCCTCGCCCTCCAGCTCCACCGCGGTCCCGCCATGATCGTGCAGTTCAAGGACGTCCTCCTGAAGGAACTGCCCGAAACCCCGCTCCTCTCCCTCGAGAAGAACCCCATCCCCAGCGACGCACAGAAGATCGAAAAGCCTGCGCCCAAGAAGAAGGCTCCGGCCAAGAAGGCCGACCCGATCGTCA
Source organism: uncultured Opitutia bacterium (assembly GCA_903913915.1). Classification (GTDB taxonomy): domain Bacteria; phylum Verrucomicrobiota; class Verrucomicrobiia; order Opitutales; family UBA953; genus UBA953. The sequence continues at coordinate 28,095 of CAIWNE010000123.1, forward strand.
AGCCCGCCACCAAGGCGTTCCTCGAGCTCGCCGCCGACGCCCCCAAGGCCGCGCCCAAGCCGAAAGCCAAGGCCGCCGCCAAGAAGCCCGACCCCAACACCGGCAAGGCCATCGGCGAGAACAAGGCCACGCCCGTCGACCGCATCAAGGTGCCCGAAGGCTTCAAGGTGGAACTCCTCTACTCCGTCCCCGGCGACGTCCAGGGCTCATGGGTCGCGCTCTGCGCCGACGACAAGGGCCGCATCTACGCCAGCGACCAGTACGGCGACCTCTATCGCTTCCCCGCCCCGGCCGCGGGCCAGCCCCTCAAGGCCGAGGACGTGAAGAAAATGCCCGTCAACATCCGCGCCATCAACGGCATGACCTGGGCCTTCGGCGCGATCTACGCCGGCGTGAACGACTATGAGAAGAAGATTCCCAGCGGATTCTACCGCCTCAGCGACAGCAAGGGCGAGGACGTCATCGACAAGGCCGAGCTACTGCGCGAATTAGAGGCCGGCAGCGACCACGGCGTGCACAAAGTCGTCGTGACGCCCGACCAGCAGGGCTTCTACCTCGTCTGCGGCAACAACGTCGTGAAGACCGAGACCGCCGCCACCTCCCCCGTCGCGCCGCTCTGGGGCGACGACCATCTCCTGCCCCGCCTGCCCGACGGCCGCGGCCACAACCGCCACGTCCTCGCCCCCGGCGGCATCGTCTACCGCATCAGCAAGGACGGGAAGACCTTCGAGACCTTCGCCAGCGGCTTCCGCAACATCTACGGAGCAGCCCTCAACCACGAAGGCGACCTGTTCACGTACGACGCCGACATGGAGTACGACTTCAACACCTCCTGGTACCGCCCAACGCGCGTGAACCACGTCGTCAGCGGCGGCGAATACGGCTGGCGCAACGGCGCCGGCAAGTATCCCGAATTCTACGCCGACAACCTGCCCGCCACCCTGAACATCGGCCCCGGCTCGCCCACCGGCCTCACCTTCGGCTACGGCGCCAAGTTCCCCGCCAAGTACCAGGAGTCGCTCTTCATCCTCGAGTGGAGCTGGGGCAAGATCTACGCCGTCGACCTCAAGGCCAAGGGCGCGACATACGCGGCGACCAAGCAGGACTTCCTCCAAGGCGCCCCCCTGCCCGTCACCGACGTCCTCATCCACCCGCAGGACGGCGCCATGTACTTCGCCATCGGCGGACGCAAGGTACAGTCGGGACTCTACCGCGTGAGTTACGTCGGCAAGGAATCCACCGCTCCCGTCCAATACCAGGCCCCGGCGCCGTCCCCCGAAGTCGTCGCCCGCAAGGCGCTGGAAAAATTCCACGGTCATCAGGACCCCGCCGCCGCGGACGCCGCCTGGCCCTACCTGTCCTCGCCTGACCGCTGGCTGCGCTTCTCCGCCCGCGTCGTGCTCGAGCACCAGCCCTATGCCGGCTGGAGCGAACGCGCCTTCGCCGAGAAGGACGTGACCGCCCGCCTCGAGGCGCTCCTCGCGCTGGCCCGCCAGGCCGCCGAATGCCCTTACCACACCGCCCGCGCGGCCAAGCCCGACCCGCGCACCGGCATCGCGCCGACCAACGCCGAGCCGACCGCCCAGCAGGCCGCCCTCCGCGACCGTCTGCTCGCGTCCTTGCGCGCGACCGACTTTGCGGCGCTCACCAAGGAGCAGAAACTCCTGCACGTCCGTCTGACCGAGATCGTGCTGCACCGCTTCGGCAACCCTGACGCCGCCGCCGTCGCCGCCATCGTCGCGCAGTACGACGCCGCCTACCCGGCCGCCGACTTCGAGCTCAACTGGCTCCTCACCGAGACCCTCGGCTACCTGCAGTCGCCGAACCTCGCCGCCAAGGCCATGACGCTCGTGGCCAACGCCGGCAGCCAGGAACCCGAGATGGAGATCATGCGCAGCCTCCGCCTGCTCAAGGCCGGCTGGACGCCCGCCCTCCGCGAAGCCCAGCTCAACTGGTTCGTCAAGGCCGCCAACTACCGCGGCGGCTCCAGCTTCGGCAAGTTCGTCGAGTTCATCCGCAACGACACCCTCGCGACCTTCACGCCCGCGGAGCTGGCCCAGCATGAGAAGCTCATCGCGCTCGCCAAGAACCCGCCCGTGAAGTCGGCCTACGAGAACGTCGGCGCCATGTTCGCCGGCCGCACGCCGAAGACCTGGACGCTCGAGGAGCTCAGCGCCGCCACGCAGACCGGCCTCAAGGCCCGCGACTTCGACCAGGGCAAGAAGGTGTTCAGCGCCGCCGCCTGCTTCACGTGCCACCGCTTCGGCAACGCCGGCGGCATGACCGGCCCCGACCTCACTCAGGCCGGCGGACGCTACAGCCCGCATGACTTCCTCGACCAGATCATCAACCCCAGCAAGGTGATCAACGAGCAGTTCGCGCCCGTCATCGTCACCAAGAACAACGGCGAGACCTTCACCGGCGTCATCGTGAACCTCAACGGCGACCGCGTAAGCATCAACACCGACCTGTCGGACCCCTCGCAGCAGGTCTCCATCGACCGCAAAGAAGTGAAGAGCATGGAGCTCAGCAAAGTCTCGCCCATGCCCGAAATGCTCCTGAGCATGCTTACCAAGGAGGAGATCCTCGACCTCGTGGCCTACGTCCTGAGCGGCGGCGACAGGGAGCACGCCTGGTTCAAGAAGTAAGGGCGGCGAAGCCGCCAGGGGGCACGTGGGCAAGGGGACACGTGGACATGGGAAACCAAAAGAGAGGCCGGGACCGAAAGGTGCCCGGTCTCTTGTTTTGGGCAGCAAAGCTTTGGGTGGCCGGTGGGAGGCATGGTCGATTCGACATCATCTATCCTTTATCCCCGCCGATTATCATCCATCTTCACCCCACCCCCATGCGGCTGTCCCTCTCCTGCCTGCTGCTCCTCGTCGTCCGGCTCACCGCCGTGACCCAGCCCAACGTGGTCGTGCTGCTGGCCGACGACGCCGGATGGGGCGACTACTCCTTCAACGGCAACCATCAGCTCTCCACGCCGAACATCGACGCGATCGCCAAGGCCGGAGCGCGCTTCGACCGTTTCTTCGTCCAGCCGGTCTGCTCGCCGACCCGCTCCGAGTTCCTGACCGGCCGCTACCACCGTCGCCTCGGCGTCTACGGCGTATCCACCGGACAGGAGCGCATGAACCTCGACGAAAAGACCTTCGCCGATTCTTTCAAGGCCGCCGGCTACGTCACCGGCATCTTCGGCAAGTGGCACAACGGCAGCCAATGGCCGTACCATCCGCTCGCGCGCGGCTTCGACACCTTCTGGGGCTACACTTCGGGGCATTGGGGCGAATACTTCGACGCACCCCTCGAGCACAACGGCGTCATGAAGCCCTCGAAGGGCTACATCGTCGACGTCCTCACCGACAAGGCCCTCCAGTTCATCGACCGCAACAAGGGCAAGCCCTTCCTCTGCTACGTGCCCTTCACCACGCCTCATTCGCCCTTCTCGGTCCCGCCGCAGGACTGGGCCCGTTTCAAGGACAAGCCCATCGCCCAGGCCGCGACCAATCCGAAGGACGAGGAAGCCGATGCGACCCGCTGCGTGTGGGCCATGCTGGAGAACCAGGACCGCAACGTCGGACGTATCCTCGCCAAGCTCAAGGAACTGAACCTCGTAGACGACACCATCGTCGTCTACTTCTCGGACAACGGACCGAACACCTCGCGCTGGAACGGGGGCATGAAAGGCAAGAAAGGCATGACGGACGAAGGCGGCGTGCGCTCGCCGCTGTTCATCCGCTGGCCCGGCAAGATCGCGGCTGATTCGCAGGTGAAGCCCATCGCCGGGGCCATCGACCTTAGTCCGACGCTACATGCCCTCGCCGGCGTGAAGCGCGTCGGCGACAAGCCGCTCGACGGACGCGACCTCACTCCGCTGCTCCTCAAGGGACCCCATGCCGACTGGGCGCCGCGCCACCTCTTCAACACGTGGGGCAACAATGTCAGCGTACGCACCGAGACCCACCGCCTCGACAACGCCGGCAACCTCTACGACATGATCGCCGACCCAGGCCAGACCGCTCCCATCCAGAAACAGCAACCCGAACTTGCCCGCCAGCTCGCCACCGAAGCGGCCGCCTGGCGCAAGGAGATGGGCATCGCGCCCGCCACGGGCAGCAAGGGCAAAGGCGCCAACGGCCCCGGCAACGCCGTCGACCCTCGGCCGCTATCCATCGGTTTCCGGGAGTTCCCGGTCACCATGCTGCCCGCCCGCGACGGTGAGCCACGCGGCGAGATGCGTCGCAGCGCCAAGGCGCCGAACTCCTCCTACTTCGTGAACTGGACCAAGCCCACCGACTCCGCCGTATGGAACGTCGAGGTCGTGACCGCGGGAACCTATGTGGTGACGCTAGACTACGCCTGCCCCGTCGCGGACGTCGGCTCGACGCTCGAACTCTCCTTCGAGGGCACGATCCTCAAAGGCAAGGTCTCCGCAGGCTGGGATCCGCCCCTCATCACCGACCAGGACGTCGTCCCGCGCGACGCGCATGGCGAATCGCTGATGAAACCCTTCCACACCATGACCCTCGGCGAAGTGAAGTTCGAACCCGGCAAAGGCGAACTGAAACTCCGCGCCACCGACATCCCCGGCAAAACCGTCATGGAACTACGCCGCATCACCCTGACCCTCAGATGAACATGCGCGCTACGTCCATGATCCTTGTCCTCTCCGTCGGCCTGATGGCCGCGGACGCCCCGCCGACGGACAACGCCAAGGTGCTCGAGATGGCCAAAGCGTTCAAAGGACGAGGCGTGCAGGCGGACGACACCCCGCCGTCGACGCCGGCCGAAGCACTGAAGAAGTTCACTCCGCGCAAAGGCCTGACCGTCGACCTCATCGCCTCCGAACCGGCCATCACCCAACCCATCCACGTCAGCTGGGATTCGCAAGGGCGCCTCTGGGTCGTCCAGTACCGTCAATACCCCTTCCCCGCCGGCCTCAAGGTAGTGAGCTACGACCAACACCTACGCGCGCAGTTCGACAAGGTTCCCCTGCCTCCGCCGAGCGGAGAAAAAGGCGCCGACATCATCAGCGTCCTCGAGGACACCGACGGCGACGGCGTCTACGACAAGCAGACCGACGTCCTGCAAGGCCTCAACATCACCACCGCGGCGGTCGCGGGCAACGGACGCCTCTGGGTCCTCAATCCGCCCTACCTGCTCAGCTACGCGATGAAAGACGGCCTGCCGGTCGGCGATCCGTCCGTCGAGCTCAGCGGCTTCGGCCTGCAGGACACCCACAGCACCGCGACGAGCCTGCAGTTCAACATCGACGGCTGGCTCTACGGCGCCAACGGCAGCACCACGACCGGCAACGTCGGCGTGCCCGGCGGCAAGCGCACCGCATGGGCAGGCCAGTGCATCTGGCGTTTCCATCCCGCAAAGAAGACCTTCGAGATCTACGCCGAAGGCGGCGGCAACACCTACAGCCTTAACATCGAACGCAAAGGACGGCTGTTCTCGGGCACCAACTACGGGGACACCCGCGGGATGCATTATGAGTTCGGCTCCTATGGCGTGAAGAACTGGGGCAAGCACGGCCCGCTCACGAACCCCTACGCCTACGGCTGGTTCGAACACATGGCCAGCACCGGCGACAAACGCCGCTTCCCGCAAGCCTTCGTCATCTACGAAGGCGGCCTGCTCGGCGCCGAATACGACGGCAAGGTCCTCGCGCCCAATTCCCTCGCCAACAAGTCCTACGTCAGCCGCCTCGTCCCCCAGGGGTCGACCTTCCGGACCATCGACGAAGACGACCTCATCGCCAGCAGCGACCGATGGTTCCGCCCTGTCTGGATCGGAGTGGGTCCCGACGGAGGCGTCTTCATGGCCGACTGGTACGACACGCGACTCAGCCATGTGAATCCCATCGACGACTGGGACAAGGTCCGAGGGCGGCTTTACCGCCTGCGCCCCGCGGACCAGAAGGTTGGCCTAAAGCCCTTCGACCTCTCCAAAGCCCCGACCCAGGAACTCGTCGGCCTGCTCGCCCATCGTAACGCCTGGTTCCGCAAACAGGCCGTCCTCGAGATCGGCTGGCGACAGATGAAGGACGCGGCCCCCGCCCTGCGTGCGATGCTCGACGGCCCGCAGGCGCTCGAAGCCCTGTGGGCGTTGGACCTGCTCGGCGAGGTCTCCGAACCGCCGGTCAGCCACGCCGACCCGTACGTACGCCGATGGAGCTGGAAGATGCTCGGCGAACGTAAGGCGACCCCGAACGCCACGCAGATCGCCGCGGCGAAACAGGAGACCCATCTCGAAGTCCGCGCCCAGATCCTCGCCTCCGCCAAGCGCATGCCCGTGGAAGCCTTGCCATTGCTGGGAGCCGCCCTGGGCGAAGCCGACGAATCCGGCCACATCCCGCTGCTCACCTGGTGGGCGCTGGAAGCACACCTAGGGAGTTCGGCCGAACGGGTCGCCGCGATTTCCTTCCTACGAAGCAGGCCGGATCTCACGACCTCATCGCTATTCCGCGATACGTTGGCCGAACGGATCGGCCGACGCCTCGCCCATCGGGGAAACGAGGCGGCCTTGGCCGACGCGGCCGAGGTGATCGCCCTCTGCGCCCCCGACGCCGGAGAGAAACTCCTCGTCGGAATCCTCTCCGAACTGGATTCGGGCGACCTTCCCCGCATGCCCGTCAGGCTGCGTGAAGCGCTTGACCGTCAGCTGGCCAAGACAGGCGACAAACCCATCCCCGTCGCCGAGCTTAGGGCGGGCGACAAGTCAGCGCTTGCCGCCACGCTGAAGGAGCTTTCCGAGAAAAAGACCACGGTACGTCGGCGCGTAGCCCTCGCCGACGCCCTTTCTTCGGCAGGACGCCCCGAAGCCATCGAACCGCTCATCAAGCTGCTCACCGCGCCGAACGGCGAAGGCAAGAAGCCCCTGCTCACGGCACTGTCTCGGTACGACGACGCGCGGATTCCCAAGGCAGTCATCGACAACTACGAACGATCCATCGCTTCCGATGATGCGCTCAGGGACCTCGCGCTGCGTACCTTGGCGGATCGGCCGACCTGGGCCAAGCTCATGGTCGCGGCCATCGACAGCGGCAAGATACCGGCTCCGCACGTCACCGCCGACATCGCCCGCGCCCTGCTCCGCCATGACCTCCCCGAATTGACCGCGGCCGTCGACCGACTCTGGAGACCACTCCTCGTGACCGGACTGACCCCCGAGAAGGATCGTGAAGTCGCCCGCCTCAGGGTCGTCATGCGCGCCGGCGAAGGCGACGCCACCCGAGGCAGGGCCAACTTCCTCGCCCGCTGCTCGAACTGCCATGCCTTGAAGGGCGAAGGCGGTAACGTCGGCCCCGACCTGACCGGATATGACCGGACCAGCCTAGACTTCTGGGTGCTCAACATCGTCTACCCCAGCCTCGAGATCCGCGAAGGCTTCGGCTCTTACGACGTGCGGCTCAAGGACGGTTCCGTCGCCAACGGCATCCTCGAACGACGCGAAGGAGGCGACATCGTCCTGCGCGACCTCGCAGGCAATCGCACCAAGATCAAGGAAGACAAGGTCGCCTCCCTCATCGCCAGCCCGACCTCGGTGATGCCCGAAGGCCTGCTCGCCGGGATGTCGGACCAGGACCTCCGCGACTTCTTCGCCTATCTGATGAAGTGAGCGCAGGCAGAGCCTTCGCGGGGAGAGCAGCTCACAAGGGAGACCGGAAGCCGGAAGAACGGCGCGGCGTGTGTTCCGTCATCTACGCAGAAACCCTGCGCACCCTTGACGGAGCGTCGGGCGCGGACCAAGTTGGTCCGATGAAGTTCATGATTCTTTTCCTGCTCGGCATGCGACTGCTGTTGCTGTCGTTCGCGGGAGCCTTCTGCATCTTCGGCCTGCTGCATGCCGCCGACCCCAAGGTCCAGTGGTATTGGACCGTCGGTCATGTCGTCGTGCTCGTCGCTTGTTTCTTCCTGATCGGCCGGGTCTGGGCCTCGCTGAAGGCGACCTGGAAGTCCTGAATCCGTAATTGAGCGAAAACAAGGCAGCCCGTCTTCAAGACAGGCTGGATAACCGTCGGGTCGGCGTATAAATGTGCCGCTACCCCTTCCCCATGACGCACCGCGCCTTCCTTCTGCTCATCGCGACCTTGGCCGCCGTCGTCTGCGCCGCTCCGCCCGGCCCGACCGACTACACCCGGCTCAAGACCAGGGAGGACAAGGCAAACTCCGCCAACTGGCCTGACAACAGCAAGGGCTCACCGACTCCTCATGCCCCCGCCGAGAACCCCCCGGCCGCGACGGCGCAACGCTCCCAGCAGGTCGCTCCGCCCGTCTCAGGCGAACACGTGGTCTTCATCGGCAACGGCTTCGCCGAACGCGACACGTACTACGGCCGCCTCGAGACCGAGCTGCAGCTCCGCTTCCCGGACCAGAACCTCATCGTGCGCAACATGGGTCGTTCCGGCGACACCCCCGCCTTCCGCCCGCACCCCGCGCGTCCCAGCCAGTGGGCCTTCCCCGGCGCCGAGAAATTCCACCCCGAATACGCCCAGCACAACGGCAAAGGATTCTTCTCCACGCCCGACCAGTGGCTGTACCACCTGAAGGCCGACACCATCGTCGCCTTCTTCGGCTACAACGAATCCTTCGACGGGCCAGGCCGCGTCGCCAACTACGAAGCCGAGCTCGACGCCTTCGTCGTCCACTCGCTGTCCCGAGCCTACAACGGCAAGACCGCCCCGCGTCTGGTCCTCGTCTCGCCCATCGGCTTCGAGAACCTCTCCGCCCAACGCGACCTCCCCGACGGCGTCAAGGAAAACGCGAACCTCTCGCTCTACGTCGCGGCCATGGAGCGCGTCGCCAAGAAGCACGGCCTCACTTACGTCGACCTCTTCCACCCCACCCTCGCCGCCTACGGCCATAGCAAGACGCCCTACACCATCAATGGGTTCGCGCCCACCGACCTCGGTTACCGCGAGATGGCCAAGCTCCTCGCCGACGGCCTGTTCGGCGCCACGCCACGCACGTCCAAGGCCGATGAGTCGTTGGTCAACGCCGCCGTGAAGATGAAGGACTACATGTGGAACACGGATTATTCGATCATCAACGGCGTGCACACCCACGGGCAGCGCTACAATCCGTTCGGACCGCAGAACTACCCCGACGAGGTCCTCAAGAGCCGCCAGATGACCGCCGTCCGCGACGAGCTCATCCACGGACTCGTCCAAGGCAAGCGCACCGACCTCGCCGTCGACGATTCCAAGACGCTCATCCTCCCGCCCGTGCCCTCCAACTTCAAGCCGAGCGAGAAGAACGGCAACCCGACAGGGTTCCTCTCAGGGGAAGCCGCCATCGAAAAGATGACCCTCGCGCCGGGCTACAAAGTCTCGCTCTTCGCGTCCGAGGAAAAATTCCCGGACCTCAAGAAACCCGTGCAGATGTCCTTCGACGCCAAGGGGCGCCTCTGGGTCGCCACGACTCCGACCTACCCTGCGTACCGTCCGGGCGACCCGATGCCCAACGACAAGATCGTCATCCTCGAAGACACCGACGGCGACGGCAAGGCCGACAAGCTGACGGTTTTCGCCGACCACCTGCACCTGCCGATCGGCTTCGAGATCACGCCCGAAGGCGTCTACGTCTCCCAGGAGCCGAACCTCGCCCTGCTCATCGACGACGACAAGGACGGCAAGGCCGACCGCATGGAGCTGATCCTGCACGGATTCGACTCACACGACTCGCACCATGCGATCTCGGCCTATTGCTCGGACGCTTCCGGCGCCTTCTACCTGCTCGAAGGCCGCTTCCTCCACAGCCAGGTCGAGACCCCCTATGGCCCGCGCCGCTGCAACGACGGCGGCGTGTGGCGCTTCGACCCGAAGTCCTACCGGCTGGAGCGCCAGCAGTTCGACGTCTCCAATCCCTGGGGCTATTCCTTCGACTACTGGGAACAGCCGTTCGTCTCCGACGCCTCGCCGGGCGAGAACTGGTGGACTTTGCCGCTTTCCTCGAAGATGCCCTACGGCGTCAAACAGCTCAAGGTCGAGCAGTTCGTCCCCAAGCGTTCCCGACCCAGCTCCGGCGCCGAGTTCGTCTCCTCCCGCCACTTCCCCGACGCACAGCAAGGCGACTTCATGACCTGCAACACCATCGGCTTCCTCGGCATCAGCTTCGGCACGAAGCATGACGACGGCGCCGGTTTCGTCGGCAAGTCCAACGGCGACCTGCTCACGTCCACCGACGGCAACTTCCGCCCGGTCGACCTCGAATTCGCCCCCGACGGCTCGCTCTACTTCCTCGACTGGCACAATCCGTTGATCGGGCACATGCAGCATAACGCCCGCGATCCGAACCGCGACCACGAGCATGGCCGCGTCTACCGCATCACCTACCCGGAGCGGCCGCTGCTGAAACCCGCCAAGATCGACGGCGCCTCGGTGAACGAGCTCCTTGATAACCTCAAGCAACCGGAATACCGCACCCGTTACCGCACCCGTCGCGAACTCCGCGGCCACGCGGCGGACGAAGTGCTTCCTGCCGTCAAAGCCTGGGTCGCCAAGCTCGACCCCAAGGATCCCGCCTACGAGCACCACCTCTGCGAGGCCCTCTGGGCCACCTGGGCGCAGAACAAGCCCGACGTCGCGCTCATCCAGCAGCTCATGAACGCCTCGCACTTCGAGGCCAGGGCCGCCGCGGTCGACGTCATCCGCTACTCGTACTGGCAGATCCCGAACCACGTCGAACTGCTCAATCAGGCCGTCCGCGACGAGCATCCCCGCGTCCGCCTGACGGCGATCGTCGCCGCCACCTGGCTCGACAACGCCGACGGCGCCAGGATCGCCGTCGAAGCCTTCCGCAAGCCCGTGGACCGCTGGATCGGACCCGTCCTGCACTACGCCCTCAGCTACACGCTCAAGGACGACGTCGAAGCCCTCAAGGCCGCCGGCCAGCTGAACCTCGACGGCAATCAGGCCGCCGCCGACTATTTCGCCGGCAAGCTCAAGATCGGCGAACCCGTGCCCGAAGCCGGCACGAACTCGAAACCCGCGCGCAGGCTCAGCCCTGCCGAGGAGAAGGTCTTCACGCTCGGCCGCGAGATCTACTTCCGCGACGCCCATTGCGCCACCTGCCACCAGGCGGACGGCAAAGGCATCCAGAACATCTACCCTCCGCTCGCGAAGAGCAACTGGATCGACGACGACGAGCGCATCACCAAGATCGTGCTCAAGGGCCTCTGGGGTCCGATCACCGTCAGCAAGCAGAGCTTCGACCCCACCAAGGGCGTGCCGCCGATGATGGGGTTCGGCGGACTGCTCAACGACGAGGAAGCCGCGGCCGTGCTCAGCTACGTCCGCCTCTCCTTCGGCAACAACGGCCAGTTCGTCTCGCCCGACACCGTGAAGAAGGTACGCGAAGCCACCAAGGAGCGCATCAATTTCTACACCACCGAAGAGATCCTCAAGGAACATCCATTGAAAGCCGCGCCGCAGCCCGCGAAGAAGTAAGCGAAGCCGAAGCCTTCGAGGGGGGCATGTGGGCACGAGGGCCAGAGAGAGGCCGCGCAAAGGTGCAAATCGGAGCGACGCACCTGTGCAAAAGTGCAAATGCAGGGGGCAGCGTTTCGGGTGGCAGGTGGCGGCCTCAGATGACTGGTGGCAGGGCGTGATATTTTCAGGTCTCGGGTCTCGGCAGTCGAGAGCCAGGTACGGGTTGTCAGGTTCGGGTACGGGTACGGGCCCTGAACCTGTACCTGAACCCGTGACCTGACGGCCGAGACCCGGGACCTGAGAATGCTTCATCGGTCTCCGGTTTCCCTCGCTGAGGTGAATCGCTTCAGGTGGCAGGCCAGGCGTGGCGTGCGCCTCGACCTTTCCTTCGTTTTATAAATATCGATCATTTATATACCCGCATCTCTTGGCCTGGGATTGACCTACGGACGGTGCGTGGGATTGAGTCCGCCCATGCGACTCCTCTCCTGCCTCGCCCTGACCCTCGCCACCGCCGTCCTGCCCGCCCAGGACTTCGACTTCAAGGGCGTCCCCGCCGACTACGCGATCACCTTCGCCACGAGCGGCACGCGCGGCCTGAAGATCAGCGATTCGCCCGAAGCCAAGGACTTCAAGGCGCGCATGGAAAAGACCATCGCCGGACTCGAACCCGGAGCCAAGAACAGCAAGCAGATGCAGGAGGCGATCAAGCTCGCCACGGGCATCGACCTGGAGTCGCCAGACAACCGGTTCGCCGGCGGGGTCTCCCTCGATGCCGCCGGGAAACTAAGCGGCGGCCTCATCGTCCATGCGCGCCATGACGGCAAGAAGCTTTCGGCCCATGCCGCCGCCAAGAAAGTCGGCACCGTGCAGGCTGGCGCGACCAGCGGCTGGAACGGCCAGGAACTGCTCTCATCCCTAAGCGACGAACTCGCCAAGGCGGCCAAGGATTTCCCGGCACCCGCCGCCGGTGCGTCCGCGGCGGAGCCGGTCGGCGTGTTCGACCTCGACGACAACACGCTCGTCATCGCCCAGCCCAAGGAAGCCATCCGGATCATCGGCGCGCTCAGGGACCAAGGTCCCTCCTACGCCCTGCATGCCTCGCTGCGCCCGCAGGTGAACGCCACCGGCCGCCCCTACGCCGTCGTCAGCGTGAACGCCGCCAAGCTGCCGCCCAACCCCGAGCTCACCAAGAGCGGCTTCCTCGGCGCCGTCTTCGCGATGGGCGAAAGCGGCAGCGACCAGACGATGAAGATCAGCGCGTACTTCACGTCGAAGGAGAAGGCTGCCCCGCTGGCCCAGCAGGCCCAAGGGATGCTGGCCATGGCCCCGATGATGCTCGCCGGCGACCCGACTAAGCCGCAGAGCGAAGAAGACAAGGCCATCAAGGCCATCCTCGGCGAGCTCCTCGCCGGCATCCAACCCATCGAGACGGCCGATAACCAGGTCACCCTGACCGCAAAGTGGGATACGATCAAACTTTTCGGCATACTGGAGAAGATGGTCGCCCTCGGCGCCGCTAAGGCGAAGGCCATGCCGCAGCCGGCGAGGAAGTAAGCGAAGGCTGAGCCTTCGAAGGGGCAAGCAGCAAGGTGGCACGTGGACATGGCGAGATACTGCACTCAAAGGGGGCAGCATAGGGAGACCGGGTGATCAGCTGGGGACATCATGGTAGGAGCGTGCGGCCCGCGCGCCTACGGATGACCGGGCCGATTATCCCTAGCCATGTCCGCAGCAAACATTCCGGTCTCCGGTTTCCCCTTGAGCGGGCATATCTTGCCGCCCTCCGCGAACCGACGACGACTCATCCAAACAAAAAAGCCCCCGAGTCCGGGGGCTGATGCGAGAGGCCGTGATGGCTTACTTGTTGCCGCCGCAGCAACCCGAAGAAGCAGGCTTCTCGGAGGAGCAGCAGGACGAGCCTTCCTTGCCGGAATCGCAGCAACCGCTGGAGCAGCAGGTGTTCACGCACCAGAGGGCGCAGAGCTTGGACCAGGTCACGACGAGGGCCAGGACGATCAGACCGATCAGGGTCGGATCCTTGATGCCGCCGAAGAAGAACTGGTGCACGCAGGCGATGTTGAACAGGATGGCGCCGATGAGGATCAGGCCGAGGACGCGGGTGCGAGGGACGATCAGCAGGATGCCGCCGAGGATTTCCAGAACCTTGACCAGGGCCAGGTAGCCGGAGCCGTACATCGCGCCGAGGAAGGCGGCGGCAGGCGTGCCGGCGGGAGGGCTGGGGACCACCACGAAGTGGGCGAAGAAGTTCAGACCGAAGAACACGAAGGCCAGACCGAGGAGGAGCGCAGCGATGCAGGGGATTTTTTTCATAGCAAAGGCAGGTTAGCTTAAACGAGGGGGGATGAAAGGCTAATTTCGATCAAAGGGCCTTATGGGAACCATCGCAAAGGGCGCCCTTCTTGGAATGCTTGCAGGCGCAGAAGTAGACCGGGCCGTTGGCCTCGGCCTTGTAGGGCACCGGCGTGAAGGCGGAACCCTTGTGGGCGCCGTCGCAGAAAGGCTGCGTCTTGCTGTGGCCGCAAGAGCACCAGTAGTAGGTCTTGCCGGCTTCGACGAGCACGGGGATCGGAGACTTCTGAGGGATGTGGGGGGTGGACATAAGAGGATGAATGAGGGATGGATAAATCAGGCTAAGTCGAAGAGGAGGGCTTCGATCGGACCGGAGGACTTGAAGGCGAAGACACCGGCGTCTTCGGATCTGACCGCGTCGCCGGGTGAAAGCTTCACCCCGCCGACCTCGACGTCGCCGCCGATCAGCTGGAACCAGAGCCCCCTGCCCTGACGCAGCTCATGCGAGACCGTCCCGGCGGAGCTCGTCTTCACGCGATAGACGTCGGCGTCCTGGCTGATGTGCGCGGAGCCTTCGCGGCCGTCATTCGAGATGATGAGCACCTTCGGTGCGACGAGCTGCTCGGGCGTGGGCGTCCATTCGGCGTAACGCGGCTTGAGATTGGCGCGGTCGGGCATGATCCAGACCTGGATGAGATGCAGCCGCTCGGCCTTCGAGGGGTTGAATTCGCTGTGCTTCACGCCGCTGCCGGCGCTCATGACCTGGATCTGGCCGGGCTTCAGCTGCGCATGATTCCCCATGCTGTCCTTGTGCTCGATGGCGCCCTCGAGGACGTACGTGAAGATCTCCATGTCCTTGTGGCCATGGGTCGGGAAGCCCATGCCCGGAGCCACCAGGTCCTGGTTGATGACCCGGAGGGACCGGAAGGCCATGTGGGCCGGATCGTAATAGTCGGCGAAACTGAAGCTATGGCGGGCCACCAGCCAGCCGTGGTCGGCGAAGCCTCGTTCCTGGGAGCGGCGGACCGTGAGATTCATCCCGACCATTATCGCACGGAACCCGCGGACCGTCCAATACCACTTACCTACCAATGTCATAACCAAAGGTTATTAACTGGCTTGAGTCGACCTGTCCCGATGACCACCATGCCGGCATGCAAATCCACCAGCTGCGCTATTTCGTCGCCGCCGCCGAAGAGATGGGCATCTCCCGCGCCGCCGAGAAACTCCGCGTCTCGCAGCCGGCCCTCAGCCGCCAGATCGCCCTGCTGGAAGACGAGCTCGGCGTCGCCCTCTTCCTCCGTAGCCGCCAGCGGATCAGCCTGTCCGCTGCCGGTCGCTTCTTCCTGCCCCGCGCCCAACGCATCCTGTGCGACCTCGAAGCCGCGGCCCAGCAGGTCGGCGAGCAGTTCGGCGGCGAGCAACGCACCCTTCGGCTCGGCTTCATCGGAGCATTCCTGGACGACCTGGTAGCCCCGGCCACCCGTGACTTCATGAAGACGCACCCGCGGACGCAGGTGAGCCTCTTCGACCTCCCGCCCCAAGGGCAGATCGAACGCCTGCGCGCGGGCGAACTCGACGCGGCGATCCTGGCCAACATGGATCCACGAGACCAGCGCCGCTTCCGTTGCGTCGACCTTCTCCTGAACCGCATGGCCGCGGTCGTGCCGGAGGCCCACCCCGCCGCCGGCGCCAAGGCGCTTCGCCTGGCCGCGCTCGGCAAGGAGAAGTGGCTGTCGCTATCCGACGCCTTCTTCCCGGGACGCCGCGCCTTCCTCGAGGACTGCTGCCGCAAGGCGGGCTTTCGACCGGTCTCCGTCAAGGATGCCGACACCCTGCCCCTGATGTTCGCCGGCATCGCCAACGGCGAAGGCGTCGGGATCGCGCCCTTGCATGCTTCCAAGCTGCCGCACGCCGGCTGCGCCTTCATCCCGATCTCGACCCCCTCCATCGCCACGCAGCTCCTCCTGGTGACCGCCAAGGACAAGAAAAACCCGCCCCTGGAAGCCCTGGTTTCAGCCCTGACCCGGCAGGCCGCAGCCATCGGACAAAAGGCCTGAATCCGAGCCTTCGGGCGGGTTGGCGGTATTTTTCGGCGGAATAAGTTTGAAAACACCCCCCCGGATTGGTCTATGCTTATGACTCGTGTCGGGCAGTGGCTCAATCTGGTAGAGCGCTGCTTTCGGGTAGCAGAGGCTGAGAGTTCAAATCTCTCCTGCCCGACCAATTTAAAGACCCCGGGGATATTTCGATGTCCCCGGGGTCTCCTGCTTGGGGGTTGAAGGACTCCGCCGTCCTCGGTCTACTGCCCCCATGCGTCTCGCAGGCATCGTCATCGCAGCCCTCTCGGGATGGCTGCTTTGCTCCTGCGTCACCCCGCCGCCGGATCGTCCCTTGGTCCTGGTGCACGTGATGCCTTGGTTCGAGAGCAAGCAAGTCAGCGGCCACTGGGGCTGGCACTGGACCATGGGCAAGACCGACGCCGAGAATGGCATACTCTCCACCCATGAGCGTCCGACGCTAGGGGCCTACGACTCGTCCGATCCGGCCGTCATCGCGACGCAGGTCGCCCTGATGAAGGCATCCGGGGTCGACGGCGCCATCATCGACTGGAACGGCCCGGACGGCTTCGCGGACTACGAGATGATCCACCGCAACACCGGACTGCTGATCGCCGCGCTCAAGAAAGCCGACCTGAAATTCGCGGTCTGCGTCGAAGACAGTCCCGGCCATCGTTTCATGCAGGCCAAGCAGCTCACGCGCGACCAGTCCGTGGCGAAGATCGCCGCTTCGTTCGCCTGGGTCGACCAGCATTGGCTGAACGATCCGGCCTACGTCCGCCTTTCGGGCCGTCCCGTGCTGTTCATCTTCGGACCGCAGTTCCTCTCCGAATCCGAATGGCCCGCGATCCGCGCCAACCTCAGGAGCGACCCGCTCACCTTCGCCCTGCCCCACCTCAGCCATCGACCCGGCATCGACGGCGCGTTCGCGTGGGTGCCCGTGAGCGGAGGCAAGACAGTCGACGCGCCGACCTGGAAGGCCGAGCTGGCCTCGCTCTACGCCCGTGAAGCGAAGGAGCGCCGCCCCTTCGTCGCCGCCGCCTTCCCGGGCTATCACGACTTCTATGCGCAGGCCGGCGTCGGCCCTAGCTACGGCTTCATCGACAGCCGCGACGGCAAGACCTTCGCCGAGTCCCTGGATCAGGCGATGAAGAGCGGCGCGCCGATCGTCCAGGTCGCCACCTGGAACGATTACGGCGAAGGCACCCAGGTCGAGCCGACGACCTTGGACCTGCGCTGGTACACCCACCTCCAAACCCTCCGGCAAAGGCTTGGCTATCCGCCGGAGTCAGACGAAATCCACAAGATCATCAGCGACATCCGGTGGAAAGCATTCATCAAGAACGGCAAGAATTTCCCGCCCGACTACCCCAAGACTCCACCCGACCCTCCATCCCGCTGACATGCGCCTCCTCGCCTTCCTCTTCTCCCTCGCCACCGCGGTCGCCGCGCCGCTCCTCGACCATACGCCCGGAGTGGTCTCGTATACCTTCCGCAACGAGTTCAAGGCCGACATGCCCGGCACCTTCGACAAGGTGAAGGCCTTCGGCATCACCGACATCGAGATGTCCAACCTCTTCGGTCAGGAGCCGGCCAAGATCCGGGCGCTCATGGACGCCCGCGGCATCACCTGCTCCTCCTACGGCGCCCCTTACAACGACGTGCTCAAGAAGACCGACGAGGTCGCCGCCGTCGCCAAGGTCCTCGGCGCGCAGTATGTCCGCGTCTCCCTGCCCTTCACCAAGACGCCGTTCGACAAGGCCGCCGCCACGCAGCGCGTCGCCGAGATGAACGCCATGGGCAAGCAGCTCCGCGAGAAGCACGGCCTGACCTTCGTCCTGCACAACCACGGCATGGAGTTCGTCGCCGAAGGCAAAGGCACGCTTTATGACTTCATCCACGAACAGACCCGCCCCGAAGACGTGAGCTTCGAGCTCGACGTGCTGTGGGCCTATCTTCCTGGCGCCGACCCCGTGGCCATCTTCGAGAAATACGGCTCCCGTATCCCGCTCATGCACGTGAAGGACGTCCGCAAGGGCGTGCCGCGCGCCTGGGGTCATAAATACGACTCCGACAACGACGTCACCCTCGGCACCGGACAGCTCGACCAGGCGGCGATCTTCGCCGCCGCCAAGAAGGCCGGCGTGAAGCATTTCTACCTCGAAGACGAGAGCTCCCACCCGCAGGCGCAGGTCCCGCTCTCGATCGCCTACCTGAAGTCCGACCGCTGACCGAGGTTGGGGTTGAAATCCCCGACAGACGGTCTCATTTATCGGTCTTACGACGGAACACCCCTGCTCCGTCGGATGTCGCATCCCCATGCCCCCCAAGGCCACCCTTTTCCTCGGCGTCTTCGTCGGCGCCCTGTGCGCCGCCGAGCCGATCAACTACAGCCGCCAGATCCGTCCGATCCTCTCCGAGAACTGCATCGCGTGCCACGGACCCGACGAGAAAGGACGCAAGGGCAAGCTGCGCCTCGACGACGAGCAGGACGCCAAACGTGACCGCAAGGGCGACTTCGTCATCCTGCCCGGCAAACCCGAACAGAGCGAACTCATCAAGCGGCTCGAATCCAAGGATCCGGAGGAAGTCATGCCGCCCCCGAAGCAGCACAAGACGATCCCGGCGGCCCAGGTGGCGCTCCTGAAGGAATGGATCAAGCAAGGCGCGCCCTGGGGGCGCCACTGGTCCTACGAACCCGTGGTCCGTCCGTCCGTGCCGCAGAACGGCGAAACCAACCCCGTCGATGCGTTCCTCGCGGAACGTCAGAAGAAGGAAGGCCTGACCTGGTCCGCCGAAGCCCCCCAAGCCATCCTCATCCGCCGCATCGCGCTCGACATCACCGGCCTGCCGCCGACGCCCGAAGAAACCGCGAAGCTCGCCGCGGCCCAGCATGAGGACATCGTCGCCTATTTCCTGGCCAAGCCCGCCTACGGCGAACACTGGGCCCGGCAATGGCTCGATCTCGCGCGCTACGCCGACAGCGCCGGCTACCCTTCCGATCCCGGCCGCATCATCTGGGCCTACCGTGACTGGGTGATCAAGGCCCTGAACAAGAACGAACCCTTCGACCAGTTCGTCATCGACCAGATGGCCGGCGACCTCCTGCCGGCGCCGACCGAGGACCAGATCATCGCGACGGCCTTCCATCGGAACACCATGACGCAGAACGAAGGCGGCACGAGCGACGAGGAGTTCCGCGTGGCCGCCGTCATCGACCGCGTCAACACCACCTACGCCGTCTTCATGGGCACCACGATGGCCTGCGCGCAATGTCACACCCATAAGTACGACCCGATCACCAACGCCGAATACTTCCAGTCCTTCGCCTTCCTCAACCAGAGCGCCGACAGCGACAAGAAGGACGAAGTCCCCCTCTACGAGATCTACCCGCCCGGGGTGAAAGCGCAGCGCGAACAATGGATGAAAGACAGCGCCGCCGCCGAAGCGACCTTCAAGAAGCCCGAGCCTGCCTGGACCGCGGGTTTCGACGAGTGGCTGGCCAAGGGTCCCAAGCTGACGGACAAGCCGCTCAAGGCCGCGCTGGACGCCCCGAAGGACAAGCGGACGAAAGCCCAGACGAAGCTGCTCAGCGACTATTATGTCCGCAACGTCTCGCCTGCTGCCAAGGCCGAACGCGTCCGGGCGGATGACCTGAAGAAGAAGATCGCCGCCGCCGCCCCCGTCACAGTCCCCGTGATGCAGGACCTCCCGGCCGCGCAACGTCGCAAGACGTTCATCCAACTCCGCGGCAACTGGCAGGCCCTCGGCGACGAAGTCACCGAAGGCGTGCCGACCCACCTCGCCCGCTGGGACGATTCCTTCCCGAAGAACCGCCTCGGCCTCGCCCGTTGGATCGTCAGCCGCGACAACCCGCTCACGGCCCGCGTGACGATGAACCGTCTCTGGGAAACCGTCTTCGGCGTGGGCATCGTCCGCACGAGCGAAGAGTTCGGCAGCCAAGGCGACCTCCCCCTCCACCCCGAACTCCTCGACTGGCTGGCGGATGAGTTCGTGGCATCGGGCTGGGATACCAAGAAGATGCTGTCGCTCCTGCTGAACAGCCGCGCCTACCGCCAGTCTTCCGCCAGCAACGCCAAACTCAACGAGGTCGACCCCGACAACCGCTTCGTCGCCCGCGGTCCGCGCTTCCGCCCGTCCGGCGAACTGCTCCGCGACCAGGCCCTCGCCGTCAGCGGACTCCTCAGCGCCAAGATGTATGGCGCGCCGGTCAGGCCGATGCGCCCCAACCTCGGCCTCAGCATCGCCTTCGGCGGTACCGGCGACTGGATGACCAGCTCCGGCGAAGACCGCCATCGCCGGAGCGTCTACACCGAGACGCGCCGCAGCACGCCCTACCCGAGCTTCGTCACGTTCGACGCGCCGAACCGCGAGACGTGCGTCATCCGCCGCGGACGTTCCAACACGCCGCTGCAGGCCTTCGTGACACTCAACGACCCGGTCTTCGTCGAGACCAGCCAGGCCCTCGCCCGACGGCTGCTCAAGGAAGGCGGAGCGACGGATGATTCCCGTCTGCGTCTCGCCTACGCGCTCTGCCTGTCGCGCGAACCGGACGCGAACGAGCTCCGCACGCTGAAGACCCTGCTCTCGAAGTCCGTCGCCCAGTACCGGGCCGACAACGCGCTCGCCCTGCAGATGGCCACCGAACCGCTTGGTCCGACGGACAAGGGCGCCGACGTCCCTACCCTCGCCGCCTGGACCGCCGTAAGCAGCGTGATCATGAACCTCGACGAGTTCCTCATGCGCCGCTGAGCCAGAAGGCCTGCCCCCACCCCGCCCCCTTTTAGCCCGATGCTCCACCCCCTCCGCGAAGCCCAGCTAAGCCTGCAGACGCGCCGCACCTTCCTCAGCAGCGTCGGCCAGTTCAGCCTCGGCGCCATCGCCCTTCACGCGATGCAAGCCGACGCCTTCGGCGCCTCCTCGGCCAGCGACAACCCGCTCGCCCCGCGCAAGCCGCATTTCAAGGCCAAGGCCAAGCGCGTCATCTACCTGCACATGTCCGGCGGCCCGCCCAACCTCGACATCTTCGACCACAAGCCAGAACTCGTGAAGCGGAACGCCCAGGACTGCCCCGACTCGTTCCTCAAGGGACGCACCTTCGCGTTCACCAGCGGCGTACCGAAGCTCATGGGCAGCCCGCGCACCTTCAAGCAGTACGGCCAAGGCGGACTCTGGATGAGCGACGCCGTGCCGAATTTCCAGAAGATCGCCGACGACGTGACGCTCGTGAAGGCGATGCACACGGACCAGTTCAACCACGCTCCCGCCGAACTCCTGCTCTTCACCGGCCATGCCCGCCAAGGCCGTCCATCGATGGGCTCCTGGGCCACCTACGGCCTCGGCACCGAGAACCAGGACCTGCCCGGCTTCGTCACGATGATCTCAAACGGCGTCCAGCCCAGCGGCGGCCAGGGCTGCTGGGGGTCAGGCTTCATCCCTTCGGTGTTCCAAGGCGTGCAGTGCCGCAGCAAGGGCGACCCCGTGCTCTTCGCCAACGACCCTCCCGGCATGACCCGCGATCTCCGTCGCGCCACGCTGGACGCGCTCAAGGACCTCAACCAGCGCCAGCAGGACGAACTCGGCCACGCGGAGACCGTGACACGCATCGCCCAGTACGAGCTCGCCTTCCGCATGCAGACCAGCGTCCCCGAGGTCATGGACATCTCGAAAGAGAAGCCCGCGACGCTCGAGGCCTACGGCGCCAAGCCGGGGGAATCCAGCTTCGCCAACAACTGCCTGCTCGCCCGACGCCTCGTGGAGAAAGGCGTGCGCTTCGTCCATCTCTTCGACTGGGGCTGGGATTTCCACGGCACGAACCCGAAGGAAGATATCCGCGGAGGCCTCACCGCGAAGATGGCCGCGACCGACAAGCCGGTCGCCGCGCTGATCAACGACCTCAAGGAACGCGGCCTGCTCGAGGATACGCTCATCGTCTGGGGCGGCGAATTCGGGCGCACCCCGTTCCGCGAAGGCCGGACGGCCAAAGGCGACGTCCTCGGCCGCGACCACTATCCGGATTGCTTCACGATCATGATGGCCGGCGGCGGCGTGAAGGGCGGATTCCAGTTCGGCGAAACCGACGAGATGGGCTTCGCCGGCGTGAAGGACAAGGTCCACGTCCACGACCTCCAGGCCACCATCCTGCACCTGCTGGGCTTCGACCACGAACGCCTCACCTACCGTTTTCAGGGCCGCGATTACCGCCTGACCGATGTGCATGGGCACGTGGTCCGCGATATCATCGCGTGACCAGAGGGGGCACGTCGGCAAGCAGACAAACGCCCAAGGGAGACCGGAAACCAGCGTAAGTCTTGAGGCAGGTATGACCGACCAGGTCATCCTCGGGCGTGCTGCCCGTACACCCCTGGCACTCGCCAGACGATGACCGCGTCAAAACTAGCCCTACCTCAGTTCCTATTTCGCTTTATCATCCATCCTTCGTCGCCCATCTTCCCACGCATCCCCATGCGCCTCCTCGCCCTCCTCCTCCTTGCGTCTTCGCTTTTCGCCGCCGACGCACCGAAAGCCAAAGCCCCGGCCGCCCCGCACGCGCCTGAGCCGCCCGTCTACCTCACGGAGAAGGAGGCGACCGAGGCCGGCGAGGATCCGCGACTCCAGGGCGAGTTCGCCAACGTCAAGATGGGCGCCAACGTCATCGCGCTGGGCAAAGGCGAATACCGCCTGGTGCTCTTCAAGGGCGGCCTCCCGGGCGCCGGCTGGGACGGCTCGCCGAAGATCGAAGTCGAAGGCAAACGCGAAGGCACGTCCGTCCTGTTCAAGGACAACATCGATTCCGCGACGCTCGCCGACGGCGTGCTGACGATCAAGAGCACGGGCTTCGACCTCAAGCGCATCATCCGCCACAGCCCGACCGAGGGCCTGCCCGCCCCGAAAGACGCGACCATCCTCTTCGACGGCAAGAACGCCGACGCGTTCGTCGACGGCAAGATCGACCCGCGCGGCTTCCTCGAAGCCAACACGAAGACCAAGCAGGCCTTCACCGACTTCAAGCTGCACATCGAGTTCTTCCTACCCTTCAAGCCCCTCGGCCGCGGCCAGGGCCGCGCCAACAGCGGCGTCTACCTGCAGCACCGCTACGAAGTGCAGGTCCTCGACAGCTTCGGACTCAAGGGCCTCGACAACGAGTGCGGCGGCATCTACAAGAACAGCGCCCCCAGCGTGAACATGTGCTTCCCGCCGCTGCAGTGGCAGACCTACGACGTGGACTTCACCGCCGCCAAGTTCGACAAGGACGGCAAGAAGACCGGCAGCGCCTACGTCACCGTCCGACACAACGGCGTCGTCGTGCAGGACAACCTCGAACTCAAGGGCGCGACCCCCGGCGGCGCGTTCAAGACCGAAGTCCCCGCTCCCGGCCCCTTCTACCTGCAAGGCCACGGCAACCCCGTCGTCTACCGCAACATCTGGGTGGTAGCGAAGTAAGGGATAGGGGTTGGTGTAGGTCGATTCAGCCAGCAGCCATCTGCTTGCTCTCCCTTTTTCCGCCCAAACGCTATCCGTTACCGCAGGGCATCCTAAGCGACTTGCCTGCCCCTACCCCCACCTCTACCCCTAACCCATCATGCGTTCGTTGTTGTTCCTTCTTCTGGCCCCGTTCCTCTACGCAACCGAGCACAAGATCAAGCCTGGCGACGACCCGCAGTCAGTCCTCGATGCCGCCGCGCCGGGCGACAAGCTGACCTTCCTTCCAGGCCTGCATCAGCGCGGCCTGAACAAGCACCGTGCGATCCTGTACGTCGACAAGTCCGTCGAGATCGAGCTGCAAGCCGGCGCGACGCTCAAGCTCGCCGACGATTTCTGCAAACTGGAGAAGGCCGGCGAGATCACGACCGACCAGGATGCAGGCAAGAAGCTGGACGACCTCGAGATCGGCGGCGACTACGACCTGAGCGGCGTCCGGGAATTCACGCTGGTCACCGACGGCGAAGGCAAGGACGGCAAATCCGATACGTTCGCCTGGGGCGACAAGTTCGGCGACACCTCCCACAAGAAGACCGCGATCACGGGCGACTGGCAGGAGCTAAGCCACGGCGTGAAGGTGAAGTTCGGCAGCAAGACCGGCCACAACGTCCGCAGCATCTGGTACGTCAGCTACGACGGCCCCGCAGCCTACGGCATCCGCATCGGCCACGGCCTTCAGAAGGACGTCATCTCCGGCGTCCGCATCACGGGCAAGGGCACGATCGACATGAACGCCGCCCACAACGTCCAGCCGGGCTTCCTCGTGAAGGATATCAACGCCTGCGTGTTGATCCATGGCCGCGTCCGCAACGTGCTCGTCGAAGGCATCACCATGACAGACACGAACCGTGCGGTCATGGCCTATGGCGAACATACGGGCAAGTTCCTGCCCGGCGGCAAGGTCGGCCCGGGCGAATCCTTCGACGCCGAGAACATCACGGTGCAGTTCACGCGCACGCTGAACCCGAACGGCAGCGGTTATCTGCTCGGCCACCCCTCGCATCGAGGCGGCCTACGCAACGTCCGTTGCAACTTCAACCACATGGAGACCAAGACGACCTCCATCGAGCCGAACTTCAACCTCGATGGCTACGAGGTCATCGGCAACGTCATCAAGAGCGACGGCGAGGCCATCCACTGCTGGCGCCATTCGCAGAACGGCGTCATCGCCGACAATCTCCGCGTCGGCGACGTGACCTTCCGCAAGGTCGTCAGCGTGAACGCCCCAAAAGGCTGGGAGGAACCCGCCGCGCCGGTGATGAAGAACAATCGCAACGCCCTCGGCGACCGCGCCACGGGGCCGGTCGTCAGCCTCGATCCGAAGCCCTTCGGCCGACGCCTCCTGGTCAGCGATTACGTCGGCAACAAGGTCGCGATCGTCGCCGCCGACGGACGGATCGAATGGCAGACCCCGGCCGAACACCCGCAGGACTCCTGGTTGCTGCCCAACGGGAACGTGCTCTTCAGCCACGTGCATGGCGCCAAGGAAGTGAAGCCCGACCAATCGGTGGCCTGGGAATACGTCGCCGACGCCAAGACCGAGATCCAAGGCTGCCAGCCTCTCGCCGATGGCCGCGTGCTCGTGGTCGAATGCGGCCCGGGCCGCCTCCTCGAGATCGGCCGCGACGGCAAGATCGCCAAAGAGATCAAGGTTCCACTGACGCCGACCATCCGAACGCACGAGCAGATGCGTGGTTGCCGCAAGACGACGGACGGACGTTACCTCGTGAGCGCCAAGGGCGACCGCGCGGTCCTCGAGCTTTCCGACGACGGAAAACTGCTGCGCACGCAGCCCGTCAATGGAGACGTCCATGACGTCCGTGAACTCGCCAACGGCCACTGGCTCGTCGCGCTCGGCGAAGGTGAAGGCATCGTCGAATACGACAAGACCGGTAAAGTCGTCTGGAATATCGGCCGCAACGAAGTCACCGACAATCCGATCTTCCTTGCCAGCTCCGTCGAACGCCTGGCCAACGGGAACACGATCGTCATGAATTGGCTGGGACACGGCCACCTCGGCGCCACGGCCCAGATCTTCGAGGTCGACACCCAGAAGAAGCTCGTCCGCCAGTTCACCGACCACCGTCAGTTCACCAGCATCAATCATATCCAGGTGCTGGAGTGAGGAGGTAGGGGCAGCACCACGTGCTGCCCTAGGTGATCGGGTAGGGCTGACCCCCCTTGGTCAGCCGCGGTTGAGCGAGGGCGCTCAACCCTACCCAAGAAAGTCAAAACATCTCAGATCCAAGGTCTCGGCAGCCGGGCATCAGGCACAGGTCGTCGGGTACGGGTGCGGGCACAGGTCCCGAACCTGCACCTGATGCCGAACACCTGAACCCGGGACCTGACGGCCGAGACCCGAGACCTGAAAACGACCCCGCAACCCTGGGACCTTAGCGGTGTCTTATTTAGGCCTTTGCATGCCTTCCCCCGGAGGCGATAACCAAGGCACCCCACCCCCCTTGGCCTCGCCCCTATGCATACCGCTTTGGCTCAGCCTTCCGCTGACGACTGCGGCTGCCTTGGCCGCCGACCTTAAGCCGGCGGACCTGGAATTCTTCGAGACGAAGATCCGGCCGGTGCTCGTGGCGGAGTGCTACGAATGCCACGACGCGAAGAAACAGAAAGGCGACCTGCGCCTCGATTATCGCGACGGCCTGCTCAAGGGGGGCGAAGAAGGCGCTGCCATCGTTCCGGGAGATGCGAAGAAGAGCCTCCTGATCCAGTCCATGGATTACAGCCATAAGACGCTGCAGATGCCGAAGAAGCGTCCGAAGCTCGACGCCAAGATCATCGCCGACTTCGTCGATTGGGTGAACCGCGGCGCGCCTGACCCACGCACCAAGGCCCCCGAAGATTCGATCACGCCCGCCTGGTCCGACCTACTGACCGTCCGCAAGAGCTGGTGGAGTTTCCAGCCGATCGCGTCGCCTTCCGTGCCAGCCGGCCAGGCCGCCAGCCCGATCGACCGGTTCCTCGATGCGAAGATCGCCGCTGCTGGCCTCACGGCTTCAGCCGTGGCCGACAAGCCGACGCTCATCCGTCGCGCGAGCTACGTGCTGACGGGCCTGCCGCCGACCCCTGCGGAGATCGAGGCGTTCGAGGCGGACACCTCGCCGGAAGCTTTCGTCAAGGTCGTCGACCGACTGCTGGCCTCGCCGCGCTACGGCGAACACTTCGCCCGGCACTGGATGGACCTTGTCCGCTACGCCGACACCCATGGCAGCGAAGGCGATCCGGCCATCCCCCAATCCTGGCGCTACCGTGACTACCTCATCCGGGCCTTCAATACGGACGTCCCTTACGACCAATTCATCCGCGAGCAACTGGCCGGAGACCTGCTGAAGTCCCCGCGCCTCAACCCGCAAGAACAGCTGAACGAGTCCTCCCTCGGCACCGGCCACTTCCGCATGATCGAACACGGATTCCAACCGGTCGACACGATCGACGAACAGGTCCGGAACGTGGACAACCAGATCGACGTCGTCTCAAAGACGTTCCTTGGGCTGACGGTGTCTTGCGCCCGTTGCCATGACCACAAGTTCGACGCCATCAGCCAGGCCGACTTCTACGCCTTCTACGGCATCTTCGCCTCGACGCGTCCAGGCCAGGTGACCGTGGACTCCCCCGCCCTGCTCGGCCAGCACCGCGAACGTCTCACGGAACTCAAGCAGGCCATCCGCTCCGAACTCGCCGCCGACTGGATCCGCCAAGCCAAGGCCATCCCGGCCTCGCTGGAGCACATCCGCGCGAGCACCAAAGAACGCGTCCGCCTCGAACAACAACTCGCCACACTGGAGTCACAACTGTCCGCTGACGACTTCCGCCGACGCCTCAAGGCCGACAAAGGCGCCGGCCCCGCGCCGAGCCACTGGTGGACCTTCGAACAAGACGGCCGCGACTTGGTCGGCAAGCTCGACGCCAAGCTCAAAGGCGGCGCCTTCATCCGGAACGGCCGGCTCGTGGTCGACGGTGAAAAAGCCTTCGCCGAAACCGGTCCGATGACGGAGAACCTCTCCGCCAAGACCTTGGAGGCGTGGGTCATGCTTCCCGATCTCACCCAACATGGGGGCGGCGTGATCACCGTGGAATCCCTCGGCGGCGGGATCTTTGACTCGCTCGTCTACGCCGAGAAGCAGAAGGCGAAATGGATGGCTGGCAGCAACAACGGCATCCGTACGCAGAATGTCGACGGCCCGTCCGAAACCACCCAGCCCGGCGAACTCATCCATATGGCGGTCGTGTATCAGGCGGACGGACGCATCGAACTCTTCCGCAACGGCCGGCCGTACGGCACGGGCTACGCTCCCACCAACGAACGCGGCAACCTCCAGGCATATTCGTCCGGGAAATCCCATCTGCTCTTCGGACGTCGCCATAGCGGCGGCGCGAACTCCTATCTGCACGGAGAAATCGAAGAAGCCCGCCTGTACGGATCGGCGCTGACCGCATCCCAGATCGCCGACTCTTCCCGTGCCGGCACCCTTCGGGGTGAACTTGCGCCGATCGCGACCAAGGATGACAATCTGACTGGCATCCGTACCCAGGCCGCCGAAATCCGCGCCAAGCTCGCCGCCATCAAGTCGGCCGACGGGAAGCTGGCCGAGAGTTTCAAGAGCGAGGAGGACCCGACCTATCCGCTGCATGCCGCGACCTTCCTGCGCGTAGGCTTGCATCCCAAGGAACCCAAAACGCCATGGAGCGGGAAACCCGACTGGATGCTCAACGAAAGTAGCTCCACCGGCTGGCTGCGTCATGGCAACGGCATCGACGCACGCTTCACCCCAGGCGATTTTCGCGTCGAGACGAGCGGCCCTGACATCATCAAGCAGATCCTGCCCTCCGGCCTGCACTCGCACACCCTTTCTCCGAAGCACAGCGCCGTCCTCACCTCTCCGCGCTTCAAGGTCACCACGGACTTCATCAGCATCCAGGCGATGGGCCGAGGCGCCACCGTGAGGCTGATCGCCGACAACTATCCGATCGGCGACTCCGGCAACCGATTCCCCAAGGCGAAGATCAATTCCGACCGCCCGACCTGGATCACCCTCGACATCGCGTACCGCAAGGGATCGACCGCGTATCTCGAGTTCACCTTGCCGGAAGACTCCACGCGACCAGACGCCAAAGAGAATTCGGCAGACGGGCATTACGGCGTCCGCGAGGTCGTCTTCCATGCCGCCGGCGCCGGCCCCACCCCTGGCGAAGCCATCGTCGTACAGGCCCCGCAGCTGAAGACCGTCGATGAAGCAGTATACGCACTCACCGACGCCGCTTCCGCTTGGGGGCGCGACGAAGCCAACGAAAAGCAGGCTGCCCTGCTTGACTCCAGCCTGCGCCACGGGCTGTTGGACGCCCGCGACACACTGTCCGAGCGACTGACCGCGCTCACCGCGGAATACCGCAGACTGGAAGCCGAGCTGGTCACCCCTCGACGGGCGCCCGGACTCTGGGAAGACGTCGGCTTCGATCAGCCGCTCATGGTGCGAGGAGATTACAAGAAGCCTGCCGCGGCCATCCCGCGCCGCTACCTCGAGGTCTTCGACCCGAAGCCCTTCGCGACCAACGGCAGCGGACGCCTCGAGCTCGCCCACAAGATCGCCTCGCCCGACAACCCGCTCACGGCTCGCGTGATGACGAACCGCCTCTGGCATCATGTCTTCGGGCGCGGACTCGTCGGCACGGCGGACAACTTCGGACGCCTTGGGGATCAGCCGACGCACCCCGAGCTGCTCGACTACGTCTCGCGACGCTTCATCGACCAGCAGTGGTCCGTGAAGACGATGCTGCGCGAGCTGCTCCTGACCGATGCCTTCCGACGCTCCAGCCTGCCCACGTCGTCGGCCTTGGCCAAGGATGCCAATAACGACCTCCTCTCGCACATGCGTATCCGCCGGCTCGAAGGCGAAGCCTTGCGCGATTCGCTCATCGTCTTCTCCGGCAAGATGGAGGAGCGGATGTACGGCCCAGGAGACAACGCCCTGGCGGCGCCCAAGGCGCAGGTCCGCCGGAGCGTCTATCTGACGATCCGACGTAACACGCTGAACCCGCTGATCACGACGTTCGACGGACCGAAGCCGTTCACGACGATCGGACGCCGCGATTCCACCAACGTCCCGGCTCAGTCGCTCACGCTGCTCAACGACCCCTTCGTCATCGACGCCGCTAAGCAGTGGGCCTCGAGCCTCAACCCGACCCTGCCCGACGCCGCCAAGGTCGACGCCCTCTTCCTCCGGGCCCTCGCCCGCAAGGCCACCCCGGCCGAGCAGGCCGCGGCCGTCCGCTACCTTGCCGACCTCAAGGCCGCCCACGCCGAGAAGCCAGAGCTGACCTGGCAGGACTTCGCCCAGTCCGTGCTCAACCTCAAGGAGTTCGTCTATCTCAAATAACATGTACCCGCTCACCCGTCGGGAACTGCTCCGCCGCTGCTCATTGGGCTTCGGTGGCGTCGCCCTTTCGAGCCTGCTCGCCTCACCCGCCTTCGGCGCCGAGACCTCGGGCAAACGCCCGCTCAAGGCCAAGGCGAAGAACGTTATCTTCTGCTACATGTCCGGCGGCGTTTCGCACGTCGACTCCTTCGACCCGAAGTCGGCCCTCGCCAAGCTGAACGGCAAACCGATGCCGGTGCCGGTCCAACGCACGGTCTTCAACAACAACGGCAACATCATGGCCAGCCCGTGGGAAGCCAAGCGCTACGGCCAGTCGGGCATCGAGATGACGAACCTCTTCCCGCAGATCGCCGAGTGCGCCGACGACCTCACCGTGGTGCGCTCCATGACGAGCAAGGTCAGCGAGCATGCCCAGGGGAACTACTTCTTCCATACCGGCTTCCCGTTCATGGGGCACCCCAGCGCGGGCGCGTGGCTGAACTACGGCCTCGGCAGCGAGAACCAGAATCTCCCCGGCTTCGTCGTCCTGCAGAGCGGCAACGCCGGCGTCCCGCACGGCGGCGTGGGTCTTTTCAACAACGGGTATCTGCCCGGCCAGCACCAGGCCTCGATCATCAAAGCCGACGGCGCACTGCCCTTGGCCAACATCAAGCCCGGCGAAGCCGACGCGGCCCAAAGACGGCGTCTCGGCTTCATCAACGAAGTCGACAAGGCCTTCGCCGAAGCCTCCCGCGAGCCCCAGGTCGAAGCGGCCATCCGCAATTACGAGACCGCCTACCGCATGCAGGCCGCCGTGCCCGAGATCTGCGACCTCAGCGGCGAGTCGGAAGCCACCAAGGCGATGTATGGCATCGACTCGCCCG
Source organism: uncultured Opitutia bacterium (assembly GCA_903913915.1). GTDB lineage: Bacteria > Verrucomicrobiota > Verrucomicrobiia > Opitutales > UBA953 > UBA953. The sequence goes on from CAIWNE010000123.1 coordinate 58,660, forward strand.
ACAAGCTTACGTCCGGCTACGCCCGCCAGGCGCTGCTCGCCCGTCGTCTCGTGGAAAAGGGCGTGCGCTTCGTGGAACTCAGCTGCCTGTCCGCCAACATCGGAGGGGGCAACCCGGCCAACCCTTGGGACCACCACGGCGCGATCGTCAAAGGCCACACCCAGATGGCGCATCAGGTCGATCAGCCCATCGCCGCGCTCCTCAAGGACCTCAAGCAACGCGGGCTGCTCGAACATACCATCGTGATCTTTTCCGGAGAATTCGGCCGCACGCCGTTCTCCCAGGGCAGCGATGGTCGCGACCACAACCCCTACGGCTTCAGCCTCTGGGTCGCAGGTGGCGGCTTCAAGCCCGGCACCGTCTTCGGCGCGACGGACGAACTCGGCTACTACGCCGTCGACAAGCCGCTCACCGTCTACGACTTCTGGGCCACCATCCTGCACCAACTCGGCATCGACCACGAGAAGCTCACGTACCGCTTCGGTGGCCGCGACTTCCGCCTGACGGACGTGCATGGGAATGTCGTCAAAGACATCATCGCGTAGACGCGAGGGGGTCTGCTGGCATGCTGAACAGCCGCGAAGAAGATTGCCGAATAAAACATCTCAGGCCCCAGGTCTCGGCAGTCTGGTGTCTGGTACGGGCATTCAGGTCCGGGTACGGGCGCAGGCCCCGAACCTGCACATAGTGCCGAACACCTGAACCGGCGACCCGACGGCCGAGACCCGAGACCTGAGAATGTCTCCCGCTACCCGATAATGGGCATCTGACCCTAACGCCAGTTTTGCACCTTTTCACTTTAGCACCTTTACATTACTCATCCTTCATCTTCGCCACCCCATGCGCCTCCTCCTCGCCCTCCTCCTCGCCCTCCTCCCCTTTTTCGCCCTCGCGGCCGAGCCTAAGCCGATCCGCGTCCTCATCTGGGACGAACAACAGCCGCAGCAGGCGCAGGGCTACGGCGACAAGTTCCTCGGCGAGACGTTGGCCGAAGGCCTGGCCGGCCGGACCGGACTCACCCTCAAGACGGCCAAGCTCGCCGACCCAGAACAAGGCCTGAGCGACGCCGCGCTGGATGAGACCGACGTCCTGGTCTTCTGGTGCCACCGCAAGGTCAAGGAACAGGACGATACCCGCGTCGAAGCCGTGGTGAGGCGTGTGCAGGCCGGCAAACTCAGCCTGATCGCGCTGCATTCCGCCCACTGGGCCAAGCCGTTCGTCCGCCTGATGCAGGAACGATCCAAGGAAGACGCGCTCAAGCAGCTGACCCCCGAAGAACGCGCCTCCGCCAAGTGGGTCTACGTCAACGAAGCCCCTTACTACAAGGGCGTGAAGGTCGGCGCCCCGCTGACGCCATCCGTCAAACGCGAAGGCTCGACTTACACGCTCACGCTCCCCCAGTGCGTCTTCCCAGGATATCGCGCCGACGCCAAGCCCGGCCACATGACGACTGTCGCGGCCAACCACCCGATCGCGGCGAACCTACCGGCCAAGTGGGACATCCCGCAGACCGAGATGTACGACGAGCCTTTCCACGTGCCCGCACCTGACGCCGTCGTCTTCGAAGAGCGCTGGGACAAAGGTGAGCACTTCCGCAGCGGCATGACATGGCAGGTCGGCCTAGGTAAAGTCTTCTACTACCGCCCTGGCCACGAGACCTACCCGATCTTCAAGCAGTCCGAGAATATCCAGGTCGTGGAGAATGCGATCCGCTGGGCAGCGACTAGGTAACCCAGACGCCGCGAATAATCATCTCAGGTCCCAGGTCTCGACAGCCGGGCATCAGGTACGGGTTTTCGGGTGCGGGTACGGTACCCGCACCTGAACCTGGAGCTGAACACCTGAACCCGGGCCCTGACGGCCGAGACCCGGGACCTGAAAACACTTCACTGGACCTGCCACCTGAAGCGCGAGGTGCAGCTATGTCGTGGCGCGATCCCG
>CAIWNE010000124.1 GCA_903913915.1 uncultured Opitutia bacterium
CCTCAAAGTGAGCACCTCTAAAACCATCGCCGAAGACCATCGCAAGATGCACGTCGTCGTCGTCGGCCACGTCGACCACGGCAAGTCCACCTTCGTCGGCCGCCTCCTCCATGACACCGACTCCCTGCCCAACGGCAAGATGGAGCAGGTCCGCAAGAACTGCGCGATCGAAGGCATGGAGTTCGAATACGCCTTCCTCCTCGACGCCCTAATCGAAGAGCAGGACCAGAACATCACCCTCGACACGACGCGCATCTTCTTCCGCACGAAGCAGCGCGCCTACGCGATCATCGACGCCCCCGGCCACAAGGAGTTCCTCAAGAACATGGTGACCGGCGCCGCCAGCGCCTCCGCCGCGCTCCTCCTCATCGACGCCAAGGAAGGCGTGATGGACCAGTCCCGCCGCCACGCGTTCCTGCTCTCCCTCCTGGGCGTGAAGCAGCTCGTCGTGCTGGTGAACAAGATGGACCTCGTCGACCATTCCGAGTCCACGTACCAGAAGATCGTCGCCGAATACTCGGCCTTCCTGAAGACCCTCGGCCTCACCGCCGTCCACTTCATCCCGATCGCCGCCAAGCACGGCGAGAACGTCGTCCAGCGCGCCGCCAAGATGCCTTGGTGGAAGGGCCCGACGGTCACCGAAGCCCTCGACGCCTTCGCGCACGAGGACGACCTCACCGGCCTGCCGCTGCGCCTGCCGGTCTCCGACATCTACCGTTTCGACCATCGCCGCATCATCGCCGGCCGCGTCGAAGCCGGCGCCATCCGCCCGGGCGACGAGCTCATCTTCCAGCCCGGCGGTCGCCGCAGCACGGTGCGCACGTTCGAGGATTGGCCGGGTCCCGACTCCCGCACGGTCGTCGGCACGGGCGGCTCCGCCAGCGTGACGCTCTCGGAGCAGATCTTCGTGGAACGCGGCCAGGTCGCGGCCCACCCGAACAACCAGCCCCGCGTCGGCCGCGAATTCCGCGCCCGCATCTTCTGGCTCGGCAAGGAACCCCTCGTCCAGAAAAAGACCTACCGCCTGCGCCTGCTCACCCAGAACGTCGACGCCGTCATCGCCAAGATCGTCAAGGTGACCGACGCCTCCACGCTCGAATCGAAGGAAGCCGACAGCGTCCCCCGCGACTCGATCTGCGAAGTGATCGTCCGCGCCACGCGCAACATCGCCTTCGACCTCCATCACGAGTGCCCGATCACCGGTCGTTTCGCCCTCGAAGAAGGCGGCCGCATCCATGGCGGCGGCATCATCCTCGACGCCGTCACGAAGTCCGAAGCGCCTTCCGGCAAGGTCACCGCCTCCGAACGCGGCGCCCGCGCCGGCCACCCGCCGGCGGTCATCTGGTTCACGGGCCTCTCCGGCTCGGGCAAGTCGACCATCGCCGAAGCCGTCGAGCGTCGTCTCTTCGACGCCGGCCGTAACGTCATCCGCGTGGACGGCGACGACCTCCGCGTCTCGCTCAACCGCGACCTGGGCTTCTCGGCCGCCGACCGCGCCGAAAGCGTCCGTCGCGCCTCCGCCGTCGCCGGCCTCTTCGCCGGCACGGGCCACATCACCCTCGTCACCTTGATCGCCCCCCTGGCCGCCGACCGCGCCAAGGCCCGCGCCGCCCTCGCGAACCACGCGTTCCTCGAGGTCTTCGTCGACGCCCCGCTCGCCGTCTGCGAATCCCGCGACGTCAAGGGACTCTACGCCAAGGCTCGCCGCGGCGAGATCGTCGAGTTCACCGGCATCTCCTCGCCTTACGAAGCACCTGAAGCCCCCGAGGTCCATATCAAGACCGACAAGACCTCCCAGGAAGAAGCCGTCGACCTCGTCCTCTCGGCCATCGACAAGGTGCTGCAGGGCAAGGGCGAAGACTGGGAAGTCTAAGAGAACAAAGGTAGTCGCGGTTAGCGGCTAGCGGTTAGGAAACACCAGGCGGCAGGGATTATCCCCTTGTCGCCTGTTCTTTTTTCACCCGTCAAAGGCTCCAACCGCCATCCGCCAGCCGCTTACCGCCAACACCCCCTTCGCTCCGCCTTGCCCCCATGCCCACTTGCCCCCTATGTAAAGCCATGCGCCTCCCCACCGCCCTCCTGCTCCTCCTGTGCCTCAGCGGCCTGGCGGCCGAGCCTCGCAAGAACGTGCTGCTGCTCGTCTCCGACGATTGCCGCGCCGGGATGGGCACCTACGGCGGCCCCGGGATCACGCCCAACATCGACGCGCTCGCCCGCGAAGGCATCCGCTTCGACCGCACCTATTGCCAATACGCGCTCTGCAACCCGAGCCGCACGTCTTTCCTCACCGGCCTCCGCCCCGACGTCACCCGCGTCTACGACAACGCGACGGAGTTCCGCAAAGTCGTCCCCGACATCGTGACGATGCCGGAGATGTTCAAGAACAACGGCTACTCGGTCGCCCGCATCGGCAAGCTCTACCACTACGGCGTGCCGAAGGAGATCGGCACGAACGGCCTCGATGACCCGCAGTCGTGGGGCAAGGTCTGGAATCCGCGCGGCCGCGACTGCGACGACGAGGACAAGATCTTCTCGATCGGCGTCGGCGCCGGCACCTCGGCCGACAAGGCCAAGGGCAAGATGGGACAAGTGCTTGTCGGCACGCACAACTACGGGGGCACGCTGAGCTGGCTCGCCGCCGACGGCGATGATTCCGAGCAGACCGACGGCAAGATCGCCGCAAAGGCCATCGCCTACCTGCAGGAGAAGCGGACGACCCCGTTCTTCCTGGCCGTGGGATTCTTCCGTCCGCACACGCCCTACGTCTCCCCCAAGAAGTATTTCGAACTCTACCCCAAGGACAAGGTGGAGCTGGTCCCCGACCCCACGGCCGACCGAGCCTCCAAGCCTCAGGTCGCCCTTTCCAACACTTCCGTCGCCAACTACGGCATGAGCGAGGATACGCAGCGTACGGCCAAGCAGGCCTACCTGGCGTCGATGAGCTTCATGGACGCCCAGTTCGGGCTCGTCCTCGCGGAGCTCAAGAAGCAAGGCCTCGATAAGAACACCCTCGTCATCTTCATCAGCGACCACGGCTACAACCTCGGCGAACACGGCCTCTGGCAGAAGCGCTCGCTCTACGAAGATTCCGCCCGCGTGCCCTTCATCATCCGCGACCCCGACAACAAGGTCGTCGGACAGGCGACGCAGCGAGTCACCGAACTGCTCGACCTCTACCCGACCGTGGCCGACCTGTGCGGCCTCAAACCCGACCCTCGCGCCCAGGGCAAGAGCCTCCGCCCCCTGCTCGCCGACCCCAAGCGTCCGTGGGCCAACGTCGCCTACACGCAGGTCGACTTCGGCGCCGCCAATCGCGATGCGTCCTTCGCCGGCGGCAAGCAGAAGAACGCCCCCGCCCGCAAGGTGGGTCGCTCGGTGCGCACCGAACGCTTCCGCTACACCGAATGGAACGGCGGTGAAAGCGGCATCGAACTCTACGACCACGACAAGGACCCGAAGGAACTGACGAACCTCGCCAAGGACCCCGCTTACGCCGCGTTCGTGACCGAACTGAAGGCGACCTTGGCCAAGGGGACGAACTGAGGGCGCTGAATCTGTCTTAAGGTAGGGACAGCACCACGTGCTGTCCTAGGCATCGCAGGTAGGGCCGGAAGCGCGTCACGACATAGGCGGATGAGGACAGCACGTGGTGCTGTCCCTACCTCATTCCCGTGCGCCCTACCCTTTGACTTCCCTCCGCTAACGCATACCTTGCTGAGATGAAAGTCCTGCACATCGACGCCTCCCCACGCACGGTACGTTCAGTCACCAGGAAACTTTCCGCTGGGTTCATCCAGAACCTGCGCCTGCGCTTCCCCGGCCTGCAGGTCACTCACCGGGACGTCGGACACCATCCGCCGCCCTTCGTCTCCGACGCCTGGGTGGGCGCGGCCTTCGCCCCGGCGGACCACGATGACCCCGTGATGAAAGGCGTGCTGCATCACTCCGACGCCCTTACGGCCGAGCTGCTCGGATGCGACACGCTGGTGATCGCGTCCCCGATGCATAACTTCTCCATCCCGGCCGCCCTTAAGGCCTGGATCGATCAGGTGGTGCGGACCGACATGACCTTCCGGGTGACCGAAGAAGGGGTCGTGCCGCTCGTCAAAGGCAAGAAGGCGCTCATCGTCACGTCACGGGGCGGCTTCGTCGCCGGGACGGACTACGACTTCCAGGAACCTTATCTGCGCAAGATCCTCGGCTTCATCGGCATCACCGACGTCACGTTCGTCCACGCCGAAGGCGTCAACAGTGGCGAGAAGGAACGTGAGGCCGCCATGACCCAAGCCTCCGCCAAGCTCATCGAGCTGGCGAAGGGTTGGTGAGGCAGAGGCAGAGCCGCCTCACGATATAAAAAAGGACAGCACGTGGTGCTGTCCCTACCCCTACCCCTAAGTTAGCTATACTTCAGCTCGACCTTCTTGCCGGTGCGGATCGACTCGTAGATGCCCTCGACGATGACGATGTCGCGGCGGCCGATTTCGCCGGAGCAGCTGAGCGGCTCACCGGCCCGGAAGGCGGCGGAGACGGCGTCCATGTGACGCTGCTGCTGGCGGAAGACGCCGAAATCCAGCTTACCCTTGGCGGAGGTCGAGATGTTCAGGTTGCGGTAGCTGAAGACGGGCTTCGACCCCTGGAACCATCCCTTGGCGGCCTCGGCGCGGAACTCGGCGCGATTGGCGTCGTAGCCCGTCCAGATGTCGGCCGTGGCGCCGTTGGCGAACTCGAGGCGGAACTCCATGGCCTGTTCGACTTCCTTGAAGAAATCCGGCTGGGTCTTCGGGAGTTCCTTCGCGGTCACGGCGACGGGATTGGCATCGGCCGCCATGCAGCTGGCCTGGATCGAATAGACACCCATGTCCATCAGCGCGCCGCCGCCGGCGAGCTTCTTCTCGATACGCCAGGCGTGCTTCTTCAGCGTGAAGCCGTTGGCGCTGGTGATCTTCATGAACGGGCCGAACTCCTGGGTCTTGGCGAGACGGACGAGTTCCTGGTGGTAGGGATCGAAGTGGAGGCGGTAGCCGATCGCGAGACGCTTGCCGGCCTTCTTGCCCGCCGCGATCATGGCGTCGCAATCGGCGACGGACGTGGCCATCGGCTTCTCGCAGATGACGTGCTTGCCCGCGCCGAAGGCGGCGATGACGTTCTGGGCGTGGATGCCAGGGGGCGTGACGACGTAGACGATGTCGATCGCCGGGTTGGCGGCGACCTTGTCCCACTGGTCGTAGGAATAGATGTTGGCCTCTTCGAAGCCGTGGAGCTTAGCCAGCTTCACGCCCTTCTCGCGCGTGCCGGTGATGGCCGCCACGAGCTTGACGTTCTTGGTCTCGAGCAGCGCCGGCGAGAGCTCGTTGTTCGAGTAGTTGCCCAGACCGCACAGCGCGAGGCCGAGGGGCTTGCCGCCGGCTTCGGCAGCGCGGAGGGCCGGAGCGAGGGCATAACCGGCGGCCAGACCGCCGAGGGTACCGAGGAAGGAACGACGCGTGGAGCTCATATGGGTATGGATACACCTACGCCGCGCCGATAGGCCCGCAAGCGCAAGGTGGGCTGCTTGACTAAGAGGCCATCGAGGTTTATCACGGATATGCCCCATGACCCACCTCGCCCGCATCACCTCGGCGATGGCTATGCTGTTCGCGAGCGCTCTCATCAGTGCCGCCGAGATACCTAGGACCGACTTCGTCGCGACGGTGTCGGCCCAATTCAGCGGATGGGATGCGGATCATGACGGCGTTCTCTCCGTCGCAGAAATCGACGCGGCGGTGGCCGACCCGGCGCTCCACGGGGCCCCGGCCGCCGCGATCGCCGCCCTGAAACGAGCCACACGCGACCCCAAGCTGGCCTTGCCGCCGCTGACTTTGCCCTATCTTCAGGAAACAGCCAAGACCCCCGTAGCCGCCGGAAAACCGGACTTTAACCGCATGTTCAAGGGAGGTTGCGATCGTCTCGCCACCCTCACGGCCCGCGAGCTCTTCGTCGGCACGCCCAGACTGGAGACCATCCACCAAGGCAAGCTTGGGAACTGTTTCTCCCTCGCGCCGCTGGGCGCACTGGTTCATCGCGATTCCGCCTCGCCCGCCCGGCTGATCGTCCCTGAAAAGGACGGACGCTACCGCATAAGTTTCGGCAACGCTTCCGTCGTCGTCGCCGGCCCGACCGACGCAGAAGTCGCCCTGACTTCGTCGAACGAGAACGCAGGGCTGTGGGTCAATATCTACGAAAAGGCCCTCGGCACGCTGCTCAACGACGCCAAGCCCACGGACAAGCGAAGCAGTTCTCCGCTCGACGCCCTCGCGCGCGGAGGCTCCGCCGGCACGATCCTGTCACTGGTCACAGGCCACGACATCGTCCGCATCACCTTCGCTTACGCGCACGACAAGTCCCTCGGCGAAACCGACCGCCAGAGGCGTACGTCCGAACTCCGGCAGGCGATGATCGCCGCCGTCGCCGATCATCGCCTGATGACCTGCGGAACAGCGGCGGTCAGCGTTCCGGGACTCACGCCGAACCACGCCTACGCGATCCTGGACTATGACGCGAAGGATGATGTCGTCGTGCTGTGGAATCCGCACGGCGATGATTTCACGCCCAAAGGCGAATCCGGGCCGAGCAATGGCTATCCGAAGAAGTCAGGCGTCTTCCGCATGCCCGTCGCCGACTGGATCGCCCAATTCTCAGGCATGGCCTACGAGGTGACGACGAAGCCCGCAGAGCCGCGCGACGCCGAACCGCCCCGCCCCGCCAAGGTAGACGCGGCGAAGTTTAAGATCGCGGGCGACCCCTCCTCGGCTACCGGCGCCAGCTGGACCTATGAATCTACCGATGACGGCATCGATTATCGTCTGAGCGGCCTGCTTTTCCGCCCCCGGGGCCAGGGCCCCTTCCCTGCCGTCGTCCTTAGCCACGGCCAAGGCCAGACGGCAGAGGCCTACGGGCCGAAGGTCGCCGCCGAGATGACGAAATGGGGCCTCGTCTGCATCGCGCCTAACTACACCTTCGCCGGCCAGGGCAAGGCACAAGGCAGCCCGGGCGAGGCCGACCTCCGCAGCTGCAATCCGAAAGACAACGTGAAGCGTGCCCGCAAGTGCTTCGACCTGCTGGCGACCCTCGGCTACGTCGACATGCGCAGGATCGCCGCCCACGGCCACAGCATGGGAGCTTTCCTGAACGTGGCCATCGTCGGCAGCTTCCCCGAACTGATCAAAGTCGCATCTCACACCGCAGGCGGCGAGCAGCCTTACAACAAGGAGCTTTCGCTCAGGATCACGACGCCCTATTCCCTGCATCATGGCGACGCGGACAAGAACGTGGCCTTGGCCAGCGACCAACGGCTCGAGGCGACGCTCACGAAGAACGGCGTCGACCACGAACTACAGGTCTATCCCGGCATGATCCATCGCACCACCTCGACCGACCCCGCCGTACTCGAGCATGTCCGCGCATGGTACGCGAATCACGGCCTGTTCGACCCGAAGTGACCTCTTGACGCTGTAGATGCGAGCCCTCCCTAAGCCTTACGGACTGGCTTGGTCGCCAAGCGGACATGCTCAAGCATCCACGCGGCCCGACGGCGCACCTCTGGATCGCCCGACTTCGCAAATCGGGCCAGGTCCGCGAGGAAATCCTTGGACGCAAGGGACGAAGCCAGATGGCAGTATTGTCTGAACTCGACGCCCGAAGGCCGGGTCACCGCGTCCAACAGGACGGCCCTCAGGCGGCGTCCATGCTTCGCGCTCAGGGAGGCCCGCTTAAGATGACGCAGCAGCTGAGCCTTATCATAGCCTGACCTGAAGTACCGAGGGTTCACCTCCAGGAAAGTGACCGCATTCTCACGCCACTCGCCGTCGTCCGTCTCGATCTCCTTGAGCTTGTCCGACCAGATGCGGAAGACCTTGTAGACACCGACATGCTCGGCGCCGGCCTGATAACGTTCCCGCAGATAGTGCGAGGAGCCGCCGGCCTGCATGGCCTGCTCGAGCTTCAGGATATCTTTGGCCGGGATAGCCACGGGGTGAGATCAACGAAGACGGGCGACGGCGAAACCAATAACGAAACCGACGGTGATACCGACCAGGAGGAAGGCGGCGATGACGGCGGCTTTCTTGCTCATGAGAAGAAGATGCAGGGCGGCCGAACCCCATCAAGCCTACTCGTGAAACCTGATCCGCGGCTTGGGGCCGTCCTTGGCCTTCGGCAGGTTCGCCGGGTCGGACAGCGAAGCGCCGGACTGGAGCTCGGACTTGCCCTTCCATTCCCGCTCGAAGCCGGTGCTGGCGAGGCGCACGGCGTCGCGACCAAGCTTATGGTTCAAGGCGTCGACGGCCTTCATGAGGCGATCCTTGTTCGGGTCGATCTCGCCGCCCATGCCCGGCAAGGACGGCTGCACGACGTCGGCCGGCGTCAGGCCTTGGAGCATCACCCCGGCCCGCTTGTAAAGATACCCGTCTCGACGGACACGCGCCAAGGCCTTGGCCGCCGCGGCACAGATGGCCCGGGCGTCGTCCGTCGGCGGATCGAGAGGCTCCAGTTCGTCGCCACGATACTGCTCCTGGTCGATGCGATGCTGGTTGGTGCGGATGAACACCACGATCGAGGAAGCGACGAGCCCGTCTTCGCGCAGCTTCTCGGCGGCGCGGGCCGCGTGCGCGGCGATGGCCTCGGATAGCTCATGGGCATCGGTGATCGGACGTCCGAAGGAACGTGACACCAGCACGCTCTTCCTAGGGCCGGCGTCTTCGACGATGTCATGGCAGGAGATGCCGCGCAGCTCGAGCGCGAGGCGTTCGCCGACGACGCCGGCGATGCGACGGATGAAACCCGGATCGGCTTCGGCGAGGTCGAGCGCGGTCAGGATGCCATGCGAGCGCAGCCGGGCCGCGAGGCCCGGGCCGACGCCCCAGACGGCTTCGGCTTCGACGCCACGCAGGAAGGCCGTGCGCCCTTCGACGGAAGCCGGCACGACGACCACGCCTCCGCTGGTCTTATCGGCCTTGGCCCGCTCATTGGCGAGTTTGCAGAGCACTTTCGTCGGGGCCATGCCCAACGAGATCGGGATACCCGTCCGCTTCAGGACATCGGCGCGAATCCGTAGCCCCAAGGCTTTGGCATCGGCATCGGGCATGTCCGGGAAACCCAGGAAGGCTTCGTCGACCGAATACACCTCGAGGTCACGCGCCTGCTCGCCGAGGGCGGCCATGACGCGTTCGGAGAAGTCGCCGTAGACGGAGAAATTGGACGAGAATATGCGCACGCCGTGCGCCTCGCAGGTTCGCCGCACCTCGAAATAAGGCGCGCCCATCGGGATACCCAGCGCTTTGGCTTCGGACGAACGTGCGATCACGCAGCCGTCGTTGTTCGAGAGCACCACGATCGGCACGCCGATCAGCGACGGATCGAGGGCGCGCTCGCACGAGGCGTAGAAATTATTGCAGTCGGCGAGGGCGCGGAGCATGGCGTCAGCGACGAGGGGCGAAAACGGCCCCGGCGGGGCGCGATGGAACCGACTCTGGCATATGAACAAATATTCACTACCCTTCGGCCATGCCCTTGGGAAGCAAAAAGGGGCGGCTCCATGCGGAACCGCCCCTTCGAGACGAGCCGAGGCTCGGATTACGAAGCAGTCAGCGCGGTGACTTCGGCGCGGACCTTCTCGGCCAGGGCGGTCGAGAGGTAGCGCTCGCTCGGCGAGCAGGCGATCGTGACGATGCGCTTTCCGGCGAACTCCGGACGCTTGGCGAGCTGCAGGGCGGCCCAGATGTTGGCGCCCGAGGAGATGCCGACGGCGAGGCCTTCGCGGACGGAGACTTCCTGCGCGGTGGCGAAGGCGTCTTCGTTGGAGACCTGGATGACTTCGTCGATCAGGGAGATGTCGCAGTTCTTCGGGACGAAGCCGGCGCCGATGCCCTGGATCTTGTGGGGAGCAGGCTGGACGGTCTGCTTGGACATCGTCTGGGTGATGACGGGCGAAGCGGCAGGCTCGACGGCGATGGCTCGGAACTTGGGGTTCTTGCCCTTGATCACGGAAGCGACGCCGGTGATGGTGCCGCCCGTGCCGACGCCGGCGACGATGGCGTCGACCTTGCCTTCGGTGTCTTCCCAGATCTCGACGGCGGTGGTGCGGCGATGCACTTCCGGGTTGGCCGGGTTGTCGAACTGCATCGGCATGAAAGCGTTCGCGCCGATCTCGTCGCGGAGCTGGGTCGCGCGTTCGATGGCGCCACGCATGCCCTTCGCGCCGGGGGTAAGGACGATCTCGGCGCCAAGGAGGCGCAGGAGGACACGACGCTCGACGGACATCGTCTCAGGCATCGTGAGGATGCAGCGGTAACCGCGGGCGGCGGCGACGAAGGCGAGGGCGATGCCGGTGTTGCCGGAGGTCGGCTCGACGATGGTGCCACCCGGCTTCAGGCGGCCGTCGCGCTCGGCGGCGTCGATCATGGCGCGACCGATGCGGTCCTTGACGCTCGAGAGCGGGTTGAAGAATTCAAGCTTCACCAGGACTTCGGCATGAAGACCTTCGGTGACCTTGTTCAGGCGCACGAGGGGCGTGTGACCGATGGTGTCGAGGACGCTGTTGTAGATAGCCATGGGGGTTAATGATTAGTAGTTGAGTAATGATTAATAGATTAGACCCTGCGCCCTTGCAATAAAAAAACCCGTACGACCGGGTTTCTTAGGAATCAATAGCGGCGCTTGGGCGGGGGACCCGGGGGGCGCGGGGCGGTATCACGCAGGCGGAAGATGATGCGGGCCTGAGTCAGGTCGGCCGGGCTCATCTCGACCTTCACGCGGTCTCCGGGGTTGATACGGATGAAGTTCTTGCGGAGGCGGCCGGAGATACGTCCCAGCACCACGTGCTTATTGGGGAGCTCGATCCGGAACATGGTGCCAGGAAGCACCTGCAGGATTTTGCCTTCGAGTTCGATAACGGGTTCTTCAGCCATGCCTTATGGGCGGCAGTGCATCCCCATCCGACGGGAGAGTCAATCCCCGTAGTGAAACCCCTCCTCCCCTCTTGCCACGGGCCCCGCAGGGGCAATCCTGCCCGCCATGGATGGCGACGCCTCGACCCCCCGCCCTGGGCTGACCTGCCCGTTCGAGAAGATGCGCCCGTCCCAGCTGAACCGGGACGACGCCTTCTACATGGCCCTGGCGTTCAACCTCGCCGTCGACGCTTGGCGCATCGACGAGGTGCCGATCGGTGCGATCATCGAACGCGGCGGCGAGATCATCGCGGCCGCCCACAACGAAGTCGAACGCGCCAACGACCCGACCGCGCACGCCGAGATGCTGGCGATCACCCAGGCCGCCAAGAAGATCGGCGACTGGCGCCTCAACGAGTGCAATCTTTACGTCACCAAGGAGCCCTGCCCGATGTGCTCCGGAGCCACGATCATGAGCCGGCTGAACCGCGTGGTCTACGCCTGGGGTGACCCCAAGATGGGCTGCATGGGCGGCGCGGTCGAACTCCATAGCCTCCCGAAGCTCAATCACCGCGTCCAGGTGACCTCCGGCGTCCTCGAAGGCCCCTGCCGCGAGATCCTGCAGGCCTATTTCAACATGAAGCGCGGCCGCGATTCCACCGCCTCGGCTTGACCCCCGTCGCAATTCCCCAACCTGTAGCAACATGAACCGACGCGACTTCATCGGCAAAACCTCCCTCGCCGCCGCCGCGCTCGGCACCGCCTCCCTTTCCGCCCAATCCCCTTCCACCCAAACCATGAGCTACACCCTCGCCCCCCTGCCCTATCCTCACGCCGCCCTCGAGCCGCACATCGACCAGGCGACGATGGAGATCCACCACGGCAAGCACCACAACGCTTACGTCACCAACCTGAACGCCGCCCTAGCCAAGGAAGCTGCCTTCGCCGCTCCGGCCGACGTCAACGCGCTCATCGCCGACCTCTCCAAGGTCCCTGAGTCCATCCGCACCGCCGTTCGCAACAACGCCGGCGGCCACGCCAACCACACCTTCTTCTGGAACATCATCTCCCCGAACGGCGGCGGCGAACCCGTCGGCGCCCTCGGCGAAGCCATCCAGAAGGCCTTCGGTGGCCTCGAAGGCGAGAAGGGCCTCAAGGCCGCCTTCAAGACCGCCGCGACCACGCGCTTCGGCTCCGGCTGGGCCTGGCTCGTCGTCAAGGCTGACAAGTCCATCGCCGTGACCTCCACGCCGAACCAGGACAGCCCCCTCCTGACGGGCGTCGCCGACGTGAACGGCACCCCGGTCCTCGCCCTCGACGTCTGGGAACACGCCTACTACCTCAAGTATCAGAACCGCCGCCCCGACTACGTGGACGCCTTCTGGAAGGTCGTCGACTGGA
>CAIWNE010000125.1 GCA_903913915.1 uncultured Opitutia bacterium
GAGGTCGACGAACTCGCCGTTCTTATAGAAGGAGATGGTCTCGCCGGCGGGGATGTCGCCCAGGCGGCCGACCTTGTAGGCGTTCTGGCCGCGCTCGCGGATCAGCTTCTCGGCTTCCTCACGGGTGCACTCGAAGCGCTCGAACTTCTGGTTCTCCTTGGAGATGCGACGCATCTCCTCCTCGATCTTCACCAGGTCCTCGGCCGTGAAGGTGTGGTCGAGGTCGAAGTCATAATAGAAGCCATTGTCGGTGGGCGGGCCGATGTCCAGCTGGGCCTGGGGGAACAGGCGGAGCACGGCGGCGCCCAGCATATGGGCGGCGGAGTGACGGATCTCCTCGAGGGGAGTCATCTGCGGGCGGGAAGACATGGCGGAATACCCCACTCGCTAGGGCCTCCCGAGGCCGAGGGCAAGGACGGAGCAAGCCGCCCTGCCCGTCTTACGACTTCTTCAGGTCGTAGCCGTCCTTGCGGTCCAGCATCGCCCAGCCGAGCGCGGCGAGGTCCTTGCGGAGCTGGTCGGCGGCGGCGAAATCCTTGGACTGCTTGGCGGCCCAGCGACGGGCGCCGAGTTCGGCGACGTCGGCCGGGATCGCGACCTCGGCTTTGGCGGCGAAGAGCTGGAGCCCGAGGGCGAAGAGGATCTTGGCGAGGCCCGAGACATCCTGACGGGCCTGTTCGGCCGTCGGCTCATCCTTCTCGGCGAGCACGGTGAAGACCTGTCCGAGGCAGCCGGGAATGTTGAGATCGTCCTGCAGGACTTCCCATGCCTTGGCGAAGCGACCCCAGGAGGTCTGGACTTCCTGGGCGGAAGGAGCGGCGAATTCGGCGCGGGTGAAGCCGGCGGCGGCAAGCAGACGGTCGGCGCCGCGCTCGAGCTTGGCGAGGGCGGAGCGCGAATCGTCGACGCCCTTCATGGTGAAGTTGAGCGAGCTGCGATAGTGTCCGGAGATCAGCGTGTAGCGCACCTCCATGGGCGAGAAGCCCTTGGCGACGAGTTCGTCGAGAGTGTAGAGGTTGCCCTTGCTCTTGGACATCTTCTCGCCCTCGACCATCAGGTGGGCGCTGTGGAACCAGTGGGCGGCGAAGCCCTTCACTCCGGTCGCGCACTCGGACTGGGCGATCTCGTTCTCGTGGTGCGGGAAGCAGAGGTCGATGCCGCCGCCGTGCAGGTCGAAGGTCGCGCCGAGGTGGGCGAGCGACATGGCCGAGCATTCGATGTGCCAGCCAGGACGGCCTTCGCCCCAGGGCGACGGCCAGAAATTGGCGCCGTCCTCGGGCTTGCGGGATTTCCAGAGCGCGAAGTCGGAGGCCGACTCGCGTTCGTATTCGTCGGCGTCATTGGCCTCGCCCGCGGAGTTCTCGGACTGCGTCTCGAGCTTCGAGAAGTCGATATGGTTCAGTTTGCCGTAATCGGCGCAGGTGCAGACCTTGAAGTAGACCGAGCCGTCCTTCGCGACATAAGCGTGTCCACGGTCGACGAGCGCCTTGATCATCGCGACCTGCTGAGGGATGTGCTCGACCGC
The DNA here is from genome assembly GCA_903913915.1 of uncultured Opitutia bacterium. Lineage (GTDB taxonomy): Bacteria > Verrucomicrobiota > Verrucomicrobiia > Opitutales > UBA953 > UBA953. The sequence goes on from CAIWNE010000125.1 coordinate 1,526, forward strand.
GCTGGGTTCGACGTGCGGAGGCAGCAGGCCGAGGGCCTTGCAGTCGGCATGGAACTTGTCGGTCCACTTCTTCGTGAAGTCGCCGAGCGTCTGGCCCGAAGCCTGGGCGCCGCGGATCGTCTTGTCGTCGACGTCGGTGATATTGCGGACGTGCTTCACCTTCAGGCCGGCGACCTCGAGGGTCCGGCGCAGGACGTCCTGCACGGTGAAAGTACGGAAGTTGCCGATGTGGGCCGGGCCGTAGACCGTGGGACCGCAACAGTACATGCCGTAGACATCGCGGCCGGGCTTCGGGAGCAGCGGCCGCTTCTCGCGGGACATGGTGTCATGCAGGAACACGGGCATAGGTCGGTCAGTTAGCGAACCTTGCCCCTGCTGGGCGAGTCGGAACTACGCCGGTCAGCGCTGCAGCACCCTGACGTAATCCACCTTGAACTGGGCCGGAAAACGGGTGTCCGCGCCGACCGGGCCGCCGAAGCCGCCGCCGACGGCGAGGTTCAGCACGAGGAAATATTTCTGGTCGAACGGCGCGGGGAACGGCCCGCCGACCGAACTCCACTCCCTCTGCTCCTGATATTGCACCCCGTCGACGAACCAACGGATCGCCGTCGGCTCCCATTCCACCGCGAAGAGATGGAAGCCCGAGGTGAAGTCGCCCTGCGGCAGGCGGTAGGGCTTTCCCTTGTAGATGTTCTTCGGCCACGGGGCGCCGTAGTGAAGCGTGCCGTGCACCTGCTCGGGCTCATGGCCCTTGAACTCCATGATGTCGATCTCCCCGCTGGCGGCCCAGCCGCCGTACTTCTCCTCGGACGGAAGCATCCAGAACGCCGGCCATAACCCCTTCCCCGCCGGCAGCTGCGCCGACATCTCGAAGCGGCCGTAGAGCCAGTCGGCGCGGCGCTTGGTGCGGATCCGGGCGGACGAATAGTCCTTCAACACCCCGGCGACATTGAGCTTCTCCTTGCGAGCCTCGATGATCAGGCAGCCGTCCTCGACGCGCAGATTCTGCGGTCGGTCGAAGTAATATTGGAGCTCGCCGTTGCCGCCGCCATGGCCGTTCTCCTCGGCCGCCCACTTGGTCCAGTCGAGTTCCTTGCCGTTGAAGTCATCGCGCCAGACCTCCCGCCATTCCCCGGCCACGAGCGCGCACGGAAGCATCATCAGGGACAGAAAGGAGCGCATGCGTAATCCTCCCCCATGTTCGGCTTAGCGGACAAGGTCATAAAAGGGGTTCCGGCTTGTTTCGGGGGCCCGGCAAGGCGATAACGGAGGCGCACCCACCCACCATGAAACTAGGCACCAAGTCCCTGCACGCCGGCCAGAAGCCCGACCCGACCACCGGTTCGCGCGCCGTCCCGATCTACCAGACCACGAGCTATCAGTTCCGCGACACGGAGCATGCCGCGAACCTCTTCGGCCTGAAGGAGCTCGGCAACATCTACACCCGCATCATGAACCCCACGACGGACGTCCTCGAGCAGCGCCTCGCGGCGCTCGAAGGCGGTTCCGGCGCGCTCGCCCACTCCTCCGGCCAGGCCGCCATCACCGCGGCGATCCTCAACATCGCCGGCGCCGGCGACCATATCGTCTCGGTGGCCCAGCTGGACGGCGGCACCTACAACCTCTTCCACTACACCCTGCCCAAGCTCGGCATCCAGGTGTCGTTCGTCGACGGCGACGATCCCGAGAACTTCCGCAAGGCCGTGAAGTCGAACACGAAAGCCTTCTACGGCGAAGGCCTCGGCAATCCCCGGCTCAACATCCTGCCCTTCGCCGAAGTCTCCAAGATCGCCAGGGAAGTCGGCGTGCCGCTGATCGTCGATAACACCGCCCTCTCGCCCTACCTGAACCGCCCGTTCGAACATGGCGCCAACATCGTCGTGCACTCCGCCACCAAGCACATTGGCGGACACGGCACCTCCATCGGCGGCATCGTCGTCGACGGCGGCAACTTCGACTGGGGCAACGGCAAGTTCCCGGGCTTCACCGAGCCCGACATGTCCTACCACGGCCTCCCGCACTGGGAAGCCTTCAAGGCCTTCGCCCCGGCCGGCGGCGCCAACATCGCCTTCATCATGAAGATGCGCCTGCAGTTCCTCCGCGACGTCGGCAGCTGCCTCTCGCCCTTCAATTCCTTCCTCCTCCTGCAAGGCCTCGAGACGCTGCACCTCCGCATGGAACGCCATTGCTCCAACGCCCTGAAGGTCGCCGACTACCTGGAAGCCCACCCTAAGGTGAAGTGGACCAACTACCCGGGCCTCAAGTCCTCGAAGTACCACGACCTCGCCAAGAAGTACCTCACCAATGGCTACGGCGCGCTGGTCGGCTTCGGCCTCAAGTCGGGCTTCGAAGGCGGCAGCAAGTTCATCAACGCCCTGCAGCTCCACAGCCACGTCGCCAACATCGGCGACGCCCGCTCGCTGGCGATCCACCCGGCGTCCACGACGCACTCGCAGCTCACCGCCGCGGAACGCGACAGCGCCGGCGTGACCGACGACTACGTGCGTCTCTCCGTGGGCATCGAGGACATCGAGGATATCATCGCCGACCTCGAGCAGGCGCTGGCCAAGGCCTGAGCCTACCGGCAGCGAAGCATCAGGGCGGGCCGCAAGGCCCGCCCTTTTTCATGTCCTGACCTTGCCGGCGTCGAAGTCGTGATACTCGAGGAACTGGCGCGCTCCGTCGTCACCCATGTAAGCGGCCAGCAACTTGGGGTCGGTCTGGGTGAGGTCCACCACGATGAGACCGTCGAGGCAGCCGCCGAAACCTTCGTCGACGTTGAACGCGATCAGGCGGCCGTTGAGCTTGAGGTAGTGCTTCAGCAAGACCGGGACGGCCTTGGCGTCGGGCTCGAGGTCGCTGACGAGGCTCGAGACATGCTCCAGGTCGAAGGCGCAACGTTGCAGGACGTCCAGGTCGGCGTCGCGCAGGCTCATCGAACGCGGCGGATTCTTCGCCCGCACCAGCGGCAGCAGGTCGTCGGCGGAGCGGTTGTTCCGCAGGTAGGACAGGATCAGTTCCTTCGAAGCCTGCCCATACTCGGGATTGATGCTCACCGGGCCGAACAGGAGATGATACTTCGGGAAACGGACGACGTAACGCCCGATGCCGCGCCAGAGGAGCGGAAGGCTGGTGGGCTTGCGCTGGTACTCCTGCCGGATGAAGGAACGTCCCATCTCGAGGGCCGGATCCATCCGACGGAAGAAGTCCCCCTTGAACTCGAAGAGCGTCGAGGTGTAGAGCCCGTGCTTGCCCTGGAGGGGCAGGATGCGGTCGGTCGGTCCGAGGCGATAACCTCCGACGATCGCCGAAGCCTTGTCATCCCACAGCACGATCTGGTCGTACCACGCGTCGAAAGCATCGAGGTCGCAGTCGAGTCCGGTGCCCTCGGAGACCGAGCGGAAGGTGGTCTCGCGCAGGCGGCCGATCTCGCGCAAGGTATGCGGCAGATCCTTGCCCAGGAAGCGGTAGACCTTGAAATCACCGCTTGTGAGCAGCAGGTCCTCGGTAGGCAGGCTTTGCAGTTCCGCCCTCAGCAGCAAGGGATTCACCGGGGCGACGATCTGAGCCTGCGGAGCGGCCGGCGGCGCGGTCGCGGGCTTTTCCCGCTCGCCGCGGCTCGAAAGCAGTTCGCATCGCAGCCGGAGGAAACTGGTGGCTTCCTCGTCGTCGGGATGGTCGGCGAGCTGCGCAGGCGTGACCGGACTGGCCGTGCGGAGACGGATGACCTTGCCCCGATGGTGCAGGAACTCGCGCAGCAGGAGCATCGTCCGCACGCGCGGATGGGCGAGTCCGAGCGACTGGAAGAGCCCGGAATTACGGCCTTCGATGCGCAACGGCAGCAGGGACGCCCCGACCTTGCGGGCCATGCGCACGACCTGCGGCGACCAGAGCGGATCCGCGACGCGACGCGACCGGAGGCGGAGGCTCGAGACTTCGCCGGCAGGGAAAGTGAGGATGCACCCGCCGGCGCGCAGATGCGCCAGGATGCGACGGGTGCCGGCGACGTTGCCGACGTCGGACGATCCGGGTTCGAACGGATTGACTTCGATCAGCCATGGGCGGATGCCGGGGATCCGCGCCAGCCAGCGGTTGCCGACGACCAAGGTGTCGGGACGGACCCGGAGCAGGAAATCCATCGCCACGAGGCCGTCCGCCAGGCCATGCGGGTGATTCGCGACGACGACGAGCGGGCCGGCCTTGGGGACACGCGACAGACACTGGTCGCTCCAGACGCTGCTCAGGCCCGCCTGCTCCATCGCGGACGTGAAGAAATCAGGCCGACCCGCGGCATGGATCCGCGCGAGGAAGGCGTCGAAGGCGCGCACCTTGAAGAAACGGTCCAACGCCGGCTCCGCCCAGGCCAGCGGCCCGAGGTTGGCCTTGAGTTCGTCGGTATTGCTGGGGGCTCGCTGCGGTGACATCTATGGCAAGCATGCCACGGATGTGCGAACGAAAGGGGGCGAACCCGTGACAATGTGGTGTCAGACGGGGGCGAACCCGAAGAACTCCCTCGCGTTACGCGTGGCGACCTCGGCGACCTCGTCGGCGGGCAGGCCCAGCAGCTCGGCGGCCTTGGCGCAGATCTCCGGGAGATAAGCCGGCGTATTTTCCTTACCACGGACCGACTGCGGGGCGAGGTACGGCGAATCGGTCTCCAGCATCAGGCGCGCCAGGCCCTGCGCCTTGAGCGCCTGCCGGATATCCTCCGACTTGGCGTAGGTGATGATGCCGGTGAAGGACGCACGGCCGCCACGCTGGTTGAGCTGACGGACCTGCTCGGGTCCTTCGACGAAGCAATGGAAGACGACCTTGCGCCAATCCACGCCGCTGGCGTCGATCATCCGCACGCAATCCTCGAACGCATGGCGCGAGTGGATGACGACGGGGCAGCCGAACTGATAGGCCAGCGAGAGCTGGCGACGGAACGCCTCCTGCTGCCAGCCCTTGATCCGTTCGGCTTCGGCGACGTCGGCCGGCAGGCGGAAATAATCCAAGCCGATCTCGCCGAGGGCGGCCGGCGCGGCGCGATCGGCGAAATAAGGCGAGATGGCGGCGACGGTCTCCTCCCAGCCCTCTTCGACGTGGCAAGGGTGGAGGCCGACCGTATGACGGAAGAAATCAGGCTGCGCGGAAGCAAGGTCACGGTAATCGGACCAATCCTTGAGGTCCGTCCCGATGGCCACCGCGCCTTCGACGCCGGCGCCGCGGCACTCGGCCACCCAGGCGGCGAGACGGCCGGCCTTGAGGGCGTATTCCGGGTGACAATGGGAGTCCAGCAGGCGCACGGGGTGATTAGGCTACCCCGCGACGAAAGGGCAAGACCACAGCCCTGCCTTGAAAAAGCCTCCCTGCCCTGCACGTTGGCCGCATGCACCACTGGCTGATGAAGTCCGAACCCGATGAGTTCTCCTTCCAAGAACTCGAACGCAAGGGCAAGGAGCCGTGGACCGGCGTGCGGAATTACCAGGCCCGCAACTTCATGCGCTCGGCCAAGGTCGGCGACCTCGTGCTGTTCTACCATTCCAACTGCGACGAACCCGGCATCGTCGGCGTCGCCAAGGTCTCCAAGGAAGCTTTCGACGATCCGACGCAGTTCGAACCGAAGTCCGATTACTACGACGCGAAATCGACCAAGGACAACCCGCGCTGGAGCTGCATCGAGGTCTCCTTCCACCAGGCCTTCAAGCGGCTCGTCTCCTTGCCCGACCTGCGCGACTGCGCGGCGCTCAAGGACATGCTCATCCTGCGTCCCGGGAACCGCCTGTCCGTGACGCCCGTGACCGCGGCCGAATTCAAGGCGATCGCCGGACTGGGCGGGCTCAGGAAGTAGCCTCTTCGGTCGGCAGCCACATCGCCAGGATCGCGGCGGGCAGGAACAGGAAGGAAGCATACAGCAGCACCGAGCTGAAATCGCCGACCTTGGCGAAGATGCCGAAGAAGACCGTGCCGACGGCGGCGAAGACGCGCCCGATGTTGTAGCTGAAACCCGCGCCGGTCGTCCGGAGCAACGTCGGGAACAGCGGCGGCAGCGCCATCGTGAAGAGGCCGAAGACGCCCTGGCAGAAGCCCACGCCGGCATAGAGCACATAGGTCATGCCGAGGCTCCAGGGAAACGCGAAGGCGATGCCCATCAGGATGAAGTAGGCGCCGAAGAACGCGGCGAGGGCCCGACGATAGCCGAAGCGCTGGGCCGCCCAGCCGGAGGCGAAGTTGCCGACGACCGAGGCGGAGATGACCCAGAAGAGCGCCGTCGAGACCACCTTGGCCTTGGCTTCGGGCGAACCTCCGACCACCGCCGGATGACTACGGATGAAGGCCTGCTGCCAGAACATGAAGCACCAATGACCGGTCAGGGAGATCGCGCAGAGGAGCGAGGCGACGAAGGTCGTGCGACGGATGTCGCGGCCGAACAAGGCGGACATCGACGGTGCCTCCCGCCTGCCCTTCTCTGCCGACCACTCTTGGGTCTCGGGGACTTCCTTGCGGATCCACAGCGTGACGAACGCCGGCAGGATACCGATGAGGAAGACCCAGCGCGGCTGATAGCCGGGGATCTGCTGCAGGATGAAGACCGCGGCGATGGCGGCCAGGATGCCGAAGTTGACCGCGCACTGCAGCACGGCGGCGATCCAGGGGCGCCACTTCCTGGGCCAGGTCTCGGAAAGCAGCGAAGCGCCGACGGCCCATTCGCCGCCGATGCCGAGCGCGGCGAGGAAACGGAAGATCATCAGCTGCCACCAGGTGTGCGCGAAGAACGAAAGCCCTGTGAAGAGCGCGTAAGTGAGGATCGTCAGGACGAGCGTCCGGCTGCGACCAAGGCGATCGCCGATGACGCCGAAGAACGCCCCGCCCAAGGCCCAGCCGAGCAGGAAGGCGGCCTGGACGATCGCGCCATAACGGGCCACGTCCGGGTCGGACTCCTTGGCCATGAGCAGCTCGGCCACGAAGACCGTGGCGACGAGCGTGTAGAGATGGAGGTCAAGCCCGTCGAAGAACCAGCCCAGCCAGGCCGCGAAGCCGGACTTCTTCTGATGGGTGGAAAGCTCGCTCCACTTCGTGGCCTCGGCGGGGGTCTCGCTCATGGGGAGACACTTGAAACCCCCTAGAAATTAGCAAGGCGGGCTTTGCGGCCCGCCCTGCGTGAGGACTTATTTCTTGGCGTCGGTCTTCTTGGCCTTCGGCGCCGGGGTCGGCGTGTAAGGCTGGTTCGTCATGGCGCCCGGGGCGACCTTGAGGAGGTTGGCCGACATGTCCGGAGCCTTGGCGTCGCCGTTGGCCCACTTGAGGCCGCCGATCAGGATCTGCTGGAAGGTCGGGTTGGTCCAGACGTCTTCGCGATGGCCCATGGCGGTGTAGAAGACGCGGCCCTTGCCTTCGTTGCGGGCCCAGGTGTTGGGGTAGGCCGGGCGCTTGTAGTCGTCGCCTTCGAGGGCGGGGTCGTTGAACACGGAGAGGACGTGGATTTCCGGACGGAAGTCCTTGAGGGTGTACCACTCTTCCTGGAAGGAGAACGAATCGCCGACCTTCTCGAAGCCGGGGAAGGTCTTGTCGATGACCTTGTTCACGCCGACCTGCTGCTTGCCGTGACGGATGAATTCGGCGCCGAGGAAGCAGACGTAGGCGTCGGCCTTGTCGCCGTGATTCTTGAAGCGCTCGGGACCCTTGAGGGCTTCGTTGTCGGTATGGAAGGTGTCGGCGGCGGAGTGGGTGCCCACGAAGCCCTTGCCGGACCTCACGAAGTCGAAGAGGGCCTGCTTGCCGGCCAGGGTCATCGGCGGGTTCTTGTCGGTGCCTTCGGAGCAGAGGTCGCCGGTGGTGTAGAACATCACGGAATCGAACTGGGAGAGATACTCGGGCGAGAACTTCGAGCCGTCCTTGGAGAACACGAACTCGATGTTGTTGGCGGCGCCGATCTCGGTGAGCTGCTTCTCGGCGAAGCTGGGCTGCCCCTTCGTGTAGGAGATGACCTCGTGCTCGTAGCCCGAAGACTTGGTGAAGAAGAGGACCTTGCGCTTAGGGGCGTCGGCGGCGAACGCGCTGAGCGACAGCAGGCAGAGGAGGAGCGAACGGAGCATCATGGGGGTAGGTGTCCCGTGAACAAACCCACCCCGCCCTCGGCAGGCAAGCCGATTGGGACTCAGCGCCCGGCGGAACGGCGGACCGGGGGCAATTCGCGGCTGATTTCACCGAGGCGATAGCCGAAACCGGGGCCGCGCAGGCTGGCACCGTCGACCTGACCGTCCCGCCGAGAATACAGAAGCGGATGGACCTTGGCCTCGGCCGCGGAGGCGGCCGGATAGAACTGCATGCCGTTGGTCTCGACGCCGGCGATGGTCGGAGCATGGGCCGCCAGGAGCACGTGCGTCATCTGCGCCATCATGGGATTGGTGAGATCCTGCACCATCAGCTGCATGCCGTGGGCGCGAGCCCAGCAAAGGCTCAGGATAGCCCCGGTCTGCGTCTTGCAGGTCTTGAGGGCGACGCCCGTCCAACCGAGTTCGCGGCCGAGACGGACGATGCGCCAGTCATGCGCGCTCTCATCCAGGAAGAGCGGCATGCGCTGGCTGACGGAATGGACGTCGATGGGATGCTCCTCGAGCTCATACGGGAACGGCTGCTCGACGTAGCTGAGCCGCTTCCAGAGGTCAGGAAGCTCGGTCTTCACGCGATCGAGGACGCCGTTCACGTAGGCCGGGTCCATGACGGTGCAGTTGAAGTCGGCGGTGAAGAGTTCGACGCCGAGCGGCAGGCCGATCTCCGCGACACGCTTCAGGCGTTCGAAATCCCAAAGTGCGTCGTTGCCGCGCAGCTTTACCTTCAAGGCCTTCAGTCCGTCGGCCTTGATCCACTCGTCGAGCGAGGACGGGTAGCCATCGGCGACCTTGTTCGCGCCGGCTTCGGCCAGCGCGAGGTAATCGAGGCCGCCCACGAGATGCCAGGCAAGGAGCCTGGTCGCGACAGGGGAACGGAAATATTCGGCGGGATAGCGGCCGGCGAAAGAGACTCCCTTGGCATCGGCCGCGGGCGTGACGAACGCCGACAAGTCGCGATTCATCCACGGGGCGCAATAGGTCGAATAGGTCGGCACGCCGTTGGCCACGCCGTAGGCGTCGTGCAAGGCCAGGTCGAAGGGCGAACAGCAGACCAATGCGGCGAGCGTCGGGATCGCGACGCCTTCAGGGAGGCTCGCGTTGAACTTCTTCAGGACGCCCGGCAGCGCCTCCTCGAGGAAGTCGTGGCCGACTTCCATCGCATGGCCGCGGGCGCCGAAGGCGGCGTAGGCTTCCGTCAGCGTGTCGCAGAAGTCCTGCAGCGCCTTGAGACGGACGTCATAAGCCACCGGCGAAGGCCAGACCCACTGGACGCTGAGCGGGGTCTCGCCCCATCCTTCGGCACGCGAACCATCGGCCTTCTCGACCGTGACGCAGACGCGGGCGCAGACCACGCTCGTGACGGTCTCATGGCCGAACTTGAGAGGAAGCCGCAGGGTGACCGGCAAGGCATGCCAGCGCACCGCGCGGATCTGGACGTCGCGAGGGTTCATGGGAAATCAGTCCTGCAACGCCTGGCCGGAAGTCTCCTTGCCGAGGAACGCGACGAAGAGGCCGGCCGCGTAGACCAGCGTGATGGCCGCAGCGGCCTGCTGGTATCCGCCGAGGCTCTTCACCAGCTGGCCGCTGAGCAGCACGAAGGGAACAGCCACCAGCCGGCCGGTATTGTAGCAGATGCCCTGCCCCGTCGCGCGGACGCGGGTCGGAAAGAGTTCGGGCAGGTACAGAGGGAAGAATCCGAAGAAGGCGGTAGCCGTCATCCCGAGCGTGAAGACCTTGAGCGCCATCACCCACGGGAAGATGTCGAAGAGCTTCGGGCCGCTCCAGTCGGCGGGCGTCCGGTAGATCCAAATCGTCGCGGCCAAGGCGAAGAGACAAAGCAGCTGATACCCGAGACGACGACGGAGGTTGGCCAGCAGCAGCGGCGCGACGAAGGTGCTCGCGCAGGCGCCCACGGAGACGATGACCATCGCGAGGGCCTTGGCGCGCGGATTGGCCGGGCCGGCCAGGTCGCCGATCCAGAGCGGGATCCACTGGACCGCCCCCCATGTGCCGACGAACACGACGGAGACCATGAGGATGCCCGCCAAGGTCGCGCCGCGGAGTTCGCCGCTGAACACTTCGCCGATCTTGGAACGCGCAGGCGCCACGGAGGCGGCCTCCTTGGCCGCGGAGCGTTCCCACTTCTCGGACTCTGGGACGAAGAGACGGATGAGCAAGGTGAGGATCGCCGGCGAAGCGCCGATGAGGAAGTGCATGCGCCAGGAGGAGCCGTCGACCGGATAGGCCAACGCCATGCAGCCCACGAAGACCATCCCGAGATTCGCCGCCATGCCGATGAAGCCCGCCATCTTGGAACGATGCCGTTCCGGCCAGGCTTCCATGACAAGGGCGACGCCGAGCGCCCATTCGCCGCCCATGCCCAAGGCGGCCATGAAACGGGCGGCCGCGAGATGGAGCGGATCCTGCGCAAGGTAACAGACGCCGCTGAAGATCGAATAGAAGAGGATGCTGAAGGACATCGCCTTCACTCGGCCGACACGGTCGCCCAGCCAGCCGAAGACGGCACCCCCGAAGGCGGCGCCGACCAGGAAAGCAGAAGTGATGACGCCCATCCATCCGCCGACCCAGCTGTTGATCGCCTTGGCCCCCTGGGCGGCGACATCGGGAGGCACCATGCTCTTGAGCGCCGGACCGGCCAGCGTCGGGAAAAGCGCCTGCTCATAGCCGTCCATCATCCAGCCGAGGAAGCCGGCGAGGAGGGTCATCTGCATGCCCTTGGTGATCGCTTCGCGGGTGTCTTTGGCGTCGTGCATGGGGATGGCCCCATCAGAAGGAGTTGGCCCCAGCCTTCAAGGGGCGATTTCGTCGGCTACACCCCAGCCTGCCCGATCAGCAGGCGACGGAATGATTGGGCCGAAGGCGAAAGCTCCTGTCCGCGACGCTGCAACAATGCCACGGACCGCCGGATGGGGTGACCGCCGAGCCGCACGACGGCGCAACCCGGCACGGCCCCCCGGGCGGCCAGTTCCGGGAGCAAGGCCACGCCGAGGTCGGCCGCCACGAGCGAACGGATCGTCTCCAGTTCGCCGCTCTCGCAGGCCGTCCGCGGCTCGAAGCCTGCCGTCCGGCAGGCCGACTGGGCGACGTCGCGCGCCCTGCCCTTATAGAACACGAAGGATTCCCTGGAAAGCTCGGACAACTTCGGCAGCCGGCGCCGGGCCAAAGCGTGCGACTTCGGCACCAGCAAGACGAAGGATTCGTCGAGCAACGGCTTCACCTCGAAGGCGTCGCCCGACGCCGGCAACTGGACGACCCCGAGTTCGATCTTCCCGGACTCGACCCACTGCGCCACGGCTTCGGAAGTGCCCTCATGCAAGGCCAGCTCGACCTGCGGATGCTTGCGTCGGAAGGCCGCGACGGCGGCCGGCAGCAGGCAGGCGCTGACGGAAGGAATCGCGCCGACGGAAAGCCGGCCGCCCTTCATGGCCACCAGGTCGCCCACCGCGCGGCGCGCTTCCGCGGCCTGACCCAGCAACGTCTCCGCATGCTCGCGCAACGTCGCGCCCGCCGGCGTCAGGGTCGTCTCGAGCCGGCCACGGTTGAAAAGCTTCGCGCCCAGTTCGGACTCGAGCTTGCGCATCTGCTCGCTCAAGGCCGCCTGGGCCAGGTTCAGCTTGGCCGCGGCGCGCGTGAAGCTCCGTTGGCGGGAGGCTTCGAGGAAGTATTCGAGCTGGTAGAGTTCCATCGTTTTTTCCGTCCTTAATTGCTGGAAACTAATGTTTTTCAAGCATCTACCAATCTGGTAAGGTAGCTTCCCCATGAAGCCGCTGATCGACCGCCCCGAGGACCTGACGCCGACGACCCCTTGGTCCGCGACGAAATGGGCCTGGACGGCCGAGGAAGCCCTCGTCGACCACCGCACCAAGGCGCGCCTGTGCTCCGCCGTGCTCCTGCCCTTCCGGGACGGCCGGCCCGACTGGCAGAGCTTCGTCGCCGAGATCCGCTGGCAGAAGGCGGCCGCCGACCATTACGGCGTCGAGCTCGTCCCGGTGCTCAACGCCGACACGGGCTACATCTTCGACCTCGACGACAAGATGTACGCCGAGGTGCTCCGCCAGTTCCGCCTGGCCTTCCCGGACATGCGCTTCGTCGCCGGCATCACCGCCCGCGGCGCGCAGGACGACACCTGCTTCAAGGCCGAGCGCTACCGCGCCCTCCTGGACCTCGCGCAGGCCCACGACAACTGCGAGGCTATGATCATGACCTCGAAGTGGCTGAACTCGCTCGACCCCGAACGTCGCCGCGATGGCTACTACCAGATCGCCGAATGGCTCGTCCGCCCGGGCATCGTGCACGCCCTCGAGCCCTCCTTCGTCTCCTGGGCCACGCCTTATGAGCCCTGGCTGCTGCACCAGCTCGCCATCCACCCTAAGTTCGTGGGCGGCAAGGTCAGCACGCTCGACGAACCGCACTTCCTCTACTGGGCGGCGATGTGCAAGGACCTGAGGCTAGACTTCGCCCCGCACAGCGGCGACGACTACGGCATCGCCACCGCGATCAAGACCGGCCTGCCTCTCCTCATCGGCGCCGCCAGCAGCGCCGCCCCGCAGATCTGCGCCGCGAAGGACATGTGGCTCGACGACGGAGCCCCGGGCAAGAGATTCCCCACCGGCACGGGACGCTTCGACACCCGCGTCTATAAGCTTTTCGAAGCCTTCCAGTCGCTTGAAGACCAGGTCTTCCGGCTCGACGCCAAGGGCAGCGCCGCCGCGTACAAGCATAGCACCGCCCACCTGCTGCATCAGCTCGGCGTCATAGCCTCGCCCGAGCCGCACCCGGCCTGCAAGGACGTCCGCGGGCCCGACGAGGCCGCCCGCATGACCGAAGCGATGCTTCGCACCCGTCGCATCTCCGAACGCCTCAACATCCCTCGCTGAACCTCGCCATGAACACCCCCTTCAAGCTCACCCGCGTCGCGTCGCTCAAGACCGTCGCCGATTTCCGCGCCCATTGCGCCTCGGTCGGCGCCGACCTCCCGCTCGAGGACACCATCGAGGCCGGTTCCGGCAGCCCGCTCTCCCAGCCGATCGCCCGCACGAAGGTCAACGGCAAGACGATCGGCAACCGGATCGCCATCCATCCGATGGAAGGCTGGGACGGCACCACCACCGGCGGCATCTCCGAGGAGATGAAGCGACGTTGGCAGCGCTTCGGCGCGAGCGGCGCCAAGCTCATCTGCGGCGCCGAGGCCATGGCCGTGCGCGCGGACGGACGCGCCAACATGAACCAGCTGATCATCAATGAGGAGAACCAGGCCGGCATCACCGAACTGGTGGCCATCCTCAAGGCCGAGCACCTCGCCCGCTGGGGTTCGGTCGATGACCTCGTCATCGGCTTCCAGCTCACCCACTCCGGTCGCTTCTGCCGGCCGCACGACAAGAAGCGCTGGGAATCCCGCGTCGCCTACCGCCATCCGATCCTCGACAAGAAGTTCAACGTGATTTCGGACGACCAGGTGCTGACCGACGCCGACGTCGAGGAGCTGATCCGCTGCTACGTCAAGGCCGCCCGCGTGGCCCGTGACTGCGGGGCCGACTTCGTGGACATCAAGCATTGCCACGGCTACCTCCTGCATGAATTCCTCGGCGCCCATACGCGTCCGGGCAAGTTCGGCGGCTCGTTCGAGAACCGCACCCGCATCCTGCGCGACATCATCGCGGGCATCCGCGCCGACGGCAACGCCATCGACATCGGCGTCCGCCTGAGCCTGTTCGACATGGTCCCGTTCCGTCCGGACCCGACCCTCAGCGTGCCGGGCAAGCTCGGTCCAGGCATCCCCGAGGATTTCTCCGCCTGCCTGCCGTACCGGTATGCCTTCGGCGTGAACCAGGCCAAGCCGACGGAGATCGACCTGACCGAGACCTTCGCCTTCGTGAAGCTGCTGGGCGAACTGGGCGTGAAGATTCTCAACACCACCGCCGGCTCGCCCTACTACAACCCGCACCTGCAGCGTCCGGCGGCCTACCCGCCCAGCGACGGCGACCAACCCGCGCATGACCCGCTCATCGACGTCGCCCGCCAGGTCCGCGTCGTCCGCGAAGTCCGCGCGCAAGCGCCGGCCGGCATGATCGTCGTGAGTTCCGGGCTCAGCTATGTCCAGGAATACCTCCCGCACCTCGCCCAGCACATCCTGCGCACCGGCGGCAGCGACGCCATCGGCGTGGGCCGTGCCGTGCTCAGCTACCCTGCCATGCTCGCCGACGCGGCCAAGAACGGCGTCATGGAGACCAAGTTCATCTGCCGCACGTTCAGCGACTGCACGACCGCGCCGCGCAACGGGCTCATCTCAGGCTGCTACCCGCTCGACAAGTACTACACTGCCAAGCCCGAGTTCCAGCAGCTCAAGGACATCAAGAAGAGCGTCGGCGCCTGAGCAGCCTCAGGGCTTCTCGAAGACCAGCAGGTGCTGCCAAGGCAGGTCCGGCTTGTTCGTCACGAACCGGAACCCCGCGGCGGCGAACTCCTTGCGCGCCTGCGCCTCGGTCATCTTGTGGTGCGGCTTGATCGGGACGTTGTCGTCCTCCGCGCGATACTCGAGGAGGTAGATCCGCCCCTTCGGCTTCAGCGCCGAACGCAGCGAGGCCAGCATCTCCACCGGGTGGTCGAATTCATGATAAGCGTCGACCATCAGGGCCGCGTCGATCGAGGCCGGCGGAAGCCTCACGTCGTCGATCGCACCGAGGTGAGGTCGCACATTCTTCACGCCCTGCTTGGCCGATTCTGCCTTCAGGAAGTCGAGCATCTCCGGCTGGATGTCCACCGCGACGACCTCGCCCTGCGGCAGCTTACGTGCGATGCGGAAAGAATAATAGCCCGAGCCTGCGCCGATGTCGGCCAGCACCGCATCCGGCGCCAGATCCAGCAAGGCGATCGCCTTCGAAGGAGCCTCCTCCTTCTCGCGATCGGTGCGCTCGAGCCAGCCGATTCCGGGATGCCCCATCACCTGGGCGATCTCACGGCCCATCCAGACCTTGCCGATGCCATCCGACGAAGCGGCACACGTCTCGTACTTCGCAGGCGGCGCGACAGGCGATGCGGCGACAGGACGCGACCAGACGAAGAGAGCGACCGCGCCGCCCAGGAGCAGCACGGAGGAAAGCACGGGGTGACGCTTCAGCATGCCCAGCAAACTGACGACCACACGACACATCGCAAGGTTCTCGATACGTGAAAACAAAAAGGGCCGGACTTTGGTCCGGCCCTTCGGGCGATCCCTGCGATCGGCTTACTTCTTGAACGGACGCTTGTCGTCGTCCTTCTTCTCCGGGGCCTTGGGGGCGACGGAGGGCGCGACCTTCTTGTCGTCGCACTTCTTTTCAGGAGCCTGCGGAGCGACGGTCGTCGGGCGCTTGTCGTCGTCCTTCTTCGTGCAGGGGGGCTTCACGACCGGAGTCGTAGGAGTCGTGGTCGTGCCACCCGGGGCGACACCGACGTTGGTAAGCGCGAAAAGCGAAACCGAGGCGAAAAGGAGAGCTGAGGCGAAGAGCGGGGTTTTCATCGTGCAATCATGTTGGCATGCCAAGTTCTCCATGAAAACACCTATTTTATACCTTATATCAGGAGTCAGCTTGTCAGACTACGCCCGACCCAACACTTAGCCCATGAAGGAGTTAGCCTGCCCGGGGACTCCCTAGGGGCTTGCATAGCCATCACCATGAGCAATAATACTCATGTTACCCCTCCGGGTAGCCTGGCATGAAACACAGCAAGCGCAGCCCCGGTTTCAGCCTCATCCTGTCCATGACGGTGATGGCCGCGATCGTCATGCTACTCGTGACCATCTCCGCTTTCATGACGGTGGAATCCCGCGCAGCGATGAACCAGCAGCTGGCGGTACGCGCGAAATTGAACGGTATCGTATCGATGCGGCTCGCGCTCGCGCATCTGCAGCAGGAGGCCGGCGCGGATCGCCGAGCCACCGCTCGCGCCGAGATCACGCAGTCCGCCGTCACGCCCGACAAGACGATCAACCCGATGTGGACCGGCGTCTGGCGCTCCGACAAGCCTGACGCCCCGCCCGCCTGGCTCATCAGCGGACGCGACGACCTGACGGCCGGAGCCCAATCTGTCTCGCTCAGCGGGCTCAGCGATTACCCGACCGACGTCTGGACGCCCTGGCAGACGGATTACGACCCCAACTCCTGGGGCGTCACCGAAAAGGCCGCCCGCCTCGTCACCCTCGTAGGCACGGGGAGCGCCAGCGCCGCCGAAGCCGCAGTCAGCGGACAGCCTTGGACCGCCAAGCCCAGCGGCCTGGTCGCCCTCCCCAAGGTCACGTTCCCCGACGACAGCGTCACCGGCAAATACGCCTACTGGGTCGGCGACGAAGGCATCAAGGCCCGCCCGGGCCTCTACGACCCCCGCTCCACCACGGCCAGCACCGTCGACAACCAGCTCGCCCTGCGCAGCCCGCTCACGCACGGACTCCTGAAGGACATCCCCAATCAGCAGCAGATGACGGAACTCACCAGGCTCAAAGACGCCCCGCTGCTCACCGGCTTCGACTCCATCGTCATGAAAGGGGCGGCCTACGACTTACGTCGTTACTACCATGACGTCACGATGGTCTCCGCCGGCGTGCTCGCCGACTCCAACAACGGCGGCCTGAAACGCGACCTCTCGACGGCCTTCGAGATGAGCGACGCGGCCTTCGCCGCCTCCGAATTCGGAAGCGGCACGGGCGGAGCGGCCACGATGACGGAAAGCGGCTACAAGGGCGTCCAGATGCTCATCCAATACGGCGATGCCGCCGTCCCGACGGCGCCGATCTACAGTCGCACCAACCCCAACGGCAACGGCGGCAACGCCCGTGGCCCCACCTGGTGGGCCCTGCGCGACTACCACCTGCTCTATAAGCAGCTCGGCTGGACCGCGGGCACGCCGACTTTGCGCGCCCGCGCTTCCTATCCGAACGCCCGCGGCATGTACCCCAACAAGTCCGGCTTCAACAACATCGACAACCTTCGCAACGAGATCCCGGTCTACTCCGACGCGTTCGCCGGGGACCTGCCCACGACGATCAATCCCAACGTCAACGACACCTATTCGGCGTCTTCGCTGCCGAGCTTCGTGACCGTCAACGTCCCGGGCCCGCCGACCACCACGACGAGCAGTCGCGCGATACCACGTCCGACCAACATCGCTGTCACGCCCTACATCCAGCGCGCGAGCCTGGTCTTCAGCGTGAACATCGAATACTACATGAGCGGAGGGGCGGACCTCTGGCTCAACCTCACGCCCATCGTCGTCGTCCACAACCCCTACAACGTCGCGATGACCTGGAAAGATGCCACCGGCGCCTCGAACGGCAATGCGCGCTACGCCGCGCTCGACTTCACCGACTGGCAGAATTGGACCTTCCGCTTCACCCGTTACACGATGCACGGCAGCGGCCCCACCTATGTCTTCAACGTGCCTCTCAGTAAGTTCTACGGAGAGCAAAGCTCGGCCGCGAACAACAAGGACATGTTCCGCGTCTATTTCCCGCCCGACCTCACCCTGCAGCCCGGCGAACTGCGGGTGCTCTCCTGCCCCTCCGTCGACAGCACCGGCAAGAAGGTCGGCATGGTCAGCTGGAAGCAGGCGACGACGCTCGTCAATGGCTTCAACCAGACCGGAGGCTTCAAGGACGAGAATCCCGACTGGGGAACAGGCGACCCCAACGTGCTCTGGCGAGGCGACGACACCTTCGGCTTCCAAATCGTCCCTGGGGGCGACTTCCGTGCCCGCTACGCCCTCGCCTGCTGGCCCGGCGACCAGCTGATCGACAGCAACGGCGCCTCGCAAAGCACCTTCGAGCACTACTTCAAGACGAGCGAGCACGCCGAGCTTTTCTACCGCTCGCTGAACACCAGCCGCATCGGCACGCCCGCCGAACTGAAGTTCTACGACTACTCCTCCATCGCCTATCGCACCTCCGGCGCCTACTCGGGGGTCGGCGACCCGATGCCGGCCAACGTCATCGGCGTCTTCGACTACATCTCCAAGACCGGCGACACGACGAAGAACGGCCATCCTCTCTTCACGCACTCAAACCCCCTGGCTCCGGTGCTTCGAGCCGACGGAGCCGGCCGCGTGCCCGCCACTGGCACCGGCCTCATCGGCCCCTCTTCCAGCTTCGCCGCCCGCTACTGGCGGCCGACGGGGACTCCCGCCACCCAGTGGCCCCAGATCGTCCAATCGCTCAGCGGGCTGACCTACGGAGGCTACTCGAACTCTTCGGCCGGCAGCACCAGTGCGGTCATCACCGAAGTGCCCCTCGTCCAGCCGGTCTCGCTCGCCCAATACGTCCACGCGAATCTCGCCGTCCGCGACCAGCAGCCGCTCCTCAGCGTCGGCAACAGCTTCGCCAGCCCGCTGGTCAAATCCAGCGCCCTGGTACAAGACCAGGACGGCATGGCCAACTGGACCGACTACGACCACACCTACCTCATCAATGAAGCGCTCTGGGACGGTTTCTTCCTGTCCAGCCTCGCGCCGCGCATGGACCGGGCCGCGGCGACCACCCCCTGGAACCCGACATCGAGCGACATCCTCGGCGGCAACGGCAATCCGCAGTCACCGGCCGTGCTCACGTCCCTCAGTTCCGTCATCGATGCCGTCGCGAGCGGTTCCGCCCGCCTCGACAACCCGCGCTTCACGCTGATCCAGGACAAGGCCACCGACGGCAACACCAAGACCGCCCTGGCCGATTACAAGCAGGCGGCGAAGGTCCTGCTCAATCAGGGAGCCTTCAACGTCAACTCCACCTCCTTCACCGCCTGGCAATGCTTCCTCGGCTCAGCCAAGAAGTTCGCGGTCGGCACGGGTATCAGCGCCTCCTCGCCCTCGCTCGCCGAGAACGCGCGCTTCCCCAGGGCCCTGCAGGCCCAGAACATGACGATCGCCGGCGGCACGAACCTAGGGAATTCGACGAACTGGACGGGCTTCGCAAATCTCAAGGATAGCCAGATCGACAGCCTAGCCGCGGCGATCGTGGCGGAGAACAAGGCACGCTTCGCGCAGTCCGTACGCACGGTCAAGACGCAGACCCCGGCCACGCGCATCTTCCGCGGCATGGCTTCGGGCGCCCAGCCCGCCACGCCTTACCTCTCGCTCAGCGAGTTCATCAACCGTTTCGTGAGCGACGACACCTGGTCTTCGCGCTGCGGAGCGCTCCAGGCCGCCATCTTCCGCGCCGACAAGACGACCTACGGCACGACCACCCCCTCAGGCTTCAGCGACCGCCTCGCAGGCCTCCCCTCAGGCGTGAAACTCACCAAGACGACCTTCTCCGCCACGGTCAACGGACCCGACCCGACCTTCGCCTCCAACCCGGAGAACATCGAACTGAACGCACAAGGGGACACGACCCCGCGCACGCATACCCTCCTCGGCGCCCCCGGCAACCTCCTGCAATCCGACCTCCTCCAGTCGCTGGGCTCGGCCATCGCGACGCGCTCCGACACCTTCACGATCCGTTGCTACGGCGAAGCCACCCAGAGCAGCGGCGAGACCGGCTCGGTCTGGGTCGAAGCCGTCGTCCAACGCTTCCCGGATTACGTCGACGCGACCAACCCGGCCGAAGCCACCACTGGCCTCTCAGGCGTGAACGCCGTGCTCGGTCGCCGCTTCAAGGTCATCTCCACGCGCACCCTCAAGTCCGATGAAATCTAAGTGGCTCCTGCTGCTGGCCCTCTGGTCGGCACTCCTGTCTGCCGCCGACCCGGCCAAGGATCACGTCTCCGCGCGTCTCAAGTTCATGGCCTGGGACGAAGCCCTGCTCGGTTGCGGCGTGCGCATGGCCGGCAAGGTCGTCCCCGTCTCGATCCTGCTGGATCAACTATCGGATGAGATCGCCTACGAGGGGCCCGCTCGGCTCGAAATCGTGAAGATCACCGCGAACGAACCTGCCGAGGAGCCGACGGCCGCCAAGAGCAAGGTCAAGGGTCCCAAGCCGAGCCCCAAACCGGCCCAGCCAAGCCAGGCAAGCTCCGAACCGCCCCTCGCCTGGTTCCTGCTGCCCGCTTCGGCCAACAACCAGCACCTCATCCTGGCCGTCGCCCCTGGCCGATGGGAAGGCGGCATCATGGCGCTGCCGGACAGCCCCGGCAGCTTCCCGCCAGGCTCGCTGCGTTTCTTCAACCTCTGCCCCTACCCCCTCGAGATCCGTATCGGCCAGAACGCCGTCAAGATCCCGCAGAAGGAAGCCCGGTCGATCCGCGGCGGGGCCAAGGATCACGATTACTTCGACGGCACGATCATGACCTACGAGGGCGGCGAGGAGAAGGTCGGCTTCAGCCTGCACATGTTCCAGGACAACGCCCAACGCGGCCTGTTCTTCGTCAGCGCCGGCCCCGAGGGCTCCGGCACCGTCGTCCTCAAGGGCGTCGGCGACCTCAGTCGCGACAAGATGCCCGCCCCGAAACGCCCAACAGTGCCTGCTGTCAGGAAGTGATCAGGAGACGTAGCGCCAATCGAGGATCTCGGCCTGCGGGATACGGCGTCCCTGCCAGCGATTCCACTGCAGCTTGACCGCCATCTCGACCGCCTTGCCGGGCTCAGGCATGCGGTCGGCCATGCGCCAGGCGACGAAGTTCAAGCGTCGTCCGCCGCTGAGCGGAAGCTGATGCCGGAAATTCCCTTCGCCGAACGGCGTAGGCGGACGGTCGAAGACGAAACCCTTGAAGCCGAAGACCGGCTCGGTGTTCCCTTCGCCGTAAGGCTGCATGAGGTCGAGGTCGTCCAGCAGCTGATCGGTGACCTCGGAAGGCTTGATCCAATGGGCGATGTCGATGTCACGCCCGTCGGCCTGGACGACGCCGGCGAGCTTCTGGGCTTCGACCGCCGCGGCGAAGCGCGCGCGGAAGGCCTCGACGTCGGCGACGTTCAACGAGACGCCGACGGCCATCGGATGTCCGCCATAGGTCTTGAGCAGGTCGGCGCAGACGCCGAGGGCTTCCACGAGATTGGTGCCCGGCACGCTGCGTCCGGAGCCCTTGGCGCTCTCCCCTTCCTTGCCGAGGACGATGACGGGACGGTCGAGCGCGCGGCAGATCTTGCCGGCGGCGATGCCGACGACTCCGGGATGCCAGTCGCCATGCACGACGTAACCGGCCAGGTCGCCCATCGCCTTGGCCTGGGCCATGGCTTCCTCGGTGACCTTCTTGTCGATCTCCTGGCGTTCGCGGTTGATCGCGTCCAGCTGGGCGGCGTCGCGCAGGCAGTCGTCCGGATCATCGGACAACAGCAGGCGAAGCGGCAGCGAGGCGTCGGCGAGACGGCCGCTCGCGTTGATGCGCGGTCCGATGCGATAGGAGACATCGACCGAGGTCAGGACGCCGCCCGGCTCCATGCCGCTGACGGCGATGAGCGCGCGCAGGCCTTGGCGACGGGCCTCGCCGAGGGCCTTGAGGCCATGGGCGGCGAGGATACGGTTCTCCGTGCGCAGGGGGACGAGGTCGGCGATCGTACCGAGCGCGGCAAGGTCGAGGTAATCTTTCACCGCGATGCTCGTGCCGCGTTCGTCGCCAGCCAGGCGAAGGACCTTGAGCACGCCATGCACGAGCTTGAAGACCAGGCCGGCGGTGCAAAGCGTCTGCCATGGCGCGTCGTCCGCGTCGTTGACGCGCGGATTGACCAGCGTGCAGGTCACGCGGGATTCCTTGGCCACGTGGTGGTCGACCACGATGACGTCGACCCCTTCGGCGCGGAGGCGATCGACCTCCGGCTTCGAGTTCGTGCCGCAATCGAGGGCGACGAAAAGCTGCGGCCTGGCTTCGGCCAGCACGCGGTCGAGCGCGGCCATCGAAAGGCCGTAACCTTCCTCCAGCCGGCGCGGGACGAAGTATTCCGGATGCGCGCCAAGGCGGCGCAGAAAGTGGACGAGCATCGCCGTGCTCGAGACTCCGTCGACGTCGTAGTCGCCCAGGATGGCGATGCGTTCGCCCTTGGCGGCGGCGAGTACGAGACGTTCGGCGGCTTCGCGCAGACCGCCGACCGCGAACGGATCGGAGACGTGGGCGAGCTGGGGGCGGAGATGGCGCTCCGCCTCGGCCTCGTCCGCGAAGGAGCGGGCGAGGACATAGGCCAGGGGTTCGGAAACCCCCAGCGCAGCCGCGATCCGACGGGCAAGCCCGGCGTCCGCAGCCCGGTGAGACCAGGCGGCCATGCGTGGGGCGGCCCTTAGGCGTCCTTGTCGGAGCCAGCCTCCCAGGAGTAGGTGCGCGGAAGTTCCGCGGCGTCTACGCCCTTACGATCGCCCCTGTGCCACCAGTAGAAGATGGGGCTCGCGATGAAGAACGAGGAGAAGGTTCCGGTGAGCACGCCGTAGATGAAGACCTCGCCGTAGAGGCGGACGTCGCCGGCGCCGAAGGCCCAGAGGGCCACCGCGCAGAGGAAGACGGTCGCGGAGGTCAGGATCGTACGGGAAAGCGTGCGGTTGATGGCGAAGTGGATCACGTCGCGGAGGTCGCGGCCGGGATTGTTCTGCAGCTCCTCCCGGATTCGGTCGAAGACGACGATGGTGTCGTTCACCGAGTAGCCGATGATGAGCAGGATCGCCGCGATCAGGGCCGCGTTGAACTGGCCGCCGAAGAAGACGAAGAGGGCCACGGTCATCAGCACGTCGTGCAACGTGGCGACCATGGCCGCGATGCCGAAGCCGGTCTCGAAGCGCAGCGACACGTAGATGCCGATGCCGACGAGGGCGAGGACGACGGACCAGATGGCGTTGGAGCGGAGCTCGCCGCTGACGGAGCCGCCGATGGCCTCGCGGGAAAGCATCAGCTTCTCGACGGAAGCGTCGCGGTCCTTGAGGATCTCGGGAGACTTGGCCTTGATGGCGCCCACGATGGTCGCGACGTTGGCGAACTCGCCCTTGGACTTGTCCTTGGTGAGTTCGGTCTCGATGCGGAGGGTGGGTTCGCCGCCGCCGACCGGGGTCTGGACGGTGACGGTGGTGTCAGGCAGCCCCACGGAGGCGGCCAGCGCCGCGATCTTGCCCGTGTCGACCTTGGCGCCGGGCGCGATGGCCACGAGGGAGGATTCGCCGCCGCGGAAGTCCTTGCCGAAGGCTTCCTTGCCCTTGTAAGCGAGCTCGGAGATGCCCAGGGCGACGATGGCCCAGGAGACGATGAACGCCACGCGGGCGAACTTCAGGAACGGGATGTCGAGGGTCGGCTTGAAGACCGGCAGGCCGAAGATGCGGGACATGATGCCTCGCGACAGGGCGAGCTCCTGGAGGCCGCGGCAGGTCACGAGGGTCGTGAAGAGCGTGGTGAAGATACCGATGATCAGCGTGATGCCGAAGCCGCGGACCGGACCCGTGCCCATGAAGGCGAGGATGAGCGCGACGAGCAAGTGCGTGAGATTGGCGTCGACGATCGTCCAGGTCGCGCGGTTGTAGCCTTCGCGGAGGGAGACGGCGCGGTCCTTGCCGGCGCGGGCTTCTTCGCGCACGCGTTCGAGGATCAGGATGTTCGCGTCAACGGCCATGCCGAGCGTGAGCACGAGGGCGGCGACGCCGGGGAGCGTGATGGTCGCGCCGAAGTAGGCCATGGCGCCGAGCATCATCAGGAGGTTGAGCACCATGCCGGCGACGGCGATGAAGCCGCCCCAGACGTAGAAGCCGACCATGAAGAAGATGACGAGGCCGACAGCGACGAGCGAGGCCGTGACGGACTTGCCCTGCGCGTCCTTGGCGAGGGTCGGTCCGACGGAGGTCACGTCCTGCGTGATCAGCGGGAACTCGAGCGGGTTGTTCAGCACGTTGGCGAGGTTGATGACCTCCTCGCGGCTGAAGTTGCCGGTGATGGTCGCGCCGGTGCTGCGGATGGCTTCGCGCACGGTCGGGGCGGACTGTAGCTTGCCATCGAGGACGATGGCGAGCTGACCGACCGAGCGGCTGTTGCCCTCGGCGATCTTGGCGGTGAGGTCGCCGAACTTCTTGGAACCCTCGTCCGTGAACTTCATGTCCACGTAGAAGGAGATGCCGTCGTCGGAGCGGCCGGAGGCGGCCTTGATGATCTTGCCGGTCGCGTCGGCGGTCTTGCGGACGAAGTAGCGGTTGATGCGGACCTCGCCGGTGCGGTTGTCGACGTCGCGGAGCGTGAGCACCTCGTAGGTCGAGATCGCGGATGAGGCGCCGAGCATCGGGTCGACGGGGAGCGAACGGAGCGCGTGCTCGCGGTCGGCCTCGGACGGACGTTCGGTGCGGTGCACCTGGCGGAACTCGAGCTTCGCGGGCTTCTTCAGCGCGTCGATGACGTCGGGATTGTTGGCGGCGTCCTCGCCGGGGAGCTGGACCTCGAGGGAGAGGTCGCCCACGGGACGGAGGACCGGCTCGGCGACGCCGAACTGGTTGACGCGCTGTTCCATGACCTGGAGGGCCTGATTGACCATCTCGGCGTGCGAGACGTTCGACTTGTCGCCCGCGGCCTTCTCGCCGGATTCGGCGCCGGTCGGGTCGACCTTCAGCGTGAAGGACACCCCGCCCTGCAGGTCGAGGCCGAGCTTGAGGCGGCCCTGGGAGGACACCATGAGCTGCTTGAGGACGATGCCGTTACGCTTGGACTGGTCGGGCTCGCGTACGATCTGCTTCTCGGTGAAGAAGAACGGACGGAAGTCGACCGGGGCGGCGCGACCACGGCCTTCACCGATGTCACGGAGGGCCTGGAAGTACGAGACCGACTTCTTGTCGGCGGGGACGGAGGCATCCTTGTAGTGCTTGACGCGCTCAAGGGCTTCGGCGTGCAACTTGTCGAATTCGGGCTTCTGCGCGATGACCTGCGTGGGCACGAACTGATCGAGGGGGATCGGAGCAATCGGATGGAACTCGAACCAGGCGACAGCCAGGGCGACGAGCGAAACCGCGATTTTCCAGAACCAGGTCCTGGACGTCATAGTATCAGGGTCGGATGAGGGGTGAACGACCTTAGGCCTGGACGACGGCTTCGACGTCCTTGCCCATGATGGCGGACTTGTGGACGGTCATGCGGCCGGAATCGAGTTCAAGGGTGATGCGGTCGTCCTTGAGGGAGACCACGCGTCCGTAGATGCCACCGGCAGCCAGGACCTTATCGCCTACGGCGAGCTCGGACTGGAGCTTTTCGAGCTCCTTCTGGCGCTTACGCTGGGGGGCGATCAGCAGGAAGTACATGCCGGCCAGCATCAGGATCGGGAAGAGCAGACCCTGCCACTGGAAACCCTCGGGGGCACCCGCGGCGGACGGCGCTTCTGCAATCACTTGATTGACAACAGTTTGGATGATATTCATTGTTCGTATTGTTTGGAAAGCGGGGAAAGGGAAAGTCTGGAAATGCGATTTAGGGCCAAAAAAGCAAGCCCCGGAGCATCCCGATTGGTTTTGATTACCCCTCAGGACCTGTCAGTGTGAATAACTCTACATGAGCAAGCCTGCCCAGGAATCGTCCGAAGGTTCCACTTCCGTCTCGCCGCTCACCATGGCGGCCACGATCGCCGCCCTCGGGGTGGTCTTCGGCGATATCGGGACCAGCCCGCTCTACGCCTTCCGCGAATGCCTGCGCAATGGCCTTCATGCCGGGGCCACCGTTGAACAGGTCGCCGTCCCGGCGGTCTCGATGATCATCTGGTCTCTGATTTGCGTGGTCACAGTCAAATACGTCCTCTTCATCATGGAGGCCAACGAAGACGGCGAAGGCGGCATCATGACCCTCGTCTCCCTGGCCACGAAGAAGGAGAAAGCCGACGATAAGAGCGAGGAGGACCGGACCCATCTGCACGCCAAGCGCAAGCATCGCAGCGTGCTCGTCCTGCTCGGCGTCTTCGGTACCGCCCTGCTCTTCGGCGATGGCGTCATCACCCCGGCCATCTCCGTCCTCTCTGCCTTGGAAGGCATCCAAGAAGCCAACGAAAGCCTCAAGGGCCCCTTCTCCGACCACTTCCTGACCATCCTGATCCCGGCGATGGCGGTCGTCATCCTCATCGGCATCTTCGCCCTGCAGAAGCGCGGCTCCGGCAAGGTCGGCATGTATTTCGGTCCGATCACCCTGGCTTGGTTCGCCTGCATCGCGGCCACCGGCATCGGCTCAATGATCACCCATCCGACGCAGGCCACCGTCATCGTCCACGCCTTCAATCCCCTGGAATCCGTCGGCTTCTTCATCGAGCACCCCGGCCTGTCGATGATCATCCTCAGCGCGGTCTTCCTCGCCGTCACCGGCGCCGAGGCGCTGTACGCCGACATGGGCCACTTCGGCCAGAAACCCATCCGTGCCGGCTGGTACTTCATCGTCTTCCCCGCCCTGATCCTCAACTACCTCGGCCAGGGCGCCTGGGCGCTCGCGCAGCCGGCCAAGGAATTCGAGCACGGCTTCAATCCGTTCTTCAACATGGCCCCTAACTGGGCCCAGATCCCGCTCGTCGTCATCGCCACCCTCGCCGCCATCATCGCCTCGCAGGCCCTGATCTCGGGCGCGTTCTCGACGACGATGCAGGCCATCCAGCTGAACTTCCTGCCCCGCATGCGCATCGAGCGCACCTCGGACCAGGAGTCCGGCCAGATCTACATCCCGATCATCAACTGGCTGCTGATGATCGGCTCGATCTACCTCGTGCTCCAATACAAGTCCTCCGAGCACCTCGCCAGCGCCTACGGCATCGCGGTGAGCCTGACGATGCTGGTCACGACGATCCTCTTCGGCCAGTACCTGCGCCAACGCTTCCAGATCCCGTCCGTCACGGCCTACGTCTTCGTCGCGCCGGTCATCCTCCTCGAAATCGTCTTCGTGTCGTCGAACTTCCCGAAGATCTTCGAGAGCGGCTGGCTGCCGCTCGCCGCCGGCTTCCTCGTCTACTACATCATGGCCGTCTGGAACAAGGGACGCCTGGTGATGAAGGAGAAGATGAGCGAAGGCGAAGGCATCGACGACTTCGGGAACTTCCTGGACAGCGTCGAGGACCGCTTCATCGCGGGCAAGCTCAGCCGCGTCAAGGGCACGGCGATCTACATGACCGGCTCGACGAAGTCGGTGCCGATGGCCCTCGCCCACAACCTCAAGCACAACAAGGCCCTCCACGACCACCTCATCGTCGTGACGCTGAAGGTCGACGAGGACCGAGCGATCGTGCCGGCGGGCGAGCGCATCAGCTTCAACACGCGCGGCCCTAAGTTCTGCAAGGTCGAGAGCCACGAGGAGTTCCCCTCCGTGCTCAGCGTGACCGGCAAGTTCGGCTTCCGCGAGAAGCAGGACGTCTACCCTGTCCTGGAAGCGGCCTACAAGGAGCTCGGCATCACGCCGAACTCGATGGAGACGACCTACTTCCTCAGCCGCGAGACGATCGTCCGGGCGACGACGGGCTTCTCGCTCAACGCCGTCCAGGAAAAGCTCTTCGAAGTGCTCAACCGCAACGCCCTCTCCGCGACGGCCTACTTCAACCTTCCGCCCGGACGCGTGGTCGAACTAGGCATGCAGGTCGAGCTCTGAGCCGCCCTTTCAGCGGGGCGACTCGACCTTGAAGACGAACGCCTGCTTGCAGGGGTGATTCTCCTCGTCGGCCATCTCGCGAGGCGTCTCGATGACGCAGACCTCGCCCCGCTGCTCCCAAAGCAGGAGGTCGGACCAGCCGAGGAGCATGATCTTCGAGCCGGGGGCAGGACGCAGCACGCGTGAAAGCACCCGGGGGCCGGGCCAACCGTAGGAGATGAGGTAGGTCGCGCGGCCGTCGGCGGAACGCGTGAAGCGGAACGACCCCTCCGAGGGGACCGCACCCGGACGGACATCCACGACGGCCTCCCCATTCACGTCCAGCCACTCCTCGACGTAGACGAACTGGGCGACGGTGGCCTCGTCGACGGGGTCGACGTTCTGATACTGGTCCGCCGTCGCGCGTCCTGCGACGGCGCCTTCGATGAGCTGCGTCAGCGCCTCTTCGGGCGAACGCGGCGACGACGAACAGCCGACGAGGCCGAGAGCGAGGCAAAGGGCTGCGAGAATTCGTGCAGCCATGGCCTGCGGGCTTACTTGGCGCCCTTGCTCTTGGCGATCAGGTCGTAGAACCGATCGAAGAGCACGTCCGCGTCGTTCGGGCCGGGGCCGGCTTCCGGGTGATACTGGACGGAGAAGACCGGCTTGTCCTTGAGACGCAGGCCGGAGACGGTGTCATCGTTTAGGTTGACCTCGGTGACGATGGCGCCGCAGCGCTCCAGTTCCTCGCGCTTCGAGGCGAAGCCGTGGTTCTGGGCGGTGATGGCCACGCGGCCTTCCTCGGTGTTCTTGACGGGCTGATTGCCGCCGCGGTGGCCGAACTTCAGCTTATAGGTCGAAGCGCCGATGGCGTGCGTGATGATCTGGTGGCCGAGGCAGATGCCGAAGACCGGGTAGGTCTTGATGAGGTCGGCCACGGCTTCGTGGGCGTACTTCAGGGCGGCGGGATCGCCCGGGCCGTTGGAAAGGAAGACTCCGTCGGGATTGAAGGCGCGGATCTCGGCGGCCGGGGTGCGGGCCGGGAAGACATGGACGTCGAAGCCGGAGGCGACGAGACGGCGGAAGATCGAGGTCTTTGCGCCGAAGTCATAGGCGGCGATGCGGTACTTCTTGGCGCGGTCCTTGGGCTTGTTGAGGTGCGTGCCCGGGACGGTGAAGGCCTCGCAGTCGCCGGCGGTGGCGTGGTAGTGAGACGGGGCCGTGCAGGTGACGTCCTTGACGACGTCGGCGCCGACGGGGCCGGTCCAGGCGCGGGCGCGCTTGAGGGCTTCCTCATCGGTGAGGCCCTCGGTGGAGAGGCAGGCCTTCATCACGCCGGCGGAGCGGAGCTTCTTGGTGAGCGAGCGGGTGTCGACGCCTTCGATGCCGGGGATGCCGTACTTCGCGAGCCAGGTGCTCAGGTCGGTGGTGGCGCGCCAGTTGGAGACGATCGGCGAAAGGTCGCGCACGACGAAACCGGCGACGTGCGGGCGGGCGGATTCGAAGTCGTCTTCGTTGACGCCGTAGTTGCCGATCTGCGGGGTCGTCATGGTGACGATCTGGCCGAAGTAGGAAGGATCCGTGAGGATCTCCTGGTAGCCGGTCATGCTCGTATTGAACACGACTTCGCCGCAGAGGGTGGCCGAGGCTCCGAACGCCCTGCCCCGAAGAATGGTTCCATCTTCAAGAGCGAGCACGGCAGGTCGGTTCATGAGGTCGTTTTGAATGAGGGTTCCGCCCCCGTGTGAAGCAAAAAAAGTTCCCATTCGAAGATAGTGCCGGACCAAAGGTCAGGCATGAGTCCGACGGACGGAGGCGTCGTGCTCAGAAACCCTTGCCGACGTCGCCGCCCAAAGGCGCCGGCGGACGGGCCCGGGGGTCCAAAGCGTCGGCAGAATAGGGCTTATGGACCTGCCAGCCTGCCCGATAAGGGGCACCCACCTGCTTCACCTGCTCGGTAATCGTCTTCAGGACGGCCGGATCGGCCCGGCGAGACCATTCCGGGTGGAGCCAGACGTTGGGACTGAGCCACTTGCCGCCCACGGCCTCGGTCCATCGGCTAATGCTGTCCGGCGCCTCGACGATGAGCTTCACTTCATCCGCCCGGGCCAGGGAATCGGCCAGCGGAGGCTTGGCCCACTTGGGGCTGACCGTCACCCAGGCGAAACCAGGGGCGACCGGGTAGGCTCCGCAGGTCTCGAGGTGGACCTTGAGTCCCGCGGAGGCCATGACGGCCAGGAGCGGGACGAGGTCATGGATGCAGGGCTCTCCTCCGGTAACGACGACGAACTCCGGACGGGCAGCGGCGGCCTCTTCGGCCAGCTCGGCGGCGGAAGCCTTGCGCACTTGCTTCGGCACGAACTGCGGATGCCAGGTCGACGCGGAATCACACCAAGAGCACTTGACCGGGCAACCCTGCAACCGGATGAAGAACGCCTTGCGGCCGAGATGGACGCCCTCCCCCTGCCAACTGAGGAACGTCTCATTGACGGGGTAGAGCTCGGCCATGGTCAGGTCTTCGGCTGATAGCTCGCCTTGTTCTTGGTATCCTCATGCAGGATGATCTGCCGGACCCAGGCGCGGCCGCCGGTCTCCTTGCGCACCATCGGATCGAAGGTCTCGAAGAGGAACTTCGCGATGCCTTCGGTCGAGACGGAGTCGATGACGAGCGGACGGAAAAGCTTCGGATAATCCTTCAGGAGCTGCTCGCGGACAGGGTCTTCCTTCGCGAAGAGGCAAGCATGATCGAGGTGGTCAGCGATCCAGGTCTTCAGAAAGCCGAGGCCGCCGAAATCGACGACGAAACCGCGCTCGTCGAGCTGCTCGCAGCCGAACTCGATCTCGATGCCCCAGTTATGACCGTGCAGGAACGAGCAATGCCCGTCATGCCGGTGCTGCCGGTGGGCGAACGGGATGTCGCGGTAGGTCTTGCTGCAGGTGAACATGCGGTCTTCCTCGAAATAGAGGACTGCACCCTCGAGCCGCAAGGCACAACCGAACCCACGGGCGGTGGACCGGGCGAAAACAGGCGGGTCAACCCAGATAAACGGTCGGATCCTTCACGCCAGCGCGGGCGAAGGCCTCCTTGCGTTCGACGCAGGTGCCGCACTTACCGCAATGCTTGTCGCCGCCGACGTAGCACGACCAGGTCAGCCCGAAGGGGACGCCGAGCTCGAAGCCGCGGCGCACGATCGCGGCCTTATCCATGCCGACGAACGGGCGCTCCAGCGAGACCTCATGCCAGTCGGCGAGGCGGATGGCCTTGTCCAAGGCATCCGCGAACACAGGGCGGCAATCGGGATAGATGGCATGGTCGCCGCCATGGGCGCCATAGGCGACCGAGGACGCCTTGAGCGACATCGCCCAGGCGGCGGCGGTCGCGATAAGCAGCATGTTCCGATTAGGCACGACGGTGGCCTTCATGCTCGCCTCCTCATAATGACCCTCCGGCACGGCCACATGGGAATCGGTCAGGGCGTTGGCACCGAAGAGCGGCGTCAGCCCGCGGAGGTCGGCGATGCGATGGGGCACCCTGTAGTGGCCGCAGATTTCGGCGGCGGCGACGAGCTCACGGCGGTGACGCTGACCATAATCCACCGACAGTGCATGCACCTCCCTGCCCTCGGCCAGGAGATGGGCGAGAAGCACGGTGGAGTCCATGCCCCCGGAGTGGATGATGACGGTGCGCTTCATCGGCGTGAAAATTGGACGCGGACGGCCCCGAGGGCGAGTCCGTTAATCGCGGACGCGCAGCTTGGCGCCCAACTTGTCGAGGTGCGAGACCGCCACGGCCTCGCCCACGCGCATCGCCGCGGATTCCTTGCGGTTGCCGTCGCGCAGGCCGGAAAGATGGAGCCAGCCGTGCGCCACGTAGAGGCGCAGCTCGGTGGCCAGGGTGACGCCATGCTCCTTGGCGGCGCGACGGGCCTGATCGATGTTCACGCAGATCTCGCCGGCGAAGGGCTCGCCGGGGTGGTCCTCGCCGACGAACGTGATGACATCGGTCACGGTAGGGTCGCCCAGGAATTCGTCGTGCAGCCTGGCCGTCTCCTTGTCGCCGAGGAAGGCGATGGAGAGCGAACCTTCGGGGCAGCGGTAGCCCTTGAGCTTATCGAGCGCATGGACGACGCGCCGGACCGAAACCGCGGAGACCTTGGTCTTCGCGTAGCGGACGGAGATGTCGACGACGCGGTTCATGCGGCGGCGAAGACGGGCCTGAGACGCGCCCACAGCTCGGACAATGCCTGCGGCAGGACGCGCGTGTCGGCGATGACCGGCATGAAGTTGTGGTCGCCGTCCCAGCGCGGCACGACGTGGAAGTGCAGGTGCGTCGGGATGCCCGCGCCGGCGGCCTTGCCGAGATTGAGGCCCATGTTGAAGCCGGCGGGGCTCATCACCTTCTGCAGGACAGCCTGGCAACGCACGAGCAAGTCCATCATCTCGACGCGTTCGGCAACGGTGAGATCGGCCAGCTCGCCGACCTCGCGGTTGGGCAGGACCATGAGATGGCCCGGATTATAAGGCGAATTATTGAGGATGACGAAACAGTGGGCGCCGCGATGCAGGATGAGGTTGGCCTCGTCGTCGTTCGCCGCGAGCAACGCGGCGAACGGACTGCCGGCGCCGGGCTCCTTGCGGGTGCGGATGTACTGGATGCGCCAGTGCGGGTGAAGCTGTTCGGACATCGGATCAGGAGGCGAAGCCCTTGGGTCGGGCGAGATGCCAATTGCAAGCGGTCAGCACGATGCTGTCGAGCGTGTCATAGCGCGGGACCCAGCCCAGCTCGCGGCAGACCTTGGAGGCGTCAGCGTAAAGCGCGGGCGGGTCGCCCTCGCGACGAGGGGCGAACTCGTGAGGGACAGGGCGACCAAGGATGCGACCGACGCTGGCGATGACATCCTTGACCGAGCAGGGCGACCCCGTGCCGAGATTATAGAACAGGGCCTGCCCCGGCTGGCCGAGTTTCGGCAGCACATCGAGATGGGCGCGGGAGAGATCGTCCACATGCACGTAGTCGCGCAGGCACGTGCCATCGGGGGTCGGATAATCGGAACCGAAGACCTTCAGCGGCGGGCGACGTCCGAGCGCGGCGGCGATGGCCAACGGGATCAGGTGCGTCTCAGGAGAGTGGTCCTCCCCGATGGCTCCGTCGGCCGAAGCCCCGGCGGCGTTGAAATAACGGAAGGCCGCGAAGCTCAGGCCACGCGAGGCGGCGAGCTCGCGCAGACGCTTCTCGACCGCGAGCTTGGTGGCGCCATACGGATTGATCGGCTGCTGCGGCAGGTCTTCCGTGATCGGCATCCTTTCGGGAATCCCGTAGGTCGCGCAGGTGCTGGAGAAGACCAGCTTCTTCACGCCCTCGGCGAGCATCGCCTGGAGCAGTCCTTCGGTCCGCACGACGTTGTTCTCGTGGTAACGAGCGGGCTGCTGGACGGACTCGCCGACATTCGTGAACGCCGCGAAATCGATCACCACTTCGGCACGGGTCTCGCGCAAGGCGGCGCGGACGGCGGCTTGGTCGCCCATGTCGGCGCGATAAAGCGTCACCCCGGCCGGGACGGACTCCGCATGACCGTAGGATAGGTCGTCCAGCACGGCCACCTCATGCCCGGCGGCAAGCGCCTGCCGGACGCAATGGCTGCCGATGTAGCCGGCACCGCCCACTACGAGCACGTTCATGGCTGGCAGATAACCCCCGCCGGACGGCCTAGGCAAGCGGGATAGGGTCGGCGGACGCTCCAAAACCTTGCCAGCGTCGTCCCGAACCTCCTATCTGCACGCATTCATGGACACTTCGGAAACAAAACCCGGCAGCTACGATTTCCCCTCCTTCGAGCAGAAATGGCAGGCCGCATGGAAAGCCAGTTCGACCTTCCGCACCGAGCCGATCTCCTGCGGCAAGCCGAAGTACTACGTCCTGGACATGTTCCCCTACCCCTCCGGCGCCGGCCTGCACATCGGCCACCCCGAAGGTTACACCGCTTCGGACATCCTCGCGCGCTACAAGAAGGCCAACGGCTTCAACGTCCTCCACCCGATGGGCTGGGATGCTTTCGGCCTCCCCGCGGAACAGCACGCGATCGCCACCGGCGAGCACCCCGCCGTCCAGACCAAGCGTAACATCGACAACTTCCGCCGCCAGCTGCAGATGCTCGGCTTCGCCATCGACTGGGACCGCGAACTCTCCACGACGGACGAGCACTACTTCCGCTGGACGCAGTGGATCTTCCTCAAGCTTTTCCGCCATGGCCTCGCCTACGTCTCCGAGAAGCCCGTCTGGTTCTGCCCTGCCCTCGGCACCGTCCTCGCCAACGAGGAAGTGCTCAACACGCCCGAAGGCCCGCGCTCCGACCGCGGCAACCACCCCGTCGAACGACGCCCGATCCGCCAATGGGTCCTGCGCATCACCGCCTACGCCGACAAGCTCATCGAAGGCCTCGACCACGTCGATTGGCCTGACTCCACCAAACGCCTCCAAAAGAACTGGATCGGTAAATCCGAAGGCGCGGAAGTCACCTTTAAGCTCGATGGCCATAGCGACACCTTGACGGTGTTCACGACCCGACCAGACACGCTCTACGGCGCGACCTACATGGTCATCGCCCCCGAGCACCCGCTGATCACGAAAATCACCACGGCCGACCAGAAGAACGCCGTCGAAGCCTACGTCGCCGCGATTCGCAATAAGAGTGACCTCGAGCGTACGGACCTTGCCGAAAAGAAGAAGACCGGCGTATTCACTGGCGCCTACGCCATCAACCCCGTCAACGGCGCAAAGATCCCGGTGTGGACCGCCGACTACGTCCTCATCACCTACGGCACCGGCGCGATTATGGCCGTGCCCGCGCATGACGAACGCGACTGGGAATTCGCCAAGGAATTCAAGCTTCCGATCATCCAGGTCGTCGGCTCCAAGGAAGCGGTCGACGTCAACGAGAAGCCCTGGACCGAAGACGGCCCGATGGTGAACTCCGGTCCGTTCGACGGACTGTCCGCCACGGAGACCAAGAAGAAGATCACCGCCGACCTCGCCGCCAAGGGTCAGGGCAAGCTCGCCGTGAACTTCAAGCTGCGCGACTGGCTCTTCTCACGCCAACGCTACTGGGGCGAGCCCTTCCCGCTGCTCTGGGTCTCGCGCGAGGATTACGCCAAGATCCCGGCCGACTCCGAAGAGCGCGAATTCCTCCCGAAGGAACCCGTGACCTGCCAGCTCGACGGCGTCGAAGTCTGCGCCGTGCCGCTGACCTCCAAGCAGCTCCCGCTCACCCTGCCGACCGTCAAGTCCTACCAGCCCTCCCCGACCGGCGATTCGCCGCTCTCGAAGGAGCCCGAGTGGACCGAAGTCTGGTACGACGTCGCCTCCGGCGCGACCGTCTCGCAATCCAAGCCGCAGCCGGGTCCGCTGTGGATCAAGGCCTCGCGCGAGACCAACACGATGCCCCAGTGGGCCGGCTCCTGCTGGTACTACCTGCGTTACATCGACCCGAAGAACGCCGAGGCCCTCGCCTCCAAGGCCGACCTGGAATACTGGGGTTGCCCCGACTTCTACATCGGCGGCGCCGAGCACGCGGTGCTCCACCTCCTCTACGCGCGCTTCTGGCATCGTTTCCTTTACGAAATCGGCGTCCTGCCGACCGCCGAGCCGTTCAAGAAGCTCTTCCACCCAGGCCTCATCATGGGCGAAGACGGCGAGAAGATGTCCAAGAGCCGCGGCAACGTCGTGAACCCGGACGCCATCGTCAAGGACCACGGCGCCGACGCGCTCCGCATGTACCTGATGTTCCTCGGACCGCTCGAGGCCTCCAAGCCCTGGAATTCCGACGGCATCATCGGCATCACCCGTTTCCTCCGTCGCCTCTGGCGCTTGGCCGTCGACGAGAACACCGGCCACGCCTCGACTAAGATCAGCGCCGACGGCGCCGAATCCGAGGAGCTCGTCCGCGAGCTGCACCGCACGATCCAGAAGGTCGAGAAGGACATCGAGACCCTCCAGTTCAACACCGCGATCTCGCAGATGATGATCCTCATGAACGTCGCCGAGAAGTCGCCCGCCCTCCGTCGCGCGACCGTCGAGGACTTCGTGCGCCTCGCCGCGCCCTTCGCCCCGCACGTGTGCGAGGAGATCTGGGCCCGCCTCGGCCACCAGGAAAGCGTCACCGCGGCCGGCTGGCCCAAGCTCGACGCCTCCAAGCTGGTCGAGACCACCGTCGAGGTCATCTTCCAGGTCAACGGCAAGGTCCGCGCCACCGCCAAGGTCGCCAAGGACATCTCCAAGGACGCCCTCCTCGCGCTGGCCAAGGCCAACGCCGACGTGATCAAGTTCACCGAGGGCAAGCCCGTCGTGAAGGAGATCGTCGTCCCGGGCAAGCTGGTGAACATCGTCGTCGCCGGCTGAGCGGCGCGTCCCACGCCAACAAAAAGGGCCCCATCATGGGGCCCTTTTCTTTTGCCGATGCGGCGAGGCTCAGACCTCGGCCATCTCGAGCTTCGGCACCAGGACATGGTGGATCGCAAATGCGACCACATAGGCGAAGGCGCAGAAGCCGAAGAGGATCGCGTAGCCGTTGACGTTCGCGTCGAGGATACGGCCGGCGACGATCGGGAAGATCATGCCTCCGATCGAACCGACGAAACCGCCGAGGCCTGAGACCGAAGCCACGGCCTCCTTCGGGAAGGTGTCGGAAATCGTGGCATAGAGGCTGGCCGACCAGGCCTGGTGGGCGGAGGCGCCGAAGGCGATGAGGAAGACCGCCTCCCACATGCCGAGACCGCGCACGAAGAAGATCGGCAGCGAGCACAAAGCGAAGATGAGCATCGAGACCTTGCGCACCTTGACGATGTCATGGCCGCTTTCGGCGAGCTTCTTGACCAGCCAGCCGGCGAAGATGCTGAGGACGGTGACGATACCATACAGCACCACCAGCGGGAGCGCCGAGGACTTCAGGTCAAGGTGCTGCTCGCGCTTGAAGTAGTCAGGCAGCCAGATCAGATAGAACCACCAGACCGGGTCGGTCAGGAACTTGCAGACCATGTAGGCCCAGGCCTGGCGTTTGCCGAGCAGACTGAGCCAAGGCACCTTGCGTTCGGAGGTGATCTCCTCGTCCTCCAGCTTCGGAGCTTCCTTGAAGAGAGGAATCCAGAAGAAGATCCAGATGACGCCCAGGACGCCGGCGACGACGAAGGTGGAGCGCCAGCCGTAGTTGATCGCGATCAGCGGAATGACGGCGGGAGCGATCAAGGCTCCGATATTGGTGCCGGAATTGAACAAGGCGTTGGCAAAAGCCCGTTCTGAGCGAGGGAACCACTGCGCCACGGTCTTGATGGCCGCAGGGAAATTACCTCCTTCGCCCAACCCCAAGGCGACTCGCGCCATGCGGAAGCCGGCGACGGAACCGACGAAAGCATGGCAGGCCGCGGCGGCCGACCATGCGAAGATGGAAACCGCGTACCCGACCTTGGTCCCGAAACGGTCGATGAACCAACCGAAGCCAACCAGACCGAAGGCATAGGCGGCCTGGAAGGCGGAGTTGACGTACCCGTACTGCTCATTCGTCCACTTGAGCTCCGAATCCAACATCGGCTTGAGAAGCGCGAGGATTTGACGGTCGATGTAGTTGATCGTCGTGGCGAAGAACAACAGGGCCAGAATGACCCATCGATGCGAAGGGGCTCTTACGGATTGGGCGGAGGTCGGCATAAAACTCGGGGTTGTCGGCTACCAAACGCCGTTTTTCAGGTAAGTCCACCCCAGAAGTCCTGTTGACGGAACCCCGCCATAAAGCCACTAATCGAGGTGAATATACCCATGACGAAGCCGCGTATCCTCCTCACGACCACCTCCTTCCAAGATACCCCCGGAGAACATCACAAGATGCTCGCCGAAACGGGCTGGGAAGTCGTCACCGCCCGCGGCCCGCTCAACGAAGGGGACACGCTCGCGCTGATGGGCCAGTTCGACGGCTACATCTGCGGCGACGACATGATCACCGCCGCGGTCATCGAGAAGGCCCTGCCCCGCCTCAAGGTCGTCTCGAAGTACGGCATCGGCGTCGACAAGATCGACGTGAAGACCCTCACGACCAAGGGCATCCCCCTGCTCTTCACCCCGGGCGTCAACCACACCACGGTCGCCGAGCACACCTTCCTCCTCCTGCTCGCCTTGGAGAAGAACTTCTACTTCCACACCGACTCCACCCGCTCCGGCGGCTGGAAGCGCAAGACCGGCCATGAGCTGCTCGACAAGACGATCGGCATCATCGGCATGGGCCGCATCGGCAAGGAAGTCGCCATCCGCGCCCGCGCCTTCGGCATGAAGGTCGTCGGCTTCGACCTCTACTGGGACGACAAGTTCGCCGCCCAGTACGACGTGAAGCGCGCCGCCACGATGGACGACGTGTTCGCCGTCTCCGACTACCTCTCGCTGCACACCAACCTGACCC
>CAIWNE010000126.1 GCA_903913915.1 uncultured Opitutia bacterium
ACTGTTCCTCGCGATTGTCGTGCAGGATATCGCGGAAGCCGGCGAAGTCCTGGTAGGTCTTACCGGAGGCGAACTCGCCGGTGGTGTCGATCTTTGGCGCCGCGCCCTTCTTCGGTTTAGGATAGGTAGTGCGCCAGCGGCCGACCGCATCAAAAGCCTCCAGGCTGAAGCCGAGCGGATCGATCTTGCGATGGCACTCGGCGCAGGTGCGGTCGATGCTATGCTTGGCGAGACGCTCGCGAATGGTGGTCGTGCCGCTAACGTCGGGTTCGATGGCGGGCACGGTATCCGGCGGGGGCGGCGGCTTGACGCCGAGGATGTTCTCGCTGATCCAGGCGCCGCGGGTGACCGGCGACGTTTCCACGCCGTTGGCGCTGACCGTCAGCACGGCCGCCATGCCGAGCAGGCCGCCGCGGCGCGGGTTGTCCTTGAGGCTGACCTTTTGGAAGCCGTCGGCCAGGCGCAGGGTCTTCTGCTCGGGCAGGTCGTAGAGCTTGGCCAGCTTCTTATCGATGAAGCTGTGGTCCGCGTGCAGGAACTGGCTCACCGGCCGGTTCTCCTTGAGCATGTCGCGGAAGAACAAGCGCACCTCGGTCTTCATCGACGCCGGTAGGTCCTCGGCGTAGTAGGCACGATTCGTCTCGCGCGGCGGTGGCATGCCTCCGAGGTCGCGCAGGTTGAGCCAGCTGTCGAGGAAGCCATTGACGAAGCCGTTGACGCGTTCATCGGACAGCAGGCGGTCGATCTCTTTCTTTAGTTCTGCGTCGCTACTGAGTTTACCTGACACCGCCGAGGTGGATAGGGCCTCGTCGGGCGGTGCAGCCCAGAGGGCATAGGCGAGGCGCGTGGCGAGGTCGTGGGGCCTGAGGCGCCGTTCGCTTTCCGGGGTGACCTCGCTCAAGTAAAGGAAGGAAGGCGAGCACAAGATGAGTTTGACGGCATCGAGCGCCGCCTGTCGTGGGCTGGCTTTTTCGGCGAGCCGTTGCTCAACCATTTTGCGAATCGGCGTGCGGTCGGTGTCCTGTAGCGGGCGTCGATAGGCTTTCGCCGCAAACGTGAAAAGCTGCTCGAGCGCGCGGTCGGGCTGGAAGCCATCGCTGCCGAAGACGGCGACCTCTTCGGCGCCGCCCGCCGGCTCGGCGACGGGCCCCTGGACGACGATCTCGCTGATGCGAATGTGCGGCAGTTTGCCTTCCTTGAGGATATTATCCCGGCCGACGCCCGAGGACCCGATCGGTCCTTTGAACTCATCTTTGTAGCGTCGATTGATCGTGAGCACCGAGGCGCGCGATTCGTAGGGGCCGTTCGGGAAGATGAAGCGAGGGGTCTGGCCGGCCTCGAGCCAGACGCGGAACTTCAGCCGGGTCGGCGTGTTGTCGGGCACCACGCTGCTGGCGAGGAGCGGCTCGATGGCCTGCGGATAATGGATGTGGCCCTTCGTGACGTCGCCCGGCACGACGCCGAGGATGAATGGCTCCGACAGATCGATGCCGAAGATGGTGGGGTCGTAATGGGTGTCACGGTGCATCGCCGTCGCCTCGACCTCGAGGTCGTAGAGGCCAGAGATCGGCACGCCTTGCTTAAAGTCCTCGATATGGCCGTAGCCACCCTGACGCGTGTCGGTGTTCGGCTGCTCGTAGAGGTTGAGGTAGCGGAAGTTGAAGACGCTCTTGTGCGAGCCGTAAAGCTCCTCGTACTGGACGAAGTTCTTGTTGAAACGCCAGGTCTTCGGCGCGGTGGCCGGCTTGCCGAGGCGGGTTTCGACGAGTCGGTTGGCGGACAGGAAATACTGATCGACCAGGAAGCCAGAGGTCACCAGCGACTGTCCAATCGTGTCCAGGTGGCGAGCGGTCTTTTCCTTAGGGAAGTCGGCCGTCAGCCCGAGGGTGTCGATGCGGCGACCGAACAAGGTCGCGAGTGTGTTCTCATATTCGCGGTTAGAGAGACGGCGTAGGACGGTGTGCGAGCCGGAGCTCTGCAGGGTGGTCTCGGCCGCCGCGGTGCCGTCACGCAGGGCGCGGATCGCCATGAGGCGCTCATCGTCGGTAGGCTGGGTGGCCTTCTTCGGCGGCATGTCGCGCAGCGTCAGCTGGTCGATGATCTCGCGTGCCTCAATCACCTTGGGCAGCGTCTTTAACGGCAGCGCGAATTTGTCGAAAACACGGTCGCCCTTATGGGCGTCGGCATCGTGG
>CAIWNE010000127.1 GCA_903913915.1 uncultured Opitutia bacterium
GCTCATCCTCGAGAACCACTACAAGGACGATTTCTGGATGTATCCCGAGTTCGCCCAGAAGATGGATGTCTTCTGCGCCTTGGTGAACGCCCTGCCCTCCGACGGCTTCGGCGTGAACTACGACCCCAGCAACGCCTACATCGCGGGCGACGATCCTATCGAACTGCTCAATCGCGTCTCGAACCGCGTCGTCACCATGCACGCCTCGGACCGTTATCTGATCGAAGGCACCCTTGAGGACCTCCGAAAGGAAGAAGGCGGCGCCGCCGGTTACGCCAAGCGCCTCCGCCACGGCGAGATCGGCAAGGGACTCAACGACTACGACGCCATCTTCACCGAGCTCAGGCGCGTCGGCTTCGACGGGTGGATCAGCATCGAGGACGGCGTCGACGGCATCGACCAGCTCCGCCGCAGCGCCGACTTCCTCAAGCGCAAGACCGCCCAACACTGGGGCTGAGCACCATGGGCGATCGTCGCAACTTCCTGAAGTCCGCGCTGATCGCCTCAGCCTTGCCATTGGGCGCCTCGGCCGCAGCCAACCGGAAGGCCGACCGCAAGATCATCTCCACCGACGTGCTCGTGGTCGGCGGAGGCTGCGCCGGCAGCGCGGCCGCCCTCGCGGCCTCCCGAGCCGGAGCCAGGACCCTGCTCGTAGAGAAGGCTCCGTTCGCCGGCGGCATCGTCACCAGCGTCGGCCTGCCCTACTTCGACGGCATCGCCCACATCACCACCAAGCGCGTGGTCGTCCGCGGCATCGCCTTGGAATTGCTTTCCAAGTCAGGGGTCTGCGCGCCCGACGCCCAGAAGATCGTCAGCCATAATCCGACCATCTCGAACACCTTCGAATTCAAGCTGCTGCTCGACCGGCTCTTCAGGGAACAAAAGGGCCGGCTCGACGTGCTCTTCAACTCCTTCGTCTGCGACGCGACGACCTCCGAGGGACGGATCACCGAAGTCGCCTTGGCCAACAAAGACGGCCTGGTCACGGTGAAGCCGAAGGTGGTCATCGATTGTTCGGGCGACGCCGACGTGGCCGCTCGGGCGGGCGCGCCCTTCGAGCAGCACGGC
The DNA here is from genome assembly GCA_903913915.1 of uncultured Opitutia bacterium. Classification (GTDB taxonomy): domain Bacteria; phylum Verrucomicrobiota; class Verrucomicrobiia; order Opitutales; family UBA953; genus UBA953. The sequence goes on from CAIWNE010000127.1 coordinate 1,069, forward strand.
GAAGTCCAACCGCTCACCCTGCACTTCCGCATCGGCAACGTGGAACGCGCGCCCGACATCTCCAAGCTTTGCCGCGAAGCGCTGAAACAAGCCCAGACCGCAGGCGAACTGCCCTATTACTACGGGCCAGGAGTGATGTTCATGTTCGCGAAGAACGAGGTCTACGTCCACGGCATCCGCGTCCCCGCCAATCCGACCGACGCCGCCGACCTCTCGCGCGCCGAGATGCAGGGACGGGCCGACGCCCACGCGATGTTCCGAGCCTGGAAACAGCACGTCCCGGCCTTCAAGGACGCCTACTTCATCGAGGCCTATCCATGGATCGGCGTCCGCGAATCCCGACGGATCGTCGGCCAACACGTCCTCTCCGAAGAAGACCTCATGAAAGGCCGTCGCTTCGACGACGCCATCGCGACGGGCTGCTGGTATCTCGACCTTCACCCCAACAAGACCACCACCGGTGGCGCCAACGACTTCGACCCTCGCAAGGTCCAGCCCGAACCGTACGACATCCCCTATCGCTCCCTGCTTCCGCAGAAGATCGCCAATCTCCTCGTCGCCGGACGTTGCCATAGCGCCACCCGCGGAGCCCACGCCTCGACCCGCGTGACCGTAACCGCCATGGCGATGGGCGAAGCCGCCGGCGTCGCCGCGGCCATGGCGTTGGCCACGAAGACCGAGCCAAGCGACCTCAGCGGCCAAAAAGTGCGTGAAGCGCTCGCCAAGGTCGGCGGCGGACCGTTCACTGAGTGACATGAACCCGGAAATCGTCCGCCCTAACATCGTCGGCCTCGGCGAGGTCCTGTGGGACGTCTTTCCGGATGCGGCCCATTTCGGCGGCGCGCCCGCCAACTTCGCCTGCCACGCCGCCGGACTCGGCGGCGACGCCTGGGTCGTCAGCGCGGTCGGGCGCGACAAGTTGGGCGACGACGCCCTCGCTTCGCTCTCGGGCAAGCAGGTCCATACCCTGCTGCTCCAGCGCAACGACCATCCGACCGGCACGGTCACGGTGACCCTCGATGCTACCAAGCAGGCGAGCTACGCCTTCGCCGCCGACCCCGCCTGGGACCACATCGCCTGGAACGAGTCGCTGGCCCTGCTGGCGAAGAAGTGCAAAGCCGTCTGCTTCGGCACCCTGGCCCAACGCGCCCCCGTCAGCCGTCGTACCGTCCGCGAGTTCCTCGAGAACACCTCGGCGGACTGCCTGCGGATCTTCGACGTCAACCTCCGCCAGGCCTTCTACTCCCGCGAAGTCATCGAGACTTCCCTCGGTTTCGCCAACGTCTTCAAGCTCAACAACGACGAGGTCTCCGTCGTCGCCGAACTGCTCGGACTTCCCAAGGACGAGAAAGCCTACGCGCTCGCCGTCGCCCAGCGCTTCGACCTGCACACCGTCGCCCTCACCCGCGGCGCCGCGGGGTCGCTGGTGTGGCATAAGGGCGCATATGACGAAAAGAACGCCCCGAAGGTCGCCGTCGTGGACACCGTGGGCGCGGGCGATTCCTTCACCGCCGCCCTCGCCATCGGCCTGCTCCGCGGCGAAGACCTTTCCCGCGTGCACCAACGCGCCGTGGACGTCGCCGCCTTCGTCTGCACGAAAGCCGGCGCGACCCCGGAGCTATTGCCGGAGTTCAGGAGGTAGGGGCGAGCGGCTCGCTCGCCCGCGGCTGACCGAGCCGGGCAGCCCTACCCTAGGGCAGCACGCAGTGCCGACACTACCCGTTACCAGGTGTAGCGGATGGTGTAAGTCACGACCTTCTCTTCGTCGGGCTTGAGCGGGACGCGGAATTCGAACGTATTGGCATCGACCTTGGCGTGCTCCTGGCTCTGGGCGGCCAACGTCCAGCTGCCGCCGTGGTTGGCGTGCTCGACGACGCGGATCTCGACGGGCTCCTTCTTATGGTTACGCACCTTGACCTCGTACTTCTGGGTGGCGACGCGCTCCGCCCCGTTCTCGGTGTTGTTCGTCATGCGGTGTTCGCCCGTGAGGTCGAAGCTGTTGCCGGTGAGGACCCGGATGGTCTCGTCCTTCGGGGTGTGGTCGATCTGGTTCTCGCCGACGAACTCGAGCTGACGATCGCCGTCCTGCGAATAGAAGCGCACCTTGCCCTTCGGGAGCGCGATGCCGAGCTTGTTGGCCTCGGAGTTCTTGAACTCACGGTAGACCTGCACCTTGCCGGGCGCGGTGACGCCGCGGCGGTAATGCTGGGCGCCCTCGAAGACATAGATACGCTCCGCCTTGACGCCCGTGGCGCGGACGAACTCGACCTGCTTGGTCTCCTTGTCCCTCAGGGTCGCCGGGTTACCCAAAGTGTAGAGGTGGAATTCGTCGAAGGACTTCTCCGCGACGACCTTGACGGCATCCATCGCCGCCGAAAAGGCCGCGGCGCGGGCCATCTGCGGGTAATCGGGCTGCACGCGGTTCACGTCCCCGGCCATGAGTTTGATCTTGGCGTCGGCGAAGGTCATGCCGCTCTGGTTATTCATCGTGACCCAGCCGACGACATCCAGGACGTCGCTCTTCTCAGTGGCGACGAGGTTGTAGCTGGCTTCCCAGGTGAAACCACGGCTGAGATAGGCGACCTCGGCGTCGATCTTGCCGGCTGACGCCGAGTTCAATTTCCAGTTCAAGGTAGGCTTAAGTACGTTATCCGTGCCCAGCGACGGGAAGGCCGGCTCGCCAGGGAGGGAGAACTGCAGCTTGCCGTCCACCTCGACGATCGGCTCCACGAAATTGCCGCCCGGGACGAAACCGCTGCGGACCACCTTGCCGGCGACGACACGATCGGGCTTGTTGGACTCGCGACGGACGAACTCGAGGGTCTTGCCTTCGAAGAGCGAAAGCAGCATCGCCTGGGAGACGGGGTCGTTGCGGTACGACTGCTCAAGGATCTGGAACTCGGCCTTGCCCGCGACGTCGCGCAGGATGACGGAATCGGACTCGACCTGCGCGGTGGCGCCGGCGAAGGAGACTTGGTTGACGCCCGACTTGAGGTCGATCGGCAATGTCTCACGCACCACGGCATAACCGCCGTTGTAGATCGTGAGCGCCGGGTCGGCGGCGAAGGAGACGGAGGCGGCGGCCAGCAGGAGCAGTGCGGGGAGTTTCATGGGGATGGGAGGGATTCTGGGGTTCGGAAGCAGTTTTCCGACATTAAACAGCGAAGCCGGCGCGTCCGTCCGTCTGAGGACAATTCCCTAACGGCCCTTGCGACGCTGGCGACGGCGGTATTCCACCGGGGTGCATTTCATCTCCCGCTTGAACAGGCGATTGAAGAAGGTCACCTGCCGGAAGCCGCAGGCCAAGGCGACATCCAGGACGCTTCGTTCGCCCTCACGCAACTCCCGGCGGGCGGCCTGGAGGCGGAGCTCATTGACGAAGGCGCTGAAGCTATGCCCGGAATGCTGCTTGAACTGACGGGCGAACGTCGGCCGGCTCAACCCCGAGATCTTCAGGAGGTCTTCCAGCCAGACCTCGTCGCGGAAATTGGCGACGAGATGCTGGACCGACCTCGAGATGGCCTTCTGATAATGGGATTCGGCGCTGAGGGTGAAGCTGCGCGAAGACAACAGGGCCAGATCGGACTCCGGCGCGTCGGCGACTTCGGCCAAGAGACGCAGCAACGACGCCAGCTGGCCGGCCCCCTTGCTGCGCGCGACATCCTGCATGAGCGCGGCGATGGCGTTCGCGGTACGGCCGCGAAGATGCAGGCCCCGTTCGGCGCGCTTGAAGAGGTCACGCAGTTCCAGGTTCTCCGGAAACGCCCACACGGGATGGCTCTCCGGGAAATGCCACTGGATCGAGAGACCGCTCGACGCTCCCGAAGTGTGCCAGTGATGCGGGAGACGTTCGCCCAGCAGCACGAGGTCGCCGGCCGCGAACGCGCCGATGGCATCGCCGACGAAGCGGGTGCCCTCCCCGCCCGTGAACAGGGTCAGCTCCATCTCCTTATGGAAGTGCCAATGATTGCCCTCCCCCCGCACCGGCTGAGTCCGGCCAGGCCCGAGGATACACTCGACCTCCCGGAGGGATTTCGACCAGCGCAAGACGCGGAAAGAGTGCCCTTCGGGCAGCTCGACCTTCTCGCGGATGGCTTTCATAGGGTCATTCGTATCAAAGGCACCCCCAACCGCAAGGGGGTAATTGAGATGATAGTGCCACCCAAGGAGACGCCCAGCGTAGCGATTCACACGCCGGGTGCTAAAATAGCACCTTTCCCCATGAGCACCCCTGTCACCTATCGATTCTCTTTCGGCCCTTGGAACATCAGCGAAGGCGGGGACCCCTTCGGCGGCGACGTCCGCAAGGCCTTCCCCCATGAGGAAAAGTTCGCCCTCTACCGCCCCCTCGGGTTCGAGGGCGTGCAGTTCCATGACGACGACGTCGTCCCTGGCATGGACGGACTCAAACCCGACCAGATCCAAAAGAAGGCCACCGAGGTGAAGGCGATGCTCGCCAACCAAGGCCTCACCCCGGAGTTCGTCGCTCCGCGCCTGTGGTTCGCCGATCAGACCGTCGACGGCGCCTACACCTCCAACAGCGCCTCCGATCGAGCCTACGCCTGGGATCGCACCAAGAAGTGCATCGACATCGCCAACGCGGTCGGCTCCAAGGCCATCGTGCTCTGGCTCGCCCGCGAAGGCACCTACATCCGCGAGGCCAAGGACGCCAAGCTCGCCTACCAGCGACTGCTCGAGACCGTCAACGCGATGCTCGACTACGACCGGAACATCGAGATCTGGATCGAGCCGAAGCCGAACGAGCCGACCGACCAGGCCTACGTGCCAACCATCGGCCACGCCCTCACCCTCTCCTACGCCTCCAAGGACCATCGTCGTGTCAAAGGCCTCATCGAGTCCGCGCACGCCATGCTCGCCGGACTCGATGCCAGCGACGAGATGGCCTTCGCCCTCGCCCATGACAAGCTGGCGAGCGTCCACCTCAACGACCAGAACGGCCTGAAATACGACCAGGACAAGAACTTCGGCGGCGCCAACCTGCGCGCAGCCTTCAACCAGGTCCGCGTCCTCGAGGAGTCCGGCTACGGCCGACGCGGCGAGTTCATCGGCCTGGACGTCAAGGCCATCCGCACCCAGCGCGGCTGCCCGGTGACCGACCACCTGAAGAACAGCCGTGAGCTGTTCCTTGCGCTCGTCACCAAGGTCCGCACGGTAGACCAGAAGCTCGTCCAACAGTACCGCGACGCCCGCGACTACGAAGCGCTCGAGCTTTACATCCTGAAGCACATCATGGGACTGAAGTAAGTCCCGAACTCCCCACCCCTCTCATGAAGCAGTATCGCCTCAACCGCCTCTTCAACGCCTCGTCCAAGCGTTGCTTCGACGTCGCCGTCGACCACGGCTTCTTCAATCAGCCCGGATTCCGGCAAGGCATCGAAGACATGCGCCAGGTCGTCGCCACGCGGGTCGACGCCGGCCCAGACGCCATCCA
>CAIWNE010000128.1 GCA_903913915.1 uncultured Opitutia bacterium
CGGTCGGATGGTTGTGCGTCTCGACCTTGCAAAGGAGATGGATGTCCTCCTCGTGGCTGGCGTATTCGCCGGTCAGCGGATTGACGAAGAAGCGGCCGCCCCGCGTGCCCTCGACGACCGCGGCGTTGTCCTTGTAGGCCGAAAGGATGCCGTCGCTGTGCAACTGGTAGGTGTTGCGGATCATCTGGAACAGCGACTTGGCCTGCGCCTGGCCGTCGATGTCCCAGCTGGCGTTGAAGATCTTGTGGCGGCAGTGCTCGGAGTTGGCCTGCGCGAACATCATCAGCTCGATGTCGTTGGGATCGCGGCCGAGGGTCGTGAACGCCGTGACGAGGTAGTCGATCTCATCCTCGGCGAGGGCGAGCCCGAGGGACGCATTGGCGGCGGTGAGCGCGGCGCGACCCTGCGCCAGCACCGGCACGCTGGTCATCGGGCGCGGAGCCTCGTGACGGAAGAGGATTTCGCAGGCGGCGAGGTCGCCGAAAACGACCTGAGTCATCCGGTCGTGGAGCTTGGCGGCGAGACCCGTCTCCGGGCTCACGGCGGTGGCCTCGGTTCCCAAGGCCACCGTGTACTCGATGACGCGCTCGATCCGCTTGATCTTGGCCAGGCCGCAGATGTGGGCGATGTCGGTGGCCTTGGAGGACCACGGGGAGATGGTGCCGGGGCGGGGGGCGACGACCTGGACGAGGCCGGTGACGGGTGCGGCGGCGCGACTGGGGCCGTAGGTGAGCAGTTTCTCGAGGACGGTGCGCTCGGCGGCGGTCAGGTCGCCCGTAAGCTCGATCACATGGACGAATTCCGCGCTGAGGGCGCGGGCGGGCAGGGCGGCGGCAGTGAGATCCTGGAGGAGCTTGGCGAGGCGGAAGGGCGAGAGGGCAGGTGAGCCGCGGAGGATCAGCATGGGCGAGGCGGTCATGTTTCGCGACATCCCCGGCGCGGTCAAGAAGGCTGAAAGTGATTCGCCTGCGGGTATAAAACGGGGCTCGTGGAAAAAGCCGTTGACGATTCAACGGGCGTACATGAAATCCGGGGCTTGAGGACAAACGCCGACTCATCGCCCTCCACGAAAAAGCCGGGATTGTACCCCGGCCTGCGGACATGAGCGACAAGATCACCCACGAATGCGGCATCGCCCTCGTGCGGTTGCTCAAGCCGCTGTCCTACTACCAGGAGAAATATGGGTCGCCGCTGTGGGGCTTCACCAAGCTATTCCTGCTTATGGAGAAGCAGCACAACCGCGGCCAGGACGGCGCGGGCATCGGCTGCGTCAAGATCGGGGCCGAGAACGGCGAAGCCTTCCTCTTCCGTGACCGCGAGATCGGGGCCCAGGGCCTGACCCAGATCTTCACCCGCCAGATCAAGACCTACTCGGACAAGATGCGCGAAGGGGTCATCGTCCCCGAATTCGCGGAAACGGTTAAGCGTCATTTCGACTTCGGCGGCGAGCTGCTCCTCGGCCACCTCCGCTACGGGACTTCGGGCAACTTCGACTCGGTCTCCTGCCACCCCTACGCCCGCAAGTCCATCTGGCCGACCCGCAACCTGCTCGTCGCCGGCAACTTCAACCTGACGAACACCAACGAGCTCAACGCCTCGCTCACGCATCGCGGGGCGCACGTCATCTACTCGACCGACACGCAGTCGATCCTCGAGGAGATCGGCTTCTGGCTCGACGAGGAACACGACCGCCTCTTCAAGGCCTTCAAGGACCAAGGCCTCGAAGGCGGCGCGGTGCAGGCCGAGATCTCCAAGCACATGGACATCGGGAACGTGCTGCGCAAGGCCGCCAAGAACTGGGACGGCGGCTACGCCATCGCGGGCCTCGTCGGCAACGGCGACAGCTTCGTCATCCGCGACCCCAACGGCATCCGCCCCTGCTGGTATGCCCGCACCGAGGACCTCATCGCGGTGGCTTCGGAGCGCGTCGCGCTGATGACCATCGTCGGCGTGAACCAGGAAGACGTGCACGAGCTCCCTCCGGGCTCGGCGCTGATCATGAAGGCCGACGGCCGCCATTCGATCGAATCGTTCCACGCTCCCGGCGAACCGCGCCATTGCTCCTTCGAACGCATCTACTTCTCCCGCGGCAACGACCCCGAGATCTACGCCGAACGCAAGGCCCTCGGCGCCGCGCTCGCCGACGACGTGATCGCGCAGATCCGCGACGACCATGACCACGCGGTCTTCTCCTATATCCCGAACACGGCGGAGATCGCCTGGTACGGCCTGATGGAGGAACTCCGCAAGCGGCGCCGCACGCAGGTCCGCCAGAAGCTCATCGACGCCCAGCGCGCGGGCAAGCTCGACGAGGCGCTCATCGACAAGCTCGTGCTCGGCGGCTGGCCCCGCGGCGAGAAGGTGGCCCACAAGGACGTGAAGCTGCGCACGTTCATCTCCCAGGAGAAGAACCGCATGCAGATGGCTTCGCACGTCTACGACATCTCCTACGGCACTGTCCGCGACGGCGACACGCTCGTCTGCGTCGACGACTCGATCGTCCGCGGCACGACGCTCCGCCAGTCGATCCTCCGCATCCTCGCCCGCCCGAATCCGAAGCGCATCGTGATCGCGTCGACCGCCCCGCAGATCCGCTACCCGGACTGCTACGGCATCGACATGTCCGAGATGGGCAAGTTCCTGGCCTTCCAGGCGGCCGTCGCGCTCTGCAAGGACCGCGGCATGGCCGACCTCCTCCGCGAGGTCTACGAGGACTGCGTGGCCCAGTCGAAGAAGCCGACGAAGGAGATGAAGAACCACGTGAAGCGCATCTATGACGCGTTCACGGAGAAGGAGATCGCCGCGAAGGCGGCCGAACTCGTCTACCCGTCGAAGAGCGCCTGGAAAGGCGAGCTCGTGCTGGTCTTCCAGAAGATCGAGTCGCTCCATAAGGCATGCCCGACGAGCAAGGGCGATTGGTATTTCACCGGCGACTACCCGACCCCGGGCGGCCTCGGCGTGCTCAACCAGGCGTACATCAACTACTGGGAAAAGCGCGAAGGCCGCGCCTACTGATCAGGCGTAGAGACGGAACGGCGCGGTGCGCGCGCGGAAGGCCGCGGCGTCGCCGTCCCATCGCGCCATCCAGCGGGCGAGGTCGATCTTGGCCCCCTGCGTGCGGAGCTCCTCGAAGAAGGCTTCGCTGCCGAGATGCTTGATGAACAGGTCGCGCTTGGAGCCGGTGACGCCGGCGAACGGATTCGGCGCCCAGACGCAGGCCTGACGCAGCATGTGCAGCGAGACCGCGGTGGGGCGCAGCTTGGGCCAGTCGGCGACGCCGACGTAGACGCCCTGCGTGCCGTCCGCCAGCTGACGCGGCTGCAAGGCCAGACCTGGGACGGCGGCGCCGAGCGCGGCGACGAGTTCGGCGGACTTGCGGTGCGGATAAGTAAGGAAGCGGAAATTCTGCCCTTCGCCGGAGGTATGGCTGAAGCCGGAATCCATGCACCCAAGCCCGGTCATCGCATACCCGAGCGCGGCCTTGGCGGTATCGATCTTCGGCGAAGTCGGCAACCAGTTCAATCCGGTCAGGTTCCAGGTCATCGATCGGCGCCAGCCGCGCATCGCGACGACTTCCAAGGCGCCGCGACGGCGCTGGGCCTCGTCGAGCTCCAGCACGCCCGGGGTGGCCACCGCCCAACGGGCGATCTCGCCGATGGTGAGGCCATGGACATAAGGGGTCTCATAGGCGCCTACGTAACTGCGCCACTTGCGGTCGAGGAACGGACCGTCGACCTTTTCGCCGCCGAGCGGGTTGGGGCGGTCGAGCACGATCACGCGCACCGGCCGAGGGAGGGAGAAGCACGCCTCGATCACGTAACGCATGCAGCTGATGTACGTGTAGGAGCGGGCGCCGACGTCCTGGAAGTCGATGAGGATGACGTCGAGGCCGGCCAGCATCTCCGCCGTCGGCCGGCGCGTCGCGCCATAGAGAGAATACACCGGCAGGACCGTGCGCGCATCCTTGGCGTTCTTCACGACGGCTTCGGCCTTGGCGTCACCGTCGATGCCATGCTCGGGCCCGAACAGCTTCAACAGCTTCACGCCGGGGGCGCGCGCAAGCACGTCGACCGTACGCTGGCCGAGGCCGTTGACTCCGGCGCGATGCGTCACGAGTCCGCAGCGTTGGCCTTTGATCTGCGCGAAGCCGTCGGCGGCGAGGACGTCGATGCCGAGCATCACCTTGCCGGCGAGCGGCGGGACATAGGTCGGACCCGCAGGCGACGGGGCGACGTTGGCCGGCGCCGGCGAGCCGCCTCCTCCGCCGCCGGCACAACCGGACAAGGCGACGGCGCCCAACGAACCCAGGGCGGTGAGGTGAAGAAACTCGCGGCGATCCATGGGAAGCAGTGCCGGGCATCTTCGGCGGTTTGCCGAGAGGTTCAAAGTCCGAATTAGAAAATCCGTTTGCAGGCGAGGAACGACGCCGACACGTTCTCGTCATGCGCGTCGCCCTCCTCGGTTCCGGTCGCGGCTCCAACGCCGACGCGGTCCTGCGCGCCCAGGCCGAAGGCCGCCTCGGCAAGGCCAAGGTGGTCGGTATCTGGTGCGACGTCCCGACCTGCAAGATGCTCGAGCTCGGCCCGAAGTACGGCGTGCCCGCGCGCTTCCTGGATACCGGCCCCTTCAAGACGAAGTTCTCCCCCGAACGCGAGCAGGCCTGGGCCGAAGACCTGAAGGCGGCCAAAGTAGACCTCGTCGTGCTCGCCGGCTTCATGCGCGTGATCAAGGCGCCTTTGCTGGATGCCTTCGCCGGCCGCATCATCAACCTTCACCCCAGCCTCCTGCCGGCTTTCCCGGGGTTGGATGGCATCGGTCAGGCGTGGAATGCCGGGGTCCCCGAGGCCGGTTGTACGGTGCATTGGGTCAACGCCGAGATCGACGGGGGCGCCCACCTCGGACAGACGCGCGTCCCGCGCGAGGCTGACGACACCTTGGAATCCTTCGCGAACAAGATCCACGCCGCTGAGCATGCCTTGCTTCCCGCCGTCATCGCCCGCCTGAGCGAGACCCTTTCCTGATGATCGAACTGAAGTGCCCCATCCATGAAGACATGGTCCAGCCCCTGGAAGACCATTTCTGCGAACTGACCCGCTCCTCCTGGATGCTCTTCCATGAAGGTCCGGGGAAGCCCCACTTCGTGATGGGCTACTTCGACACCAAGCCGGAAGCCGACGAAGCCTGGGCCGGCCTGCGCAAGGCCTTCAAGAAACTGCCCGAGGCCTACGAAGAGACCGTCATGGCGGACAAGGATTGGAAAGAAGCCTACAAGGAGCACCTCAAGCCCTGGGACCATGGCCGCCTCCACTGGGTCCCGGCCTGGATGCGCGGAAAGCATGCCGTCCCCGCGGACGCCGCCGTTATCTGGTTCGACGCCGGGCTCGCCTTCGGCACCGGCGACCATCCGACCACCCGTCTCTGCGCCATCCGCATGATGGACTTCCTCGAGACCCATGAGGCCGCGCAAGTCTCCGTCACCGACGCCGGCTGCGGCTCGGGCATCCTCGCCCTTTCCGCCGCGAAGCTCGGTTGCGGACGTATCGCCGGCTTCGACCGCGATCCGGAGTCGGTCCGGGTGAGCATCGCCAACCGCGAAGAGAACGGTATCGCCGATGAAGCCGTGGCCTTCCATCACGCCGGGCTCGAAGAAGGCTTCCGCCTGACCGGCCGGGCCGATGTCGTGCTGGCCAACATCATCAGCGACGTCCTCTGCATCTACGCCGACAACCTCGTCGACTCCGTCAGCCCCGGAGGCGTGCTCGCGCTCAGCGGCATCCTCGCCAAGGAACAGGACGCCGTCCGCGCCCACTTCGAGGCCAAGTGCCGCGAAGCGTGGGGCGATGGCATGAAGTCCGACGGACGCGTGATGGGCGAATGGAGCGACGTCGCCTTGTTCCGACCACTCTGAGCGTTTGCTTCCGACGCCCTTTCCCCTTCCCTCGCCTCATGCCCGACGCCACCGCCCAACGGATCCGCTACGGACGCATCATCGCCGTGTTGTTCGGCGCGCTCTGCCTCGGCTTGGGGGTCGTTGAGCTGAGCGGGGGCATCACCGTCGGAGCGCTCCATGTCCCGTCGCGCTGGAGCCCAGCGGTGGTCACGTTCCCCTTCGCGTTACGCGCGGAATCCTGGTTCTTCATCGGCTACGGCGGGTTGCTGTTCGTGCCGTGGCGCCGGATCCGCAGCGCCAAGGCCTGGAGCGCGCTGTTCACCCTGCTCTGCGTCGCATCGGTGATCTTCGCGTTCGCGATGATCTGCGAAGTCATGGCCAAGAACTACGTCGCCCAGAACGCGCACGTGAAGGCGAAGATCCCGGTGTTCCAGGCCGTGCTGCTCTTCCTGGGGCTCGGCCAGATCCCGCTCGAGCTCTTCAGCCGCAAGCCCGAGCTGCTCGACTGATCAGAGCGCGGCGTGCAACGCCTCGGCCCGGCGGATCGCTTCTTCGAGCGTCGGCGCCGTGACGGTGATGTGACCCATCTTGCGACCGGGGGCGGCCTTGCCCTTGTCATAGAGATGCAGTTTGGCCGAAGGATCCGCGAGAACCTTGGTCCAGTCCGGCTCCTGGCCGTTACGCCAGACGTCGCCGAGCAGGTTGACCATCGCGGAAGGAGCGAGCGGCTTCGTGCCGCCGAGGGGCAGTCCGCAGACCGCGCGGATATGTTGTTCGAACTGGCTGGTCTCGTTGGCGTCGAACGTCTGGTGGCCGCTGTTGTGCGGACGCGGAGCGAGCTCGTTGACGACGATGCGGCCGTCCTTCACGAACATCTCGACCGCGAGCAGGCCGACGAGGCCGATCTTCTCGGCGATGCTGAGGGCCAGCGCGCGGGCTTCGGCGGCGGTGGCCTCGGAGATGCGGGCCGGTGAGATCGAAAGGTGGAGGATGTGGTTCCGATGGATGTTCTCCGCGGGATCGTAGACCGCGGTGCGGCCGTCGACGGTACGCGCGACGAGCACGGAGATCTCCATCTGGAACGGGACCCAGGCTTCGAGGACGCCGACGGCGCCGCCGATCTTGGACCACGCGGCGGCCAGGTCGGCCTCGGCGGTCGGCAGCTTGACCTGGCCTTTGCCGTCGTAACCGAAATCAGCGGTCTTCAGCACGCACGGAAAACCGATGGTCTTCACCGCGGCCTGCAGCTCGGCCAGCGAGGCGACGACGGCGAAATTGGCGCAAGGGATGCCGGCGCCGCGGAGGAATTCCTTTTCCCGTCGGCGATTCTGGCAGATCGCCAGGACCTCGGCCGAAGGATGGCTCGGGACGGTTTTCGCGACGAACTCGACGGTCGCGGGCGGGATGTTCTCGAACTCCAGCGTGATGCGTCCGCAGCCCTGCGCGAAACGCGTCAGGGCGGCGGTGTCCTTCCAGTCGGCGGCGATGTGCTCGTCGGCGATGCCGGCGGCGCAGGCGCCTGCGGAAGGGTCGAAAGTCCGGACCTTATAACCGAGACGGCGGGCGGCGATGGCCGACATGCGGCCGAGCTGGCCTCCGCCGAGGATGCCGATGGTGCCGCCGGGCTGCAAAGGTCGCTCCATGGCTCAGCGCTTCTTGCCCTTGCGGCCGGGAATCGGGTTATCCAAGACGGCCTTGGTCTGCGCGGCGCGATGATCGTCGAGCTTCTTGGCGAGCTTGGCATCGGAAAGCGCGAGCACGGCGGCGGCGCCAAGGGCGGCGTTGATCGCGCCGGCTCGACCGATGGCGAAAGTGTGGACGGGGATGCCGGCCGGCATCTGGACGATCGATAGGAGCGAGTCGATGCCGTCGAGGAACTTGGACTGGACGGGCACGCCCATGACGGGCAGCGAGGTCATCGCGGCGACCATGCCGGGGAGATGGGCCGCGCCGCCGGCTCCGGCGATGATGACCTTCAGCCCGCGCTTACGGGCGGCGAGGGCGTAGTCCTTGAGCTTGAGGGGCGTGCGGTGGGCGCTGACGACCTCGGCCTCGAAGGCGACGCCGAGCTTCTTGAGCGTGTCGGCGGCGTTGACCATCGTCTCCCAGTCGGACTGGGAACCCATGATGATGCCGACCTGAGGAGCGGAAGGAAGCGCGCGAGCCATGGTCGAAGCGTGTCCGACCCCGGCCCGACTGTGAAGCCCGAAGCGTAAAAACTACTCCGTGAACGGGACGTATTCGGGGACCAGTTCGCGGATGCCCTGCTTGCAGGCCTGACCTTCGAGCGGAAGCAATGCGCGGACCCGGGCCAGGAACGCCTCGGGCGTGTCGGGCGATGCCTGTTCGGCGACGAACCGGAAGACCCGCGGGTGCTCGGTCGGACGATACTGCTCTCCTTCGTGCTGGAGCTCCTCGACCAGCTTTTCTCCGGGACGGAGGCCGACGATCCGGATCTCGATGTCGATGTCGGGACGGAGGCCGCTGAGTTCGATGAGCTGGCGGGCGACATCGATGATCTTCAGAGGCTGACCCATCTCGAGGACGAGGATGTCGCCGCCGCTGCCGAGCGTCGCGCTCTGGAGGACGAGGCCGACGGCCTCGGGGATGGTCATGAAGTACCGCCTCACGTCAGGATGCGTGACCGTGACGGGCCCGCCGGCGGCGATCTGCCGGCGGAAGATCGGGATGACGGAACCGGAAGAGCCGAGCACGTTGCCGAAACGTACCGCCAGGAAGGCGGTGCGACCGCCGGAATTCGCCTGCATGGAACGCACGACGAGTTCGGCGAGCCGCTTGCTGGCGCCCATGACGTTCGTGGGATTGACCGCCTTGTCGGAGGAGATGAGAACGAATTTCTCGGCGCCCATTTCCGCGGCGAGACGGGCCACGACGGCCGTGCCGAGCACGTTGTTCTTCAGGGCCTCGGAAGGCTGGGACTCCATCATCGGCACGTGCTTGTGCGCCGCGGCGTGCAGCACGAGGCTGGGCCGGAAACGCGCGAAGACGTCGCGCATGCGGTCGGGGTCGGCGACGTCGGCGACGATCGGCGTGATGAGCGCGCCGGCTCCGGCGGCGATGAGCTCCTGCTCGGCCTGGTAGAGAAGCACTTCGCACTGGTCTAGGATGATCAGGCGGGCGGGCGAACGCGCGGCGACCTGGCGGCTGATCTCGGACCCGATGCTGCCGCCGGCTCCCGTCACCAACACCGTGCGGCCTTTCACCATCGCGTCGATGGCTGCGTCGTCGAGCTTGGCGGGCTCGCGGCCGAGGATGTCCTCGACGGAGATCGGACGGATGTCGCTCGCGCGGACGCGACCGCCGGCCAGTTCGGCCATGGAAGGCACCACCAAGACGCGCAAGTTGCTGGCCGAGGCGAGGGTGCTCACCTCGCGGATGCGGCGGACGGCCGCGGCGGGCAAGGCGAGGATGATCTCGGTGACGCCGTATTTCTCGGCGAGCTCGGGCATCCGCTCCGGCGCGCCGATCACCGGCACGCCGTGGATGTGCAGCCCGTGCTTGGCCGCGTCGTCATCGAGGAAGCAGACCGGCTCGATCCCGTGACCACGACGACTGAGGAGGTCGGAGGCGAGCTGGGCGCCGGCCTGCCCGGCTCCGACGATCGCGATGCGCTCGACGACCCCTTGGGTCGCCTGCGCCTTGCTCCAGAAACGCTCGCGTAGCGCGCGGATCGAGACGCGGAAGCCCATGAAGAGCACGAGCGAAAGGTTGAAGTCGACAAGCAGGACGCCGTTGGGCGGGTCGAAGGGATCGGCGGGGTTGCCGGTGCCGACGACCGCGGCGAGCACCAAAGCCAACATGGTGGCGGTGCCGAGGGCCATCCCCATGCGGAACGCGTCAGGCAGCCGGAAATAATAGAAGACGCCGCGGAACTGGCCCCAGGCGCCGAGCAGCAGCACCTTGAGCGGGATCAGCCACAGGAGGACCAGCGGACGCTGGACATAAAGATAAGCCCCGGCGGAATGCTGCTGGGCGAGTCCTTCTTCGGCCGCGAAACGAAGCTCGTAGGCGCCCCAGAGCGAAAGGGCGGCAAGCACGCCATACGTCGCGAAGAAGAACGCGGCGCGTTGGAAGCGATTGACCGGGGCAGCCATGGGGTCGCCTTATAATCAGGACCTCGGGCTTTTATTCAATGACGATACGAAAGCCCAAGGTGCGGCTCTTTTCCCGCTTATAGACCGAACGGCTCGGGAGGGCCTTGCCGAGCGGGGTGGCGACGCTGCCGCCGAGCACGGGGGCGCGGGTCTCTTCCGGCGCGGCCA
This sequence comes from uncultured Opitutia bacterium, assembly GCA_903913915.1. Lineage (GTDB taxonomy): Bacteria > Verrucomicrobiota > Verrucomicrobiia > Opitutales > UBA953 > UBA953. The sequence continues at coordinate 10,174 of CAIWNE010000128.1, forward strand.
ACGCCCACTCTTCGACGTTGCCGATCAAGTCATGGATGCCGGCGGCGTTAGGGGCGGAACTGCCGGCCTGGCGAACCGTGGTTCCGTCGGTGTTCTCCGCGGTCCAGCACTGGCCTGGCGTCGGCGAATCGGCCTGCGATCCGGCAGCGGCCGCGAATTCGGACGGAGTCGGCAAACGCACCTTGGCTCCGAGCAGCCAGCCGAGACGCGTGGCGAAGGCTTCGGCTTCGGCATAGGTGACGGATTCCACCGGATTCGCCTCGCGACGCGTGGAACTGGGATTGGCGCCCATCACGGAAGCATAGAGGCCTTGGGTGATCTCCGTCCGGAACATGCGTACGGATTTGGTCGGCACGGGCCGGAGGTTCTGGTCGACCGTGCCGAGAAGGCTGCGGATGACGGCGCCGTTGGCCCCCAGGTATTCCAATTCCTTGCGGTCGTCGCTCTCGGCGGCGAATGCGCCGGTGTTGGCGGCATCGATCCGGCGGGCCTCAAGGACCAATTCGTCGGCCAGCCTGATGGCCGCATCGGCATGACGCTCCCTCAGGGCGGCGCGCATCTGTTCGCGGCGAAGACGCAGCGACTCGATCTCGCCATGGAAACGGGCGAAGTTGAGGCGGACGGCCATCGCCGATTCCTTGGTCCGGTCGGCGAAGGTGCTCTTGGGATAATCCGTCAGGAGCTTGGCGAAGGCGTCGACGGCGGACTGCCAGGCCTGCGCGGCGCCCGGCCAGTCGCCCTGCTTCTCGGCGGCCTCGGCCTTGGCGCGCTGGGCGAGGACCTCGTTCCAAGCGTCACCCGAGATCGCCGTCTCCCGTCGTTCGGCAAGTTTCTCGGAACGACCGAATTCGGTGTTACGGACATCTCGATAGCGGCCCAGGAAATCGGTCTCGCAGTCGATGGCCTCGTTGAACTTCGCGGCGGCGGCGGCGAACTTGCCCGCGGCGAACAGCTTCTCGGCCTCGGCCTCGAGGTCGCGCCCCTTCTGCCAAAGGGGGGCTGATTCGAGGCGGCGAAGCCGGGTGTCGAGCCGAGCTCGCCTGCCCGGGTCGGACAGTCCGGAGAATTCCCATCTGGTCTCGATCTCCTGTTCGCAGGCGACGGCACGTCGAAGATACGGGATCGCGGCGGCCTCGTCGGTCTTGGCCAGGGCGAGGGCCTTGGCCTCGGCTTCGTCGGAATCATGGCGGAGCTGTTCGCCGCGGATCAGGTGCAGACGACGGCGAAGGGACTGCTGCCGGGCGTTATCCGTGCCGACCGACTGGCGGGCGGTGATGTATTCCTCCTGCAGGCGCAAGGCCTCCTCGAGGAGGGCGATGTCCGCTTCCTTGAGCTCGAAGCGCTCCTGCCTGATCTTCTCGAAGGCGGTTTCGAGCTGCAGCGAACGTTGCCGAAGGGCCTCGGCCTGTTCCGGCGCGACGTCCAGTTCGGCCTGACGGGTCGTGCGGCGGTCCGCGGTATAGAGCAGCAGGCTGGCGATCGCGAGCGCCAGGAGGATGACGACGAGCAGCGGCGCCCTTAATCGGAGCCAAAGCGCCTCCCGCAAGACCTTGCGCGAACCCGCCCTCGGATCGGGCGTCGGGATGAAGTCGTGCTTGGGGTTCTTGGGGCCGTGGGTCATGGCAGGACCGGCAACTTTGTCGCTGGCGGTTTGTTTGCTTTAATAGTTAGTCACTCTGGTTCATCACAATAGCACCTTCAACCTTGGAAATGGCTCAATTCAAGCGCATCGCCGTCGTCGGCGCCGGCCTCATCGGCGGCTCAATCCTCCTCGCGGCGGCGCGGAGAGGCCTGGCCGGTTCGCTGGCATGCTGGTCGCGTTCCGAAAAATCACGCGCCACCCTCCGGGGCTTCGGCGTAGCCGAAGTCTTCGATGATGCCGCCGCGTGCGTGAAGGGCGCCGACCTGGTGATCGTCACGACGCCTGTCGACACCGCCGAGGAGACTTTCCTCGCGATCGCCCCCGGCCTGAGCCCTGGCGCCGTCGTGACCGACGCGGGCAGCGTGAAGGGGTCGATCCTCCTCGCGGCCCGCCGCCTGCCTTCCGCCAACCCTTTCGTCGGCGCCCATCCTATGGCCGGCGGCGAGAAAGCCGGCGCAGCCCACGCCGCGGCCAATCTTTTCGAAGGCCGCGTCTGCTTCCTGACGCCGACCGGCTTCGAGGCCCCGCAGGCCCTCGAAGCCGTGCGCCGCTTCTGGAAGGAACTCGGCTCGGTGCTGCACGAGACCGATGCCGCCAAACATGATGAGATCGTCGCGGCCATCAGCCATGTCCCCCACGCCGCCGCGTCCGCCCTGATGCTTGCCGTGATGGAACAGCCCGGCTTCCGTCGCTTCGCCGTCGGCGCCGGCCTTCGCGACACGACGCGCATCGCCGCCGGCGAAGAAAACCTCTGGGTGGGCATCATGCTGGCCAACGCCCGCCACACCGCCGCCGGGTTGCGCGACGTCGAGAAGCGGGTCGCCGAACTTCGCGCCGCGATCGAGACGGGCGACGCCGTCGCCCTCGGCCGCCTGCTTGCCGAGGCCCGTGTCTCCCGCCAGAACCTGGACCGCGCCGAATGAGCCCGACCATCGTCATCCGCCCCTTCCAGACGCCGTCCCGCGGCGTCGCGCAGGTCCCCGGCTCGAAGAGCATCACGAACCGTGCGCTGATCCTCGCCGCCTTGGCCGAAGGCCCCACCCTCTTCACCGGAGCGCTCTTCAGCCGCGACACCCGCATCCTCATCGCCGCCCTGCAGTCGCTCGGTTTCGAGGTTTCCGCGGATGAGGCCGCCTGCGCGATCCGCATCGTCGGCCTCGGCGGACGCATCCCGAACGCCCGCGCCAAGATCCATGTCGGCAACGCCGGCACCGCCGCCCGCTTCCTGACGGCCTTCCTCGCGCTCGCTCCGGACGGCTGCTACGAGATGGACGGAGACGAAGCGATGCGCGCCCGCCCGATGCGCGGACTGCTCGACGCCCTGACCGCCGGCGGTTGCCGCGCGCTCGCGCCCGACGGATCGCCCGCGAGCGGCTTCCCCTTCACGCTGCATACGACCGGCAGGCTCGGACGGCTCGAGGTCGACGCCTCGGCCTCTTCGCAGCTGCTCTCCGCCCTGCTGATGGTGCTGCCTCTTTCCGCCGGCGCCTCCGTCAGCATGAAGGGCTCCACGGTCTCCGAGCCGTTCGTCGAGATGACGGCGCGGATGTGCGGCCAGTTCGGCCGGCCGCTCTCCCGCGGCGCGGACGGCGGCTGGACATGCGTCGCCCCGGGCGCGTACGTCGCCCAGCCGACCTACGCGATCGAACCGGACGCCACGGCGGCCAGCTATTTCATCGCGCTTCCTGCCGTCACCGGCGCCCGCGCCTCGGTCCGCATCGAAGGCTATGCCGACGGCGGACTGCAAGGCGACACCGCCTTCGCGAAGGTCGCCGCCGCCTGCGGCGCATCGCTGAAAGCCTCCGACGGGACGATGGTGTGCGAATCCTGGTCGGCGATCCGGCGCGGAGATTTCGACTTCAACGCCTTCTCGGATACGTTCCTCACGCTGGCGACGATCGCCACGCTGGCCGACGGTCCGGTGAAGATCCGCGGCATCGCCCACACCCGCAAGCAGGAGACCGACCGCGTCCTGGCGATGGCCACCGAGCTCGAACGCCTCGGCATCAAGGTCGAGCCGACGGCCGCCGAACTCCGCGCCGACGAGACGCTTTCATCGCTCACGGTGTTTCCCGACAAGGCCGCGCTGCGCCGCGCCGCCGCGAACGGCCCGGTCTCCATCCACACCTACGAAGACCACCGCATGGCGATGAGCTTCGGCGTGCTCGGCAGCTTCGACCTCTTCGGCGACGGCCGCCCATGGATCGCGATCGAAGACCCGGCCTGCACCGGCAAGACGTTCCCGCATTTCTTCAAGGCCCTCGAAGCGCTCCGGACGAACTTCGTCCGCGTCTCCGTGGACGGGGGCGCCGCCTCAGGCAAATCCAGCACCAGCCGTCGGCTCGCCTCGGTCCACGGACTCCTGCACGTCGACACCGGCGCGCACTACCGGAGCCTGACCCGCGCCCTGCTCATGGCCGGAGCGGCCGCCGACGATCCCGATTCGGTCAAGGCCGCCCTGGGGAAGCTCAAGATCGGCTCCCGCATCATCCTGCGACAGGGAGCACGCAGCTCCGGATTGACCCTGGACGGCGCCCTGCCCGACGACGCGGACCTCCGTACCCCGGAGGTCAACGCCGCCGTCTCGAAGATCGCCGCGCTGCCTGCCGTGCGGACCTTCCTCCTGGAATACCAACGCTCGCAGGTCCGGCTCGCGAGCGACAACGGTTTCGCAGGCGTGGTGATGGAAGGACGTGACATCGGCTCCGTGGTGCTGCCCGACGCCGAAGTCCGGATCTTCCTCGAAGCCGACGCCGAGGCCCGCGCGCAGCGTCGCGCGGCCGAAGGCCAGTCGGACCAGGTGACTCAGCGCGACCACCTCGACGCCACGCGCAAGACGGCTCCCATGATCTGTCCGACCGGCGCCTACCGTCTGGATAATACGCACAAGTCGCTCGAAGAGGTCGTCACCGAGATCGGCGGGCTCATCAAGGTCGCCGCCCTGCCCCGATGATCCTCGTTTCCAAGAACCTGATCTACAAGACGGTCTACCACGGAGCCCGGGCGTTCATCGAGGTCTTCTCCACGCTGGAGGTCGAAGGATGGGAGAACGTGCCCACGGGCGCATGCCTGTTCGCGTCGAATCACCAGAGCATGATCGACCCGCCCCTGATCGGCTCGTGCCTGCCGCGGGAGATCTCCTTCATCGCCCGCCGTTCGCTCTTCGACAATCCCGTGTTCGGCTTCGTGATCCGGGCCTGTCATTCGATCCCCGTCGACCGCGGCGAAGCCGATATCGGCGCGATCCGCGCGGCGCTCGGAGCGCTGGCGGCGGGCGAAGGCCTCCTGATCTTCCCCGAGGGCACGCGCAGCCACGACGGCAACATCACCGAGCCCAAGGCCGGAGCCGGCCTGCTCGCGTGCAAGTCGGGCGTCCCCGTGGTACCGATCCATATCCGCGGCGCTCGCGACGTCCTGCCGCGTGGCGCGAATTTCCCCGTCGGCTCGGCGCGGATCCGCGTCCGGTTCGGCAAGGCGATGTCCCCGACCGAATACGATCCGGGCGCGGATCATCGCGAGCGTTCCATCGAGGCGTCACGGCGTATCTTGGAGCGCATCAAATCGCTCCCGGATTGCGCCGAGCCTGGCCTGTGAGCCGCTAGGCCCTCAGGAGATGCGCTGCGGCATCACGACGCAGAGGAAATCGTCCTTGAGGCCGCGGATGACGCCGGGAGACATCTCGTCCTTGAACTCGAAATCGATCTCGTCCTCGGTGAGGGCCTTCAGCGGGTCGATGATGTACTGAGGGTTGAAGGCGATGTTCACGTCCGGACCTTCGTACTTCACGGCGATGGGTTCATGCGCGTCGCCGCTGTCGGACTTGGCGGAGATCTCGAGGTTCTGGGACTTCTTCGAGACGCTCATGCGGATCGTGTTGTTGCGGTCGTCGGTCATCAGCGCGGCGCGGTTGACGCTTTCGAGCAGTTTCTCGCGCTCGAGGCGGACCTTGGAGCCCGCGTCCTTCGGGATGACCTGGCGGTAGTTCGGGTAGTTGCCTTCCACGACCTTGGAGACGAGCTGGATGCGGTCCACGAGGCCTTCCTCGTTCTTCGGAATGTCGATCGTGAAGCCGACCTGGCGTTCGTTGTGCGACACGTGCGCTTCTCCGCCCGACTTCAGCAGACGCATCAGTTCGATGATGGTACGGGCAGGCAGGATGAGGGCCAGGGTCTTGTCGGTGCCGGCGATCTTGCGTTCGCACTTGGCCAGGCGACGGCCGTCCGTGGCCACGACGGTGAGCTTGCCTTCGGCGAATTCGAAGAAGACGCCGTTCAGGATGTAACGGTTCTCGTCGGAAGACTGCGCGTAGCTTACCTTGCGGAGCATGTCGCCGAGGTCGTCTTGGTTGATCGAGATCGTCGGCTGACCTGCGAAATTCGAGATGGGCGGAAACTGATCGGCGGGGAGTCCGGCGATCTGGAAGACCGAGCTTCCCGAAGTGATCTTCACGCGGTCCTTGCCGGTGAGTTCGACGATCGTATCGCTGCTCGAAAGGGCGCGGATGATGGGGACGAGCTTCTTGACGGGCAGGGTGATGCGACCCGGCGATGAGACGGAGGCCTTGATGCGGCAGCAGATGCCGAGATCGAGGTTGGTCGTGGTCAGGGTGACGGTATCGCCTTCGGCCTCGATCAGCACGTTCTGGAGGATCGGCATCGTCGCGCGGTTACCCACGACGTTGGTCACGCTCGAGAGGCCGTTGAAAAAGTGATTCCGGTTAACCTTGAACTTCATGATGACCGAAGAATTGAGGACAGGCAGGGGGTGAGGCAACCCCTCATTGCCCACATACCGGGTCTCTCTATATCTGGTTACTCTTCATTTATAAATACCAGTAGCAACAGTAGGTGTCGGAATCCCGTGTACAGTTCCGCAAGCCTCTGATGAGCGGACCCATGGGCAGCCACCGTGCCTGTGAGTCCGGGGTGAATAAGTGCGCGGTTGTTCACAAAGGACCAGACGAACCAATCCCTCACCGACTATTCACACCTTGGACACCGGCTCATCATCATCCTCGGGCGCAGGGTCCATCTCGCTCTTTTTGAGGAGGAAGACGTGGCGGAAGAGGCTGTAGGTGATGTAACCGAGAAACAGGGCCGGGAAGGTGAACTGGGGATAACGGAACAGGATGAATCCCGAGATGATGATCAGGATGAAGCCGCGCGTCCGTGCCTTGGCCGTCCAATCCAGCTTCTTGAAACTGGGGAACCGGACGTTGCTGATCATCAGGAAGGAGATGATCAGCATCAACGGGAGCAGGCTCCAGGACCAGGCCTGGACGGCTTGTTCGAAGGGATCCTTCTGATCGGAGGATTTCATGACCTTCGAAAGGACCAGCACCAGCGAGGCGATCATGCCTGCGGCAGCCGGAGAAGGCAGGCCGACGAAATCGCCCCCGGCGGCCCGTTTTTCATTACCCGGGACGAGCGGGTTCGTGAGGACGTTGAAACGCGCCAGCCGCACGCCGGCGCAGAGCAGATAGATGAACGCCAGCAGCCAGGTGACCAGCTGGACGTTGTCCGTCGCCTCGGGCTTGATGACGAGGAAACAGGCCATCAGGGCCGGAGCCACGCCGAAGGAGACCGTATCGGCGATCGAGTCGAACTCCGCGCCGAAGAGCGATTCGCGCTTGGTGGCACGGGCGACGCGCCCGTCAAAAAGGTCGCAGATACAGGCGAAAAGGATGAACCAGACCGCCATATTGTAATGCTCGGCCCGCTCGGCGCCGGACAGGGTGGTGAAACGGGCCTCGATGCAGTTCTTGATGGCCAGGAACCCGCAGAGCATGTTGCCCGCCGTGAAGAGGTTCGGCAGCAGGTAGATGCGCGCCGCTTCTTCCGGCGAGGAATACTGGGGTTTTTGAGGGGGGGTGGTCACGTTTAGGACTTAGGGGGTTCGTCGAGGTATTTCCAGAAGCCGCCTTCTTGTTCGATGCGGGCTTCGTCCTCGGGGAAGGGGAGATGGGAGCGGAAGGCGAAGTCGGCATAGGTGTGCTTATGCAGCACATAGTTCGCCATCAGCGATCCTTCGGACGCTTCGAAATAGATCCTGAACTCGCCGACGCGCAGGCGATGATAGGTGTGGCCGCCACGACGGACGGTGCCGAGTTCCGAGCTTCCGCGCAAGAGGTCCTCGGGCGTGAGCGAAGTGAAGGCTTCGACGACTTCCATCTGTTCCAAGGTGGGCAGCTTCGCGAGCTCGCGCATCGCCTGGTCGCTGAAGTTCACTTGATACATCGGTGAGGTCATCCAACGCCGGCCCTGCGGCCACGGCAATCATTCAGTTCGGCCGAGACCACTGGGACAGCAGTAAAACCGCCCTTTTTTCTACAAGATCCAGCACTTTTTCAAAATCGTCGCTTTCGCCGTAATAGGGATCGGGCAACGCGACGTCGCCCAGGAAGAGCTGCAGCCGGCCGTGCTGTTCGGCCGGACAGCGACGTCGGAGTTCGCGCAGGTTGAGTTCGTCGGCGGCGAGGATGAGGTCGAACGAATGGAAATCATCCGCATGTACCTGACGCGCCCGGAGCGTCGAAAGATCATAGCCGCGTTCTTTCGCATGGCGGATCGAGCGGTGGTCCGGCGCCTCCCCGATGTGGTAGTTTTCGGTTCCGGCGGAATCGAACTCGATGGCCAGCCCGGCCTGCTTCGCCTTGGCGCGCAACACGGCCTCCGCCGTCGGCGACCGGCAGATGTTGCCCATGCAGACGAGCAGGACTCGTCGCGGTTGCCCCGCCTTGGCCACGGCTCAGACTTTGCCGCCGAAGCTCTGGTGGTCGTCCAGATCGAGGACGTCGAACCAGGTGGTGATGTCCTCGCGCTTGGCGCCCGCGGGGGTCGCCGACTGGTAGTCGCTCATTTTTGCACGGCTACCCAGAGAACTGGGGGCGCGCTGCTCGTGATAAGCGCTGAAAGCGGCGATTTCCTGACCCGTACGCGGCTTCTTGGCATTGGCCATGAGCCAGGCCAGGATTTCTCCATCACCTAAGCCATTGTCAATCTGAGCCTTAAGGGCATTAGCCTCTACGCCAAGGAAATCCAGGACATTGGCGTCCAAGGGGCAGCCGTAGTTATATTCACCGTTTTTGCCGGCTTTGGTGGCGCGGGCTTTGTCGATCATCCGGGGGAGGATGACGAAACCGCCAAGGCGGACACGGGGGCTGCGAGGGGGATGCTGAGTCAGGTCGTAGAGGTCGTGGGCCATAAGAAGGGGTAACCTACCCTTCCCTGCTCAGTCGGCAAGAAAACAGGGCGGCTTGTGGGTATTGCCAAAATGTCACACCTTCCCCTTACTAACAGGATGTTCACTCTGGCCGCTGCCTCCGCCGCCCATCCCCTCACGCGGGACTGTTTGTTGGGCTGTGCCTCGGTGTTTCTGGCCTCGTCGGTGCTGGACGGATTCTCCCCCAAGGACGCCAGCGGCAAACTTAAGTCAGCCGGGCTTTGGTTGCTCCGTGGCGGCTGGGTCTTGCTGACCACGATGCTCGCCTACGAAGGGTTGAGGTCGCATTCGCTGCCGATCGCCGGGACGGCGGAAGTGCTCTTGTCCATCGCTTGGGGCGCGGCCGGACTTTCGCTCTTCCTCGACCTCACCTTCGATCATCGCCTGCCGACCTGGGCGATCGCCGGGACCACCGCGTTTTGCCTGGTCGCCGCCGGCCTTCTCGGCGGGGTCGTCGAACATCCGCTGGATACGGCCGGCAAGCCGCTCATCGTGATGCACGTCGGCGCCGCGGTGCTCGCCTACTGCGTCCTCGGCGCCCAGGCGCTGAACTCCGCCGCTTATCTTCTGCAGCATCGCGCCCTGGCGCGGCATCAGTTCGGCGGCATCTATGCCCTGCTCCCGGCGCTCGTGCCGCTCGACCGCATCGGCGCGCAGCTCATGGGCGCGGCCGTCTGGCTGCTCGGCCTTTCCTTGGTGATCGGCGCGACGGATTGGGCCGAGCGTGACCTCGCCCGCGTCCTCGTCCCGAAGCTCATCGCCGCGCTCATCACCTGGCTCGCCTGTTTCTGGATCGTCATCCAGCGCCGACGTCAGCGCCTTCCCGGCGTCTCCTTCGCCCGCGCGTCCCTGCTCGTGTCCATCCCGGCGTTGATCGCCCTCTACCTCTCGCTGCCTTCCGCCCGATGAGCGAACGCCCTCGTAACCTGGTGGCGCTCAGCGCCACGCATCGCACCGCCGGTCTCGACGAACGCGCGGCTTTCACGGTGCCCGCGGGCGGCGCCGAAGTCTTCTATGCTGCCGCCCGCGAGGCGGGTCTCGCCGAAGCGGTGCTCCTCGCGACCTGTAATCGTCTCGAAGCGTATGCGGTCGGCGACGAAGCCGCGGCGTTGCACGTGCGCAGCGCGTTGCTCAAGGCGACCGGCGCCCCGGCGAACGTCTTGGACCAGCATCTGCGGCCCGTCCCCGGCCTGCAGGCCGTCGAACACCTTTTCTCCGTCGTCTCCGGCCTTGAGTCCCAGATGGTGGGCGAGGTCGAGATCGCCGGTCAGGTGAAGGACGCCTATGCCGACGCCCTTGCCCGCGGCATGACGGGGCCGGTGCTCAATCGCGTCTTCCAGCGCGCCTTCCAAGCCGGAGCCTGGGCGCGCACCAATACCGGCATCTCCCAGGGCCAGGTCAGCCTCGGCAACGTCGCCGTCGAGCTCGCGATGCGCGTCTTCGGATCGCTGGCCGACGCGCGCGTGCTCGTCCTCGGCACCGGCGACGTCGGTCGCCAGGTCGTCCAGGCGCTTGTCTCGCGCGGCGCGGCGCAGGTCTCCGTCGCGTCCCGCACGTTCGAGAACGCCCGCGTCCTCGCCGAAGAATTCTCCGGCTCATCGCTCACCCTCGCCGACGCCCTGCGCCAGGCCCATTCCCACGACGTCATCGTCGGCTGCGCCACCGTCGAACGCGCGTTGCTCGACGCGGTCGCCTTGCGTGAGATCGCCGGCCGGCGCGCCGGCCGGCCGCTCCTGCTCGTCGATCTCGGCGTGCCGCGCAACTTCGCCGCGGTCGCCCATGACCTCGAAGGCGCCTATCTCTGCGACCTCGACGACCTCGCGCGCGTCTCCAACGCCAACCTCAAGGCCCGTCTCGCCGAAGTCGACCGCGCGCGCGTCGCCCTCTCCGAGAAGGCCGCCCGCGCCTGGGGCGCCGCCAACCATCAAGCCTCTCCTGAGGCCTAATCCATGAAACCCACGGTCCTCATCGTCGACGACGAGAAGAACATCCGCGAAGGCCTCCGCGCCGCCTTGGAAGATCGCTACGAGACCTTCGTGGCGAAGGACGCCGCGGAAGCGGCGCGCCTCATGCAGGACGTCCCGCCCGACGCCGTGCTGACGGATCTTCGCATGGCCGGCGAAGACGGCATGGCGGTCATCGACCGCGCGCTCAAGCTGCCCAACCAGCCGGTCTGCATCATGATGACGGCTTACGGCGACGTCGATACGGCCGTGAAGGCGATGAGCCTCGGCGCCTATTGGTTCTTCCAGAAGCCCGTCGACCTCCGTCAGGTGGAGCTCGTCCTCGATCGCGGGCTGAAGGCGCGCACGGCCGAAAAAGAAGTGGTCACCCTCAAGGCGCGTCTCGACCGGAAGTTCTCGCTCGGCGAGGTCATCGGTTCTTCCGCCGCGCTCCAGCGTTCGATCGAGCAGGTGCGCTCCGTGGCTTCGTCCAACGCCACCGTGCTCCTGCTCGGCGAGACCGGCACCGGCAAGGAGCTCTTCGCGCAGATGATCCATCAGGCCAGCCAGCGTTCCAAGGGGCCTTTCATGGCGGTGCATTGCGCCGCCATCCCCGCGAACCTGCTGGAGTCCGAACTGTTCGGCCATGAGAAGGGCGCCTTCACCGGCGCGAACGAGCGCCGGGTCGGCCGTTTCGAGTCGGCCGACGGCGGCACGCTTTTCCTCGATGAGATCGGCGAGATCGACGCGACGACCCAGGTGAAGCTCCTGCGCTTCCTGGAGACCCGTTCGGTCGAGCGACTGGGTTCCCATCGGCCGATCGCCCTCGATCTGCGCCTGGTCTGCGCCACCAACCGCGACCTCCAGCAGATGGTGAAGGAAGGCAAGTTCCGCGAAGACCTTTATTACCGGCTCTCCGTCGTCCCGCTGCGCCTGCCGCCGTTGCGCGAACGTCAGGACGACGTCCCGCTGCTGCTCGCGCATTATCTCGAGCGTTTCGCCAAGGAGAACGCGATGCCGCCGGCCAGGCTTTCGCCCGAGGCTTTGGCCGTGCTCGTCCGCTATCCATGGCCGGGAAACATCCGCGAGCTGCGCAACGCCTGCGAGAACCTTGCCGTGCTCCGCTCCGGCAAGGTCGTCGCGGCCGGCGACCTCGACCCGCGCTTCTCCCAGCCGACGGCGACGTCGGTCGCCGTTTCCGCCCTGCCCTCTTCCGCCGGCAACATCCTCGATCGCGAGCTGAACGAGAAGCAGCTGCTGAAGCAGGCGCTGGCCGCCGCCGCCGGGAATCGCACGCGTGCCGCCGAACTGATGGGCATCTCGCGTCGCACGCTGCATCGCAAACTTCTGCAATGGCCCGAGCTCGATCCCGGTCCCGAGACCGCGTGAGGCTGTTCGTCCTGCTGCTCGCCCCGGCCTTGGTTTCCGCCGCCGACTTCGTCGGCAGCGATCTTCTCTCCGGACCGATCTCCGCGGGCCTTCAGAAAGCCGCCCCCGATGTCGCCGCCGATTTCGGCGGCACGCTTCCCGGACGACGAGCCTTCGTCGAAGGCCGTGCGTCCGCCGCGATCCTGATGATGCGCGACCGCGAGGTCGCGCCGGTCGCTCCCGGCAAGGGCGCTGTCGCGGAGTTCAAGATCGCCAGCGCGGTCGTGGTGGTCGCCACGCATCCCACCAATCGCGCCGAATCCATCTCGCTCGAGAACCTCGCCAACGCCTTCGCGCGCGACGCGCGTGCGCCGGCCCGCAATTGGAACGACATCGACCCCGCGGCCCGCTCGGAACTCATGACGCCGGCGGTGTCTTCGCCTCCGGGCACCATGGTCCTCGAGATTTTCCAGGGCATCGCCCTCGAGGGACAGGGCTTCCGGGCCGACGTCCGTCAGCGCGTCGAACCTGCGCTCGCCGCCGACTTGCTCGCTTCCCGGGCGGGGAGCATCATCCTCATCCCGCGCCCCCCGTCCGGACGCGGGAAGGTCCTGCAGGTCGCCGACGGTCGCCCCGGGAAATCTTCCACCGCCTATGGGCCGGACGAGAACAACGTCCATAACGGCGACTACCCGCTCCAGCTTCCCCTGATCCTTTATGTCCGGCAGGAGCGGATTCCCCAGCTCCGGTCCGCCCTCGCCTGGCTCTTTTCCGATGAAGCAGCGGCCCTGCTTGAAAAGCAGGGCCTATACCCTGCCCCGAAGGCCGTCCGGACGAGGTTTGTCCAAAGGCTTGACACTCGCTAGGGCGTTTGGTCTGCTCCTCGTCCAACGCGCGCGTAGCTCAATGGTAGAGTACCACCTTGCCAAGGTGGCTGTTGCTGGTTCAAGTCCAGTCGCGCGCTCCACTTTAAAATGGAGCAAAAACCCGCCGAAACACGGCGGGTTTTTCATTTCGGGACCTAGGCCGACGCCGGCAAGGTCACCATGATCCGAAGGCCCTTCGGGCGTACTGGTTCCGCCGCGGCGGAACCCCCATGCAGCTCGGCGACCTGGCGGACGATGCTCAGACCTAGGCCGCTCCCCCCTGCCCTGCGGGATTTATCCGTCCGGTAGAAACGATCGAACAGCCTGGGCAGGTCGGCCGGGGTCACCCCCGCTCCGTCGTCTTCCACGCTGAGTTCCACCCCGCTGAGGGTATCGCGGGTCGAGATCAGCAGCCGGCTCATCCCGGCGGCATGAGCCAAGGCGTTGTCGATGAGGTTCTGGACCAGACGGCGGGCCTGCACCGGGTCGGCGGCGCCGCCATCGGCGGCTTCCAACCGCAGTTCGAGCTTCACGCCGGCCGCCTTGCAGCGGGCGGCGAATTCTTCGGCGACTTCGCGGGCGGCGACATGCAGCGCGCCGGGTTCCCGGCGGACGTCTTGGGCGGACTCCAGGCTGGCGAGCGCGAGCAACCCTTCGACCAGTCCTTGGAGCCGGCCGACGGAGCTGACGATCTTCTGCGTGAAGCGCGCGCGGTCTTCGGGCGACATCGTCGCCTGGTCTTCGGCCAGCGTCTCCGCATAGCCCCGGAGGATCGTCACCGGCGTGCGAAGGTCGTGCGAGACGTTCGTCACGAAATCCCGTTCCATGGCTTGAAGGCGCTTCAGCGCCGTCACATCCGCCAGCACGAAGATCGCCGCGCCGTCGCCGAACGCCTCCGGATCCGTGCGCGCGCCCGCGGCCTGGATCCATACGTCGGAAAGCGGCGCGCGGTTGAGCAGGATCGTCGAACGGGCGCCGCCTTCGGCGCGGACGCGCCGGACCAGTTCGATGAAGTCGGCGCTCCGCACGAGCGGCACGATCGAACCGCCGCCGTCGCCCTCCGAAAGTCCGAAGAGCGCCGCCGCCGCCGGGTTGGCGAGGCGGAGCCGGTCCTGCGCGTCGACGACGAGCACCGCGTCGGTCAGCGGCGCGAGCAGCGCTTCGATGCGCCGCGCCGCCGCGGCGCGGATCTCGCCTTCGTTCGCGGCGCGTCGTTCGATGGCGACGAAGAGTTCTTCGAGCCGGAGCTTGCGCACCAGCCAGCCTTGCGGCCGCGGCGCCCCGCCGTCGGCGAGCAGCGCCCGTCGCGCCCAGCGCACATGGCCGGCGATCTCGGCGAAGCACCAGGCGGCGGCGACGACGAGCGCGAGCAGGAGCAACCAAGGGAGCCAGGACATCTGCGGAGGATGCTGTCCGGGCGGACCGGACCTGCGAGCGCAAAGCGGTTCAGCCGTTCACGCGATAGCCCACGCCGCGCACGGTGTCGATCACGTCGCCGGCCGGGCCGAGCTTCTCGCGCAGCCGGCGCACGTGCGTGTCCACCGTGCGGGTCTCGAGGTCGGGCGAATAGTTCCAGACATCGGCCAGCAGTTCTTCGCGCGACTGCACCCTGCCCTTCCGTTCGAGCAGCAGACGCAGCAGCTTGAATTCGGTGGCGGTGAGTTCGACCGTCTTGCCCGAGGCGATCACTTCGTGCCGTTCGATGTCGAGCATGAGCGCGCCGGCGGCGAGGCGTGTCGAAGGCTTGGCCGCCGCGGACTTCGCGCGGCGGAGAAGCGCCTGCGCGCGCAGCATCAGTTCGCGCGTGTCGAAAGGCTTCGTCACGTAATCGTCGGCGCCCGACTCGAGCCCTTTCACCTTGTCGACCGTCTCCCCTTTCGCCGTGAGGAAGATCACCGGCGTATCCTGGAGGAGCGCGTCGGCGCGGACCATGCGTAGCAGCTGGACGCCCGTGAGTTCCGGCATCATCACGTCGAGGATGATCAGGTCGGGCCGGAAGTCGCGGGCCAGGCCGATGGCGCGGAGCGGATCGTTGAGAGTCCGGATGGCGTAGCCGGCCTGCTTGAATTTGTAGTCCAGCAGCTCGGTCACGTCGGACTCATCGTCGACGATCAGGATGCGCTTAAGGTGTTCGGCGTCCATGGGTGCGCCCATACATAAAGGCTACGCCTTCCTGACCGCCAGAGTTAGGTGACAATCGTGTCAGGTGGGTTACGGCGGATTTTTATGAACATAAGATGCTAATAATCAACATTTTATGAAACAAAGAAACACGACCGTCACATCGCGCGGCCGTAATCTTTACATAAGGCATGTTCCACGTGGAACACTCCCCCACCCTGCCCCGGGGTTTAAGCTCTATTTGGCCCGGAACAGGACCATCAGCAGCGAGATGTCGGCGGGATTGACCCCGCTTATGCGGCTGGCTTGGCCCAAGGTCTTAGGCTGGATCGCCTGGAGTTTTTGCCTAGCTTCGATGCGCAATCCGTAGGCTTTTAAGAAATCAAAGCCTTCAGGTACCTTGAAGGAGTCTAGGTCGTGCAGTTTGCGGGCGTTGCGAGTTTCCCGTTCAAGATACCCGCGGTATTTGACCCGATACATGACTTCAGCCTGAATTTCGGGTGCTTCGGCCAGGAAAGTTGGCGGCAGGTCTTTAGGGGCTGAATCCCAGTTACGCCGGATCACATCGCCGGCGATTCCGCCCGGAATGGCTAATTTTTCGAGATATTCGATCCAGTGGGCGACTTTTTCGGCCTTAGTCTGAATCCGGGCTAAGCGATCCGTCGGCACGAGCCCGAATTCGGCGATTTTATCCTTAAGTCGGAGTTCGGCGCTGCCATGGTTGAACAGAAGGCGGAATTCAGCCCGGCTCGTGAACATGCGGTAAGGCTCTTGGGTGCCTTTGGTCACCAAATCGTCGATCAAGACGCCGATATAGGCTTCATCACGACCAATGACCATGGGAGTCTGGCCTTTGACCTTACAGGCGGCATTGACCCCGGCGACCAGGCCTTGAGCTGCGGCTTCTTCATAGCCAGAGGTGCCATTGATCTGGCCGGCAAAGAACAGGTTTTCGACCTTTTTGGACTCCAAGGTCGGATAGAGCTGGGTCGGGGGCGCAAAATCATACTCCACGGCATAGGCTGGGCGGAGCATGACGGCTTTTTCGAGTCCAGGGACCGAAGCCAACATCTGGAGCTGTACGGCGAAGGGCAGGGAGGTCGAAAGGCCGTTGATATACCATTCGTCGGTATTTCGGCCTTCAGGCTCTAGGTAGAGCTTGTGGGTATCCTTGTCCGAAAACTTCACGAACTTATCTTCGATGGAAGGGCAGTAGCGCGGGCCGACGCCGGTGATCTCTCCTCCATAAAGGGGGGAGAGGTGAAGATTCTCCTGCACGATCTTGCCGGTAGCGCAGGTTGCTTCGGTCATCCAACAGGACACCTGGTCGCTGCCGGGAGTCCATCCAGGCAGTCGTTCGCCTGCTTGTTCCACGTGGAACAAATCGGTTTGCTGCCGGGTGTCGTGGAAGGCAAAAAGGGTAGGGGAGGTGTCGCCCGGCTGCTCCTCACATTTACTAAAGTCGATGGATCGCCCGAGGATACGGGGAGGGGTGCCGGTCTTGAGTCTCTGGAGTTCGATTCCAGCCTCTAAGAAACTGCTAGACAAAGACTTAGCACTAAAATCACCTAGGCGTCCACCCTCGGTTTTATTCGCCCCGATATGCATCAGGCCGCGCAGGAAAGTGCCCGTCGTGACGACCACGGTCTTGGCGTGGAAATCGAGATCCAGATTGGTCTGAACGCCGACCACGATCCCCGACTTAAAGATCAGGCCCGTGACCTGGGCCTGGAAGATGGTCAGCCCCTCCTGTAGTTCGCAGAGGTGCTTCATCCGGAACTGGTAGGCCTTCTTGTCGCACTGAGCACGGGGGGCCTGGACGGCGGGACCCTTCGAGGAGTTGAGGAGGCGGAACTGGATGCCGGTCACGTCGGCGGTCAGGCCCATCTCGCCCCCGAGGGAGTCGATCTCCCGGACGATATGCCCCTTGGCCTGGCCCCCGATGGCGGGGTTGCAGCTCATCTGGGCGATGGTGTCCAAGTTGCCGGTCAGGAGCAGGACATCGACCCCCATGCGGGCGGCGGCCAAGGCGGCTTCAACGCCGGCATGGCCGGCCCCGCAGACGATGACGTCATAGGGGCGGTCAGGCCCGAGGCGGATTTGTTTGTGAGGTCGCATAGGCGCTCCCTCACCGGAGGGAATCACTTACCTATGCAGAAGGAAGCAAAGAGCTTGTCCAGCATACGCTCATTATCGATGCGTCCGACGACCTCCCCCAGGGCGTCCAAGGCGACCCGGCCTTGGGCGGCCGCGAGTTCGGTCTGGATGGGCGCCTTGAGGTGGCCGGCGGCTTCCGTCAGGGCGGTCGCCGCCCGGGCCAAAGCTTCCGCGTGACGGACGCTGACCACGAGGTCTTCCGCGCCGGGGGCGATCTCTTTCGCCACGAGGAACTCGCCCAGCTTCGCGCGGAGCGTTTCGGCGTCGCGGCCGTCGAGGAGGCAGGCCGACAGCTTTCCGAGCCGAGGCAGGAAATCTTCCTGCGCAGGGTGGGCCGGCAGGTCGGACTTGTTCGCCACGACCAGCGTGCGAGCCGGATCGAGCAGCGCGACGAGATCGGCGGGCAGGGCAGGGGGCTCCGCCGAGGCGTCGACGACGAGGATTAGGAGATGCGCGCCGCGCGCTTGTTCGAGCGAGCGCGCCATGCCGAGGTTCTCCAGCGTCGAGCCGCCGTCGCGCAATCCGGCGGTGTCGATCGCGGTGACGGCGAGCGGCAGGCCGGCGACGGGCGCCTCGAGGTAGTCGCGCGTCGTGCCCGCCTCGGGGCTGACGATCGCGCGGTCGGCGCCGGTGAGCGCGTTGAGCAGGCTCGACTTGCCGGCGTTGGGAGCGCCGACCACGGCGACGCGCAGGCCGGCGCGCAGGGCGCCGTCATGCTTCGCCGTCCGGGCGTATGCGGAAAGTTCTGACGCGATTTCGACCAAGCGGGACGCAGGTCCGCGCGGGTCCTCCGGAGGCAGGTCTTCCTCGGGAAAGTCGATGTGGGCCTCGAGTTCGGCGAGGATCTGCAGCGTATGGTCCGTCCAGCCCGCGACATGCCGGCCGAGTTCGCCGGCGAGCATGCGCCGCGCGGAGGCGAGCGCGCGTTCGGAGCTGGCGTGGATCAGGTCGGCCACGGCTTCGGCCTGCGTGAGGTCGATCCGTCCGGCGAGGTACGAGCGGCGCGTGAACTCCCCGGGTTCGGCGAGACGTCCGCCGCGCGCGAGGCAGTCTTCGGTGATGCGCCGCACGAGCAGCGGGTTGCCGTGGCACGTGATCTCCAGCGAGTCGTTGCCGGTGAAGGAGCGGCCGGCGTGCCAGAGCACGGCGACGACCTGGTCGATGGCTTCGCCGTCTTGGTTGCGCCAGATGCCGAGCGTCGAGGTCTTTTCGGCGAGGGGCGTCTTCCGCGCGAGCGCGGCATGCGCGATGGCCGAGGCCAGCGGTCCGTCCACGCGCACGATCGCCAGGGCCGAGCGGCCCGCGGGTGTCGCGGCGGCGACGATGGTCTCGGAGGCGGACATGGAAGAGGGCGTGAGCCGAGGTCATCCCAAGGGGCGAGGGGAGGGGAGGCAAGCGGTGTCATCCGTCCGCAAAAAGGCTGGAAGGGGAGGGCGGGCCTGCCAAAGTCCGGCGGAGACACTCCCGTGGAAAACCATCGCTTCCTTCTTCCTGAATCGGCCCGTCAGATCGCGGCGGCCCATGGCACCCCCTGCTATGTCTATGACCAGGCCACCCTCGAAGCCCAGGCCGACGCCATGCTGGCCTTCCCCAACGCCTATGGCGTGACGGTTCGTTTCGCGATGAAGGCCTGCCCGAACGCCTCGGTCCTGAAGATCTTCGCCAACAAAGGCCTCCATTTCGACGCCAGCTCCGGCTGGGAAGTCCGCCGCGCCATGCTTGCCGGGGTCCCGGCCGACCGCATCTCCCTCTCTTCCCAGGAACTCCCGGAAGACTTCCCCTCGCTTCTTAATAAGGGAGTGCACGTGAACGCCTGCTCCCTCCTCCAGTTGGAACGGATCGGCAAGGCCCTCCCCGGTCATGAGGTCGGTCTCCGTTTCAACCCCGGTCGCGGATCGGGCGGTACTGGCAAGACCAACGTGGGCGGACCCGACTCCTCCTTCGGCATCTGGCATGAATGGGCCGACCAAGCTCAGGCCATCGTGAAGCAGTACGGCCTGAAGGTCGTCCGCATCCATACCCACATCGGTTCGGGCAGCGACCCGGTCGTCTGGCAGGAAGTCTCCGCGGCGAGCCTCGCGCTCGTCAGCCGTTTCCCGTCCGTGCAGACCCTCAACCTCGGCGGCGGCTACAAGGTCGCGCGCGTCGCGTCGGAGAAGGGCACGGACCCGCAGGTCGTCGGTGCTCCGGTCAAGGTCGCCTTCGAGAAGTTCGCCCAGGCCGACGGTCGTAAGCTCCGCCTCGAGATCGAGCCCGGCACGTTCCTCGTCGCCAACGCCGGCGCGGTGCTCTCCAAGGTCCAGGACATCGTCTCCACGGGCCTCCGCGAATTCATCAAGCTCGACTCGGGCATGACCGAGATCCTGCGACCTTCGCTCTACGGCTCCCAGCACCCGGTGCATCTCTATCCAGCCAAGGTCACCGGCGCCGAACGCGCGTACGTCATCGTCGGCCACTGCTGCGAATCCGGCGACCTGATCAGCTGCGCGCCGGGCGAACCCGAGACGCTCGCCGCCCGCACGCTGCCCGAAGCCGGCGCCGGCGACCTCTGCGTCATCGGCGGAGCCGGCGCCTATTGCGCGGGCATGAGCACGAAGAACTACAACTCCTTCCCCGAGGCGCCCGAAGTCCTCCTGCGTCGCGACGGACGGTTCTCGCTGATCCGCCGCCGTCAGTCGCTCGAGCAGATCCTGCAGAACGAGCAGCCGGCCGAAGGGCTCTGATCGTGCCGCTCCTTTCGCCAGCGCTGGGCGCCACGGTGCCCGACTCGCCGCATGCGACCGTGGTCTGCCTGCCGACGCTCGCCGATGTCGAAAGCTACGAGCGCAAGGAGGCGCGCGTGTGGAAATTGCTGCGCGCAGGCTACCCGCGTTTCGTCCGCAACGAGCTGGTGACGCGTGCCGCGCAGGAGGCCGCCCGTCGTCTCGGCCGCGCGGGCGAACTGTTCCCGCTGGTCTCCGAAGCGAGCGCGCGTCGTCTCGCCGAACATGCCGGCGCTTCGTTGACTTCGCTCGACCGCGTGGGCGACTGGTGCCTCGTCACGACGCCTCCCGGCGACGCCGCGCTCCGCTTCGCCAAGATGGTGCAGCATACGGGCACGCTCATCTCCTCGCGTCAGGCGGAAGCCTGGCTCGCGGGACGTCCGCCGGTCGCCGCCGCGGCCGCGCTCGCGTCGGTCCGCGCCGCGCTTTCGCCCTTCCTCGCCGGCGTGAAGGCGGACGACATTCTCGTCGCCGCCTCGGGCATGAACGCGGTCGATGCCGGCATCGCCGCGGTCGACGCGGTGCAGCGCGCCCGCGGTCGTTCTGCCTGGATCCAGCTCGGCTGGCTCTACGTCGACTCGACGCGCCTGTTCGAGAAGGCGCGGGATGCGAAACATCACTTCGTCGCCGACGTCCGCGACCTTGCCGCCGTCGAGAGGCTCCTCGCGACGGGAACCATCGCCGGCGTCTTCACCGAGGTGCCGAACAATCCTCAGCTCGAGACCGCTGACATTCCGGCGCTCCGCGCGCTCTGCGACAAGCATGGAGCGAAGCTGTTGCTCGACCCGAGCAGCGTCGGCCTCGCCTCCGTCGACGTCCTGCCGTTCGCCGACATCCTCGTCTCGAGCCTCACCAAGTACGCCGGTTCGGAAGGCGACATCATGGCTGGCTTGTTCGCCGTCAACCCGACCCGAGCGGATGCGATCGAGCTATTTGACCATGCGCGCCGTCGTCTGGAGCCGCTGCCGTCGCCCGATGTCGTCGTCCTTGCTTCTCAGGTCGGGCGCATGGCGGAAGTGACGGCCAGGCTCTCCGCGACCGCCGCGGAGATCGCGCGTCGTCTGGCCGCGCATCCGGCCGTCGCCCGAGTGCGCACGGCCGACCAAGGTCCGACCGCCGCCGCTTATCGTCGTCTCGCGCGCCCGGGCGCCGGCGCCGCCGCGCTCATCACGGTGGAGCTCCGCGGCGACATGCGTCGCGTCTACGATCGGCTCGCCGTCGCCAAAGGTCCCAGCTTCGGCCTGCGTTTCACGTTGGCCGCCCCTTTCCTCTGGCTCGCGCATTTCGAAGAAGTCACGAACGAGGCGGGCAGGGCGCATATCCGCGCCGCCGGTCTCGACCCAGATCTCCTGCGCATCTCGGTCGGGCTCGAGCCGCTCGAGGAAATCTGGTCGGCGTTCGAAGTCGCCCTCGCCAAGTAAAAGACCCGCCTCGCGGCGGGTCTCGTCCTTCAGTTAGCGTCCTTGGCCGGAGTCGCCGGCTCGTCGTCTTCTTCGTCATCCTTGGCTCCGGATTTCTTCGGGCCGCCTTTCTTCGAGCCACGGGCCTTGAGCATGCGCTCACGGAAGGCGGCGCGCTCTTTTTCCTGGAGGGCAGGGGCGCCTTCGTCGACTTTCGCCAGGGCTGCGTCGAAGGCCTTGCGATAGGCCGTCTCCGAATCCGTCGAGCGTTTGCGCGCGGCCTTGTATTCGGCGAGGGCCTTCGCCGTGAGGGCGTGGTCCGCCTTGGCCTGCTGCTCTGCCGACAAGACGTCGGGGAGGTTGTTCGCCGCCTTGCGGGCGGCGACGAGCCGGACGTGATCCGGGTCGGCCGGATGACCTTCGTCCTTGGCGGGGGCGGCGGCGAGCTGGGCGTGGATGCCGGTCGCGAGGAGCGCGGCGGCGAGGGTGGCTTTGATGGTTATCATGGTGTTGGGTGGGAACGGGCTTGAAGGAAGGGTGTCGTAACAGGACAATTCAAGTCCCTCGCCCTGAGGTTCACCCCATGAGTCCAAACCTCCGTCTCCTCCTAGGAGCCCTTCTGCTGTTCCCGCTCGCCTTGCTCGCCCAGAAGAAGGGTCGGGCGAACGCGCCGATGGAGATGTCGCAGCTCCCGGTCGTGCCGTCGCTGCCCGACGCGTTCCCGCAGGTCGTCGGGACGCAGGCGTTCGGGCCGGTCTACAAGTTCACGAAGGAGGACGCGGTGCTCGAGGCCGCCAAGGGCATCAGCGCGATGGGTTCGCGCGTCCTGAAGATCAACGCCGTCTCCGGCCAGCAGATGACGCCTTACCTGGCGATGCCGTTCACGCACTACGTGCTGTGGTACCGCTCGAACAACGAGTGGACGAAGGGTTTCACGCCCGAACTCCGGCGTCGCGAATATAACGCGATGTACATGTTCGCGAAGGACCTGCTCACGCGTTACGACACGGCCGGCAAGACCTTCTTCCTCGGCCACTGGGAAGGCGACTGGTATCTCCTGCCCGACAAGGACGTGAAGAAGGACGCCTCGCCGGAACTCGTCGCCGCGATGATCGAATGGCTGGCCCTCCGCCAGAAGGCCGTCGACGACGCGCGCTCCGAGGTGCCATACGCGAAGTGCCGCCTCTATACCTACGCCGAGGTCAACCGCGTCCGCGACGCTATGAAGGACGGACGCCGGCGCATGGTGAACGCGGTGCTTCCCAAGGTTAACGTCGATTTCGTCTCCTATTCCGCGTACGACTGCCAGCTGCTGCCTGCGGAAGAGGTCCGCGCCACGCTGGATTACGTCAACTCCCAGATCGCGGCCAAGCCCGGTTTGCCCGCCAGGCGCGTCTTCATCGGCGAGTGCGGCCTGTCCTGGAAGGCATGCGACGCCGACGGCGCCAAGCATGACCAGCGCAACCGCGAGATCCTCGCGAAGTTCCTGTCCTGGAAGCCGCTCTTGGTGCTCTTCTGGCAGTATTACAACAACGAGGTCGTCGACGGACAGCAGGTCGGCTTCTGGCTGGTCGACGACAAGAACAAGAAGACGCCCCTGCATGCGACGCTCACCGCGCTGTTCGCGGCGCAGGAAGAAGCGGCCAAGGAGCTGCGCGGACGCACCCGTCGCCTGCCGGGCTACGAAGACATGGCCGCCTTCAGCGAGAACTGGCTGAACACCAAGGCGCCGCGCTGAGCGAGTCCACGCTTGAGCCCCGCCGAGTCCTGACGAGATTTCCATCATGCGGAACAAGCTCCTCCTCGAGGCCGTCGGCACCTTCTTCCTTTGCCTCGCCGCGCTGGTCGCGACGAATCCGCTTTCCGTGGCGGCCTTGCTCTGCGCCCTCATCTACATGGGCGCGCCGGTCTCGCTCGCGCACTATAACCCGGCCGTCTCGCTCGCGTTCCGCCTCCGGGGCCGTTCGGGCTCCCGAGCCCTCTGGTCGTACGTCGGCGTCCAGCTGGCGGCCGCGATCCTCGCCGCCGCCGTCGGGGGCTTCCTTCTCGGCCATGATTCTGAGCACGCCAAGGGCGCCGTCGACGCGTTGAGCGAATCGGCCTTCGCCGGTTTCGGCGCCACCGCCACCGTGGAGCTGCTCGGTACCTTCGCTCTCGCCTTCGTCATCCTCATGGTCGGCACCTCCCGCCTTACCGCCGGGAACAGCTACTTCGGCCTGGCCATCGCGGCCGTCGTCCTAGGGCTCTCCGGCACCTTCGGCGAGTTCGACCTCGCCATGAATCCGGCGGTCTCGCTGGCCCACGCGCTTCTAGGCGTTTTCTCCGCCTTGTTCGACGGTCTTTTCGGGACCAAGACCTTCGTCACCGAATCCCTCTTTCTGGCCAAGATCGTCCCGCGCGTGCTGGCCGAGATCGCCGTGCAGCTGGCCGGTGGCGCCCTGGCGGCCTGGTTCTTCCGCAAGCTGTTTCCCGAAGATCGGTGAAATCTTCCGGGATGGCTTGAATCGGGCCGGGTCGGGCCCAAGGTGACGGCATGCATACGCTCGCCATCGCCGGGATCCATAAGCACTACGGCACGCTGACCCTCGCGCTCGTCTTTGCCGTCGTCGTGCTCGCCCTCGTCAAAGGACCGAAGCCGGTCTTCCAGCGTATCGTCGCCGTCTTGGTCGACATCAACCTCGTCATCGGCCTCGTCGCCTTCTTCCAGACGGTCCGGCCGATCTCCTGGTTCCATCCCATCCTCGCCCTCGGTGCGGTCGGCCTCCTCCACGCCGGCGCCAAGAGCGAAGACAAGGCCAAGGTCATTCGTTGCTTCTCGATCGCCCTCGTCCTCCTCGTCGCCGCCTGGGCTGTCAACGCCTCCTGGGGCCCTGAGTGGTTCAAGACCCATTTCGTGAAGCTCCCGGCGTCGGCCGCCGTCGCCAAGTAAGCGACGAAGTCACGTTTCGGCCACGACGGCCCGGACATCGTCCGGGCCGTTTGACTTCCCATTGACCCGAGGCTTGTTGGGGAGACACTCACGGGACTCGTCCGATGTATCGCCTCGCCCTCAACATGCTTTTCGGAGACCGCGCCAAGCTGGCGATGCTCCTGTGCGGCCTGGCGTTCTCGGCGTTGCTGATGGCCCAGCAGAGCTCGGTCTTCTTCGGCATCATGAGCTGGACCTACACGCCGATGGTCAACATCCGCGCGCAGGTCTGGGTCAGCGACCCGATGGTCGAGCAGGTCAACGACGCTAAGCCGCTCCGCGACACAGATCTCGGCCGCGTCCGCTCCGTCGACGGCGTCGCCTGGGCCGCCCCGCTGCACACCTCCTTCGTCCAGGCGCGCATGCAGGACGGAAATTTCAAGCTGATCACGCTCGTTGGCATCGACGCGGATACTTTCGCCGGCGCCCCGGCCGTCCTCACGCAAGGCCGGATCGAGGATCTCCGCCTGCCTGACACCGTCATCGTCGACGAGTGGGGCGCCTCGCTGATGGGCCGCATGGGGGTCGGGCCCGACGGCAAGCCGCGCTCCACGCCGCTCAAGGTCGGCGACACGTTCGAGATCAACGACATCCAGGCACGCATCGTCGGCATCTGCAAGGTGCGGCGAGCCTTCACCGGCGGTCCGTTCGTCTACACGACTTACGATCGAGCGAAGGGCTACACCCTCGGCGCGCGTCGCACGTTGAGCTTCATGCTGGTCGAGCCGCAGAAGGGCGTCGCGCCGGCCGAACTCTGCGGGCGCATCGAACGCGATACCGGGCTCAAGGCATGGACCTCCGACACGGTGATCTGGAACTGGGGCGAGCGCAGCCTCGCGCGCAACACGTTCTGGTGGTTTTGGACCAACACCGGCATCCCGTTCTCCTTCGGCACCGCCGTCCTGCTCGGCCTCTTCGTCGGCATCGCGATCTCCGGCCAGACGTTCTATTCCTTCGTGCTCGAGAACTTGAAATACTTCGCGGCCATCAAGGCGATGGGCGCGGGCATGGGCGTCATCGCCCGCATGCTCTTCGTGCAGGCCTTCACCGCCGGCCTCATCGGCTTCGGTCTCGGCGCCGGCATGGCGCAGGCCATCGGCCGCGTGATGATCGAGAAGGGCATGCCGCCTTTCGTGATGTTCCCGCAGATCCTCTGGGCGACGTTCGCCCTGGTGCTGGGCATCAGCTTCGTCTCCGCCGTCATCGGCATCATCAAGGTGTCGCGCGTCGACGCCGCCTCCGTCTTCCGCGGATGAGCCACCTCGCCCACACCGTCGCCGTCCGCGCCACCGGCGTCGACATGTTCTTCGGCACGCCCGACAACCAGGTCGTCGCCCTCAAGCAGGCCGACTTCGAAGCCCGACGCGGCGAGCTCATCATGCTCGTCGGTCCTTCCGGCTGCGGGAAGACGACCTTGCTCTCGGTCATCGCGGGCACGCTCACGCCTCAGGCCGGCACGGTCGAAGTGTTCGGCCAGCGCCTCGACGGCCTCGGTCAGGAGGCGCTCACCACCTTCCGTCGCAAGAACCTCGGTTTCGTCTTCCAGTCCTTCAACCTGATCCCGACCCTCACCGTCGTGGAGAACGTGATGGTGCCTCTGCTGATCCAGGGCCGTCCTTATGACGAGGCGCGCGAGCGCTCCCTGGCCCTCATCGAGAAGGTCGGCCTCAAGGGTCGCGAAGAGGGTCGGCCGAACGCGCTCTCGGGCGGCCAGCAGCAGCGCGTGGCGATCGCGCGCGCCCTCGTGCACGAGCCGCCGCTGCTGATCTGCGACGAGCCGACCTCGGCCCTCGATAAGGATACTGGCGCCCATATCATGCAGCTCGTCCGCGATCTTTCCCGCTCGCCCGAGCGATGTGTCGTCGTCGTGACGCATGACCATCGTATCTTCCGTTTCGCCGACCGCATCGCGGAGATGGAAGACGGCCGCATCAGCCGCGTGGTCGACGACCCGAAGCTCCTCGACACCTCCCACCTCTGACCGCCTTTATGTTCAAGAAACGCATCCTGCTCTTCGCCTTCGCCCTCGCCGGCGCCGGCGCCGCCCTGCAGCTCACCCGCGGCACGGCCAACGAGGCGCCGATCAAGCCGCCGCCCTATGAGCCTGCCACGCGCGACAAGGACGGCCTCATCGCCGCCGCCGGCCTCATCGAGGCCGCCGCTGAGAACACGCTGCTTGGCTCGCCTACCTCCGGTACCGTCGCCAAGGTTCACGTGAAGGTCTGGGACAAGGTCAAGGCCGGCGACCCAATCCTCACCCTCGACGACCGCGACCTCCGCGCGCAGCACGAAGTCCAGAAGGCCGCGGTCGCCGCCGCCGAAGCCACCGCGGAGCGTGCCGAAGACGCCGCCCGCCGCTGGACCGGCATCAAGGACAGCGGGGCGGTCTCCGCGTCCGAACTGCTCTCTTATCAGATGGCCGCCAAGGAGGCGAAGGCCCGTCTCGCCCTCGCGAAGGCGCAGCTCGGCCAGACCGCGGTGCTCCTCGACCGTCTCGTGGTCCGTTCGCCCATCTCGGCGACGGTGCTCCAGGTCGGCGTGCGCGTCGGTGAGTTCGTCGCATCCGGCGCGAAGGCGCCGGTCGTCCTCGGCGACATCTCGACCTTGCAGATCCGATGCGACGTCGACGAGCAGCTGGCCACGCGCATGCGCGACGGCCTCCCTGCCAAGGGCTTCCTCAAGGGAGAAAGCACGCTCGCCGGCGGCAAGGACCGCTCCATCCCGCTGAAGTTCGTGCGCATCGAGCCCTTCGTCATCCCGAAGACCTCCCTCACCGGCGCCAGCGTCGAACGCGTCGACACCCGCGTGCTGCAGGTGATCTACTCGTTCGAGCGCCCGGAAGGTCGCGCGCTGTTCGTCGGCCAGCAGATGGACGTCTACATCGACGCCTCCCAAAATGCGCCGGGCAAATAAGACGTTCCTGTTCGCGTCGCTCGTCCTCGCAGGCTGCGCGCACGACCCGATGGCGAAGCCGAAGGGCCCCGTCGCGCCTGCGGCGTTCTCCCAGTCCGGCGCCGTCGCCGATGCGAAGTGGGCCGACGCCTTCGGCGATCCGGCCTTGCTCGAGCTCATCGCCCAGGCCCGCAAGAACAGCCCTGACCTGGTCATCGCTCGCGCCCGTCAGCGCGAAGCGGTCGCTCTGCTGACGGTGGCCTTGGCCGGTAACAAGCCGGCGCTTTCCGCCGGTGCCGACCTCGAGTCTTCCCGCATCTCCCTCGATACCGGCCGCGTTCCCACGTTCCTGGGCATCCCTCGCCGCACCGATGTCGGGTCGGTCGGCGTGAAGGCCTCGTGGGAGCTCGACGTCTGGGGCCGCGAGGCCGCCAAGACGAAGGCCGCCGAGTCCGATTCCCGGGCGGCGAAGTTCACCGCCGAGCAGGCGGACCTCGCCCTTTCGGCCGAAGTCGCGCGCCTCTGGTTCGCCGTCCGCGGCGCCCGCGAGCAGCTGGCTTTCCTCGAGACCGAGTTCGCCACGCGTTATCGTGAGATGGAGATCGTCGAGAAGACCGTCGGCGCCGGCCTCCAGGATTCCGATCCGCTTTCCTCCGCCCGTCTCGCCGCCGCCCAGGCCAAGGTCGACGAAGGCCTCGGTCGCCGTCGTCTCGCCGCCGCCGAGAACGCGCTCCGCGCCCTGATCGGCGCCGCCCCGGGCGACAAGCTGCCTGAAGCGAAAGGCGTCGCCGCGATGCCGGCTTTCGGCGCCGGCGTGCCCTCCGAACTCCTGCTCCGCCGTCCTGACCTCGCCGCCGCCGCCGCGCGCCTCGATGCCGCGCTCTCGCGCGAAGGCGCGGCCATCGCGAACTTCTATCCCTCGGTGACCTTGAACGGACAGGCCGGCTGGCAAGCCGATCCCGCTTCCCGGATCGGCGCCGGCTCGTCCAGCTTCTGGTCGCTCACGCCTTCCGTCGACCTCCCGTTGTTCGACGCCGGACGTCGCGAAGCCGACCTCGAGGTTGCCCGCGCCCGCATCGATGGTTCCGCCGGCGAATGGACCAAGGCCGTGCTCGGCGCCTTCCGCGAGGTCGAGGATGCGCTCGCCGACCTGCGTGAGCTCGCCTTGCAGGAAGAACTCACGGCCCGCGTGCTCGAAGCGGTCCGCGTCCGGCTCGCCAACGCCGAAGCCCGTCGCAAGGCCGGCCTCGCGAACGAGAACGAAATCACCTTCGCCCGACGTGACGAAGCCATGGCCGCGCGCACGCTCTCGATGGTCGTCTGGGAACGTCGCCAGGTCGCGGTGCGGCTCGCCGCGGCGACCGGCGGCGGCTGGTCCGCGAAGTGATCCCGCCAAAGAAGAAGGGCGTCCTTGCGGACGCCCTTCCTGTTTCCGTCAAGGCGCTCAGGCCTTGATCTGCGGGCGCTTGGGATCCGGCCAGTCGATGTGGAAGAACTCGCCGCGGGGCTTGTCCTTGCGCTCGTAGGTGTGGGCGCCGAAGAAGTCGCGCTGACCCTGGAGCAGGTTCTGCGGGAGGTTTTCGGTGCGGTACGAGTCGA
>CAIWNE010000129.1 GCA_903913915.1 uncultured Opitutia bacterium
GATTCCGTTAGTCGCCCTCGCGACTGATGCGTCCTTGATAAGGGAGGCTCTTACCTGAGTGACATTGACTGAGGGTGTTGTGCTCACCCCGGGGGGTGTTGTCAACGGCTACCTCGGAAATCCTTCGAGGTATGACAGTAAACCCCGTTGGAGGGCGATAAAGGCCTCCAATCAGGGCCTGTGGCCGGTCAGCGCTTGAGGCTGAACGGCGTGAAATCCGTGTCGGTGTCGAACGTGTCGACGCCTTCGGCCTTCTTCAGCTTGGCGCAGGCCCAGTAGGTGAAGGGCGTCATGACAACCTCGACGAGGACCTTGAACATCCAGTTGGCGAGCATGACGGCTAGGAGCGTCTTGGGGCTCCAGATGCCGAGGAAGGCGAGCGGGTAGAAGATCAGGCTGTCGACGCCCTGGCCGACGAAGGTCGAGCTGATGAAGCGCAGCCAGAGGTGGCGGCCTTGCGTGCGCACCTTGAGCTTCGCGAGGACGTAGGAGTTGAGGAAGTCGCCGACGAAGAACGCGACGATCGAGCCGAGGGCGATGCGCCAGCCGCCGCCGAAGCACGTCACGAGCGCGGGTTGGAGCTGCGCGCTGAAGGGCTCGTTCGGGCTGGCCGGCATGGCGAGCACGACCCACGTCATGATCGTCGCGAAGATCATCGCGCCGAAGCCGGCCCAGATCACGCGGCGCGCCATCGCGTAGCCGTAGACTTCCGTGAGGATGTCTCCGAACAGATAAGACAGCGGGAAGAAGATGTTGCCAGCGCCGAAGTCCGTCGGACCCAGGAGCGGGAAGTTCACCTGCACGACCTTCGCCGGTCCGATGAGGTTCGAGCAGAGCAGCACAGCCACGAACGCGCCGAGGATCAGGTCGTAGTAGCGGAAGTTACGATGCATGTCCGCCTAATCTGGAGGGAATGGCGCCGTACGCCAGCGGCGCGGCGCGAAAATCAACGGCCGAGGGCGGCCTTGAGGAACGGCTCGAAGATGTCGGCCTGGCGGTAGAAGCCGAGGTCGCTCGCGTGCGAGCCGTCCGTGGCGCCGTCGTTGTCGTCGCCGTAGAGATGGTCGCCGGGCACGTAGGACAGGCCTTTGACGCCTTCCTTCACGAGCTGGTCATAGGCGGCCTTGAGGGCGGCATGGTTCTCGTCGTGGAACTTGCGGCGCGCGGCGAGGAGCCAGGTGTCGGTGTTGCGACGGTCTTCGACGAGGACGATCGGGGTGTCGGGGAGGGCGGCGCGGAGCTGCTTCACGAGCGGCGCGCACTTCTCGGTGACGTCCTTCGGGCTCATGTTCGGCAGGCAGTCGATGACGTAGACGGCGGCGTCGATGCGCACGAGGAAATCGCCGACGGCCTGGTCCATGCGGCCGTTGCCGGAGAAGCCGAGGTTCACGACCGGCACGTCGAAGCGGCGGCCGAGGATCGCGGTGTGCACCATGCCCGGGCGGCTGGCGCAGGCGCCGTGCGTGATCGAGGTGCCGTAGAAGACGACCGGCTTGGCGCGCGGCTTGAGGCCTTCGAACTTCTTGCCTTCGGTCACGCCGACTTCGAGGAACTCGACGCCGTTGTAGAGCGGCAGGTAGAGCGCGTATTCGCGTTCGCCCGAGTCGAGGTTCTCGGTGATGCGGACCTTCATCTCCTGGGCGGTGGGGCGGACGACCTGCACCCAGCGCCACCTGCCGTCCTTGTCGCGCGCGTAGAGGTCGAGGCCGCTGACGCCGGTGGCGGGCATGTGCGGCTGCTCGAGCTTCGCCTTGGTCACCTTGTAGTGGGCGTAGATGGACGTGGAGTCGGTGCGGAAGCGGAACATCTGGCCGGCGCTGTCGCGGCTCAGGCCCCAGACGGCGGGCGTGACCTTGCCGTCGGCCTCCGCGGGCAGGCGATCGAAGTAGCTCTTGCGCGGGGCTTCGGGGAAGGCGCGGCCCTCGAGGTCGGTGTCGCGTACGTCGTGCCAGGAGACCTTCTCGTCGGGGCGGAGCGCGTAGCGGTCGACGGGCTTCGGCGCGGCCTTGGCGGCGGGGGCCTTGGATTCCTGGGCGTGGCCGGCGGAGCCGGCGCAGAGCAGGGCGAGCAGGAGGGCGGGGATCTTCATGGTCTTGGAAATCAGAGGTCGGTGCCCGTGGTCATCGCGATCGAGCGGATCTCGGCGAGGGGCTTCTCGTATTCGTCCAGCGCGGCGACGTAATCTTCGCGGGCCTTGTCGGCGCGTTGGAAGGCCGACTCCGTGGTCGACTTGGTCTTCTCGAGGTTCGCCTGGGCCTTCGCTTCCTGGTCTTCGGCGGAGGCGAGCGAGGCCGAGGTGTTGCGGATCTGCTCCTGGAGGAACTGGAGTTCGCGGACGTCGATGTTGGGCTGGCTGCGCAGCAGGGCGAGCTGGCCGCGGAGCGAGTCGAGGCTGCGGCGGAGCTGGCTGACGCGGTCCGATTGGCGCGTCGCGGCCTGCTGGGCGCGGTTCACCAGCGCCTCGGCCTTGGCCTTGTCTTCGAGCGAGCGCTTATACTCGTCGAACCGCAGCTTCGTGCGCGGATAGTTGGCGGCGGACATCAGGCGCACGACGTTCTCCTTGGTCACGTAGGGCACCTGGTAGCGGCGGTTGTCGATCCGCAGGATGTAGCGGTCGCCCGGCTGGTCGTAGATGATCGGCAAGGATTGCGGCGCGTCCGGGTCGGCCGCCCATGCCTGCGCGGCACCGAGCAGGAGCAGGCAGAGCAGGGCGGGGAGGGCCTTCACGCCTTCTTCTTACGAGCGCCGGCGGAAGGGGTCAACCCGACTCCGGCGGAAACATGCCGGAGCGCGACGTGCTGGCGGATCATCGCCTCGACCTTGCGGCGCATGAGCCCGTCGGCGGGCGCGGCCAGCCAGGCCTTCAGGATGCCCGCATAAAGGCAGAACGTCTCGACCGAGGCCAGTTCGGGGTCCAGACGCGGGTCGGTCAGTCCGGCGGCCTTCGCTTCGGCGTAGAGCTGGGTCACTTCTTCGATGAAGTTCCCGCCCGCCGACATCAGGTCGTCGCGCACGGTGGAGAACTCGCCGACGTACTCGCAGCGCCATAGCATCACTTCGTAGGTTTCGCGGACCTTGTCGTCGTCCCGGAGGCTGCGGATCGCCTCGAGCAGGAAGCGTTCGAGGCGCCGGAGAGGGTCGACGCCTTTCTCGGGGCTTAGCCGGAGCAGCGAGCCGGCGTCGAGGCGCACGGCCATGAAGAGGTCGGCCTTGTTCCGGAAGTGCCAATAGACCGCCCCACGGGTCACCCCGGCCTCCTTGGCGACCTGTTCGAGCGAGGTGTTGGTGACTCCGGCCCGGCTGAAGACCTGCCGGGCGCAGGTAACGATTCGGTCACGGGTCAGGGCTGCCTCTGCTTTGGTCTTGCGAGCCATGATGGGGCAAATAGATTTACATACATGTCTGTATGTAAATCCGGGACTGTCGAGGTCCTTCTCTCTTTCTCCTTTCTGGCGCTCCTGGCCGGCTGCAAGCCGGCGGAGACGCCGATGATGCCGCCGCCTTCGGTGGGGCTGCAGGTGGCGGCGCC
>CAIWNE010000130.1 GCA_903913915.1 uncultured Opitutia bacterium
AGGCCCGGCATCTCGTGCTCGGCGACCTGGAGTTCCTTGCGGCCCCATTCGGCGAGACCGAGGTCCGCTACTTTGTAATCAGAGAATTTTTTGGCCATAAGATGAGATTATCGAGTTGGGAGTATGGAGTATCGAGGGAAGGACGCCGCTTACTTGCTCAGCGCCTTGTGGAAGGCGGCGAGCTTGGAGGTCGTCTCCCAGGGCAGGCCCTTCTTGCCGAAGTGGCCGTAGTGGGTGGACGCGCGGTAGATCGGGCGACGGAGGTCGAGCTGACGGATGATCTCGGCCGGATTGAAGAGGAACGTCGCCTTCACCGCCGCGAGGATCTGGGCGTCGGGCACTTCGCCTGTGCCGAAGGTGTCGAGGTGGATGCTCGTCGGCTCCGGGTGACCGATCGCGTAGGCGACCTGGAGCTCGCAGCGTTCGGCGGCGCCGGACGCGACGATGTGCTTGGCGACCCAGCGGGCCATGTAAGCGGCGGAGCGGTCGACCTTGGTCGGATCCTTGCCGGAGAAAGCGCCGCCGCCGTGGCGGCCCATGCCTCCGTACGAGTCGACGATGATCTTACGGCCCGTGAGGCCGCAGTCGCCCTGCGGTCCGCCGACGACGAAACGGCCGGTCGGATTGATCAGGTATTCCGTCTTCTTGCCGACGAGTTCCTTCGGGAGACTCTTGCGGATGACCTGCTCGATGCAGAACTTCTCGATCTGGCGGTGGGAGACGTCGGCGGTGTGCTGGGTCGAGATGACGACGTTCTCGATGGCGACCGGGCGGCCGTCCTCGTAGCGCACGGCAACCTGCGACTTGCAGTCCGGGCGGATCCATTCGGTGCCCTTGGCCCCGGACTTGCGGAGGCGGGCCAGCTCGCGGTTGAGGCGGTGGGCGAACATCACCGGGGCCGGCATGAGCTCGGGGGTCTCGCGGGTGGCGTAGCCGAACATGATGCCTTGGTCGCCGGCGCCCATCTTGGCGTGCTTCTTGCCTTCGGCCTTACGCTCGTCGACGCCTTGGGCGATGTCGGGAGACTGCTTCGTGAGCAGGTTCGTGATGAAGACCTTGTCGGCGTGGAAGACGTCGTCGTCGTTCACGTAGCCGATCTCGCGGATCGCGGCGCGGACGACTTCCTCGAAATTGACCTTCGCCTTGGTGGTGAGTTCGCCGGCGATGACGACGTGGTCGCTCTTGACCAGGGTCTCGCAGGCCACGCGGGAGAAGCGGTCCTGGGCGAAACAGGCGTCGAGGACGGAGTCCGAGATGCTGTCGGCGACCTTGTCGGGGTGGCCCTCGCCGACGGATTCGGACGAGAAGATGTAGGAGGCGTGGGAGGCCATAAGGTCAGGGAAACAAGAGGGGAACGGACCGGATGGCAAGTGGGCATCTAAGTATCCGGATAGGAAGATACGTCATAGGGAGGCCAAAGCCGCCCGGGGGACTGCCGGCATGAGGCGTAGCAGAGACAGATCAAAGGGAGACCGGAAACCGGGAAGTTAGCTGGGGATATGGTATCCGAAGCATTTATTCCGGTTTCCGGTCTCGCTTTGAGTGCCTCGAGGCAGGGCCATGCATCCCTGCTTGGCCGCACGGCCGACCAAGGATGATCGGCCCTACCTGAGACAGCCACCGAAACAAAAAGGGCGCCCGTAGGCGCCCTCTTCCATTCCCGTGTCACCGTGTCCCCTTGCCCACGTGACCCTCGCGGCGGGCTTCGCCCGTGCTTAGCCGCCGATGGCCTTGAGCGTGCCGAGGTACTCGATCAGCGAAGTGAATTCCTCGACCGTGAGGCCGGAGGCGAGGCCTTCGGGCATCATCGACTGCGGGAGGTGCTTCTCTTCCTTCACGTCGGCGCGCTTGATCTTGAAGACCTGGCCCGCGATGTTGCGGAGG
Source organism: uncultured Opitutia bacterium (assembly GCA_903913915.1). Taxonomy (GTDB): domain Bacteria; phylum Verrucomicrobiota; class Verrucomicrobiia; order Opitutales; family UBA953; genus UBA953. Next base: position 1,885 of record CAIWNE010000130.1, read on the forward strand.
GAGATCACGCCGTCGGCCTCGCCGGTGACGAAGCCCATCTGGGACGTGCCGTCCTTGAGGTCGAACTGGATCGTCTGGAAGCCCTGGGCGACGACCTTGCTCGGGTAGAGCACGGACTCGACAAGGTATTCGCGGGGGAACTTCGCGCCGACGGCGCCGAGATACGGCCCCTTCTGCTCGGCGGCCAGGTCGATGGCGTGGCAGGCGACGCAGCCCTGCTTGGTGAAGAGCTGCTGGCCCTGCTTCACGTTGCCGTGGCCCTTGAGGGCGGCCTTGGTGACGTCGGCGAGGTCGAGCTGCGCGATCTTCTTGCCCTTGCGGGCGAGCGCCTTCTTGCCGGCTTCCATCGCGGCCTTGGCGGCGTTGTTCTGCAGGGCGTTGTCGCCCTTCATGCCGGCCTCGAGCTGCTGGTCGAAGCCGGTCAGGCCGAGGTCGGCGATGGCGTAGAAGAAACCGAGGTCGCGCGGGTTCTTGTTCACGAGGTTCTGGACGGCCTTCTTCTGGTCGGGCTTGGACAGCGGGCTGTTGAGCACGTTGAAGAGCGCCTTCCACAGGATCGTCGAGGTGGCGTCGTCGGCTCCGTCGGCGAGCGAGCGGAGCTTGCCCACCTGCTTGAAGCGCTCGGAATCATAGATGAACTCGTTGACGAGCTGGATGGCTTCGCCGGGGGCGGAGGCGTCCTTGGCCCAGGCGCCGAGGATCTTCAGGCGGTTCGGGAAGTACGGGTCGCCCTTGTCGCCTTGGGCGATGTCGATCACGTGGAGGGCCTTGAAGCAGTCGATCTTCTCCTTCCACGCGCGCTTGGCCTGGACGGCGGCGTCGGTGAGCAGGAGCACGTCGGACGCGCGGAGGTTGCCGGACGCCATCGCGAGGCGGAGCGGGTCGACGCCCTCGAGCTGGAGCGAGGAGATCGCGATGCGGTTCTTCGACAGCACCTCGAGCACGGCCATGCGCTGGTTGCCGGGGAGCTTCGGGTAGGCGGCCTCGATGGCCTTATGGATGCGCGGGGTCGCGGCCCACTCGACCGGCTCGAAGTACGGGCCGCGGTCGTCCGGACGCGTGCTCCACCAATCCTTGTAGTTCCAAGGCTTCTCGACGTGGTAGAGGCGGGCGAGGGCGCCGACGGCGCCGACACGGGTACCCTCGTCGCCCTTCTGGGAGAGCGCGATCACGCCGTCGACGGACGCGTCGGTATGGAGTTCCTGGAGCACGCGGTAGGCGACGTAGCGCTTGGCGGGGTCGGACGCGGCGGCGAGGGCCGCCTGTTCGTTGCCCAGACGCACGAGGGCGTTGATGGCGGTGTGCGTCAGGCGATAATGTTCGCCTTCCTTGAGCTTGGACTCGTCGGTCGGCCAGGTCGCGGCGGCGTCGATGATGGCGGCCGAGGCGTCCTTGGCGCCGAGGCGCTGGAGACCGACCACGGCCTGCAGGCGGACGCGCGGGTTAGGATCCTTGAGCGCATCGACGTAGAGCTGGACGGGCACGCCCTCGGTCTCCTTGAGACGGTCGGTCATGGCGCGGAGCGCGTATTCGCGGACGGCGTCATCCTTGGCCAGGGCGACGAGTCCGGGGGTAGCTCCCTTGCCGAGCAGCTGCTTGTAAGTGAAGACGGCGGCTATCCGAGAGTAGAGGTGCTGCTTGGCGTCCTGCGCGAGGGCCAGCACGGCTTCGGCGGAAGAGGTCTTCTTCTGGTTGACGAGGCGACGGGAAGCCTCGAGACGCTGGACGGTCGAGTCCGAGCCGAGGAGCTGCACGAGTTCCTGGTCGGACACCTTGGTGACGTCGACATACTTGGCGCGCGTGGTGCCGACCGGCTCGATGAGCTGGACCTGGCCGACCTGCTTGCCGGCGCCCTGGTAGTTGAAGACGCCGCCGCGCCAGTCGGCGAGGTAGAGGCGGGAATTGCCGTCCACGTCGAGGTCGGTCGGCTTCGGGACGGACTCGAAGATCTCCTGGGTGATCGTGTAGGTGGCCTCGAAAGGCGTCAGCTTATGGGCGTAGAGCTTGCTCGTCGTCCAGTCGCAGGAGAACAGCGTGTCGTTCCAACCCTTCGGGAAACCGGGTTCGCTGAGGTAGAGCACGCCCGTGCCGGCGCCGCCGCCGTAGTCGGCGAGGGGCGGGGCCAGCTCGTCGACGAAGTTCTTGTACAGGCGCGGGTAGCCGGGGTTGGAGAGCGAGGTGTAGTGCAGGAAACGGGTGTTCCAGCCCTTGCCGTCGTTGGTGTTGTCGCGCGAGAACATGTCGAGGGTCGGCGTGATGCCGATGTCGACGATGTTGCGGGTCATGACCGTGTAGGTCTCGAGCTCGGAACCGTCGGGGCGGACGCGCAGGACGCCGCCGCCCTGGAGCGTGACGCGGGAACCGTCGCGGCCCTTGGCTCCGTCCATCTCCTTGAGGATGCCGGCGCCGAAGTCGCCGACGGCGATGTAGAGCCAGCCGTCGATGGCCATGCGGCAGGCGTTGGTCGTATGGTCGGCGCCGCGCGGGTGCTCGAAGCCGCCGCCAAGGCCTTCGACCAGGACGGTCTGCTCATCGGCGTGGCCGGTGCCCTTGGTGTCGCGATAGGCGGTCAGGAACGGAGGGTGGACGAGATAGAAGACGCCGCCGACGAAGTGGCCGCCGCGCGGGCTGTCGACCTTGGTGAACTCCGTCACCGAATCGGCGACGCCGACGCCCTTGGTGTCGCGGGCGACGAGGATGCGGCCCATGCCGGCGGTGTGGCCGAGCGACCCGTTCTTGTCGGACGAGATGTAGAGGTCGCCGTTGGCGGCCGCGGAAAGGGCGGTCGGGTACAGTTCCGGATCCTGCTTGGTGCCGACGTATTCGTGGATGGTGAAGCCTTCGGGGACCGCCTGCGCCGCGGCGGCGAGGAAGAGAAGGCTGAGGGATGAGCGTACCATGGGTGTAGCGGGGTAAGGGAGTAGATGTAGGGCAACCCCGGTTTGTTCCAAGCGGGAAGCGTCGGCGGAGGCGTCTTAGCGTCTTGCCCGTCGGCCACCGGTGGCTAACCCTCGTGCCATGGCCCTTCCGGTGCTCAAGTTCTTCCCCCGTCCGAGGGAACTGACCCTGCGCGGGGGCTGGCTCAAGGTACCGCCCCTACCCCACCCGACCGCCTCCTTCATAAGGAACCTGCCGACGACCATGACCGAGGCCCGCGCGGCCTTGGCCGAAGCGGCGGACGGCGCATGCCGGATCGTCCATAAGCCCGAACGCGGCGCGGAGGGCTACCACATCGAGATCCTCGCCAGCGGCATCCGCCTCGGCGCCGGCGACGCCCATGGCGTGCTCTACGGCGCCCAGACGCTCCGTCAGATCGCCGAACAATACCCCGACGGACTGCCGCACCTCGAGATCACCGACTCGCCCGACCTGCCCGTGCGCGGCTTCATGGTCGACATCTCGCGCACGCGGGTGCCCACGCAGGCCGAGCTCCTCTCCCTCATCCGTTCGCTCGGAAGACTCCGCGTCAACCAGTTCCAGCTCTACGTCGAGCATACGTTCGCCTTCCGCGGACATGAGGACGCCTGGAAGGACGCGTCGCCGCTCACGCCGGCGGAGATCCGCGAGCTCGACCAAGCCTGCGCGGAGCTCGGCATCGAGCTCGTCCCGAACCTCAACACCTTCGGCCACATGGAGCGATGGCTGCGTCATCCGCGCTACCGCGCGATGGCCGAATGTCCCGAAGGCTGGATCCATCCGCTGACCGGACTGTTCAAGGAATTCCCCGGCACCCTGCGGCCCGACCAGGCCTCGGTCGACTTCGCGGCGGCCCTCCTCGACGACTATCTCCCGAACTTCCGGAGCCGTCAGGTTAACATCGGCGGCGACGAACCGTGGGAACTCGGCCAAGGCTTCAGCAAGCAGGCCGTCGCCGAACGCGGCAAGCACCGCGTCTACCTCGACCATCTCAAGAAGCTCTGCGCGCTCGGACGCGACCGCGGTCGCACCGTGCAATTCTGGGGCGACATCCTCCTGGAGGACCTCGCGCTCGCGCAGGACGCGCCGGCCGAGGCCGTGCCCGTCGTGTGGGGTTATGACGCCGGCCATCCGTTCAAGGAACAGTGCGGCCGTCTCCGCGAACTCGGCCGCGCCTATCTCGTCGCGCCGGGCACCAGCGCCTGGCAGAGCTTCACCGGACGCCTCGACAACGCGCTGACGAACCAGGCCGAAGCCGTCGGCGCGGCGGTACGCCATGAAGCCCGCGGCATCCTGCTCACCACCTGGGGCGACAACGGGCACCACCAGCCATGGCCGACCTCGTGGCTGCCCATGGCCGCGGGCCTGGCGCAGGCCTGGGGCTTCGCCGCGAACGCCAAGACCGACTTCGCCGCCGGCTGCGCGATCCTCGGAGGCCTTTCCGACGCGGAAGGCGAAGTCGTCGCCGCGGCGCTCCATCAGCTCGGGACGCTGGACGGCCGCATCGCCAAGGCGAACCGCAACAAGAGCCTCACCTGGGACTTCCTCACCGCCAAGCCCGACGCGCTCGCCAAGTTCGCCGACGTCGTCACGCCGGGAGAGATCGCGGCGTCGCAGGCGCACCTCGCGGAAGCCGAGACGCTCGTCGCCAGGATCGCCGACGCGACCATCCGCGAAGAGCTCTCGCTGGGCGCGCGCCTCGCCGGCGCCGGCCTGCGGCGCGCGGCGGGCCGGCCGGCCGACGAGCCGGAGACGGCGCGGCTGAAAAAGGAATATGAAGTCGTCTGGCTGCGTCGCTCGCGCCCGGGCGGGCTGGCCGAGAGCGTGGCGGGGTTGTTCGGGTAGCGCTGCACCTGCCGGGACGCTGGCAGGCTGCGAAGCAGGGAGACCAATCAAAGGGGGGCCGGAGACCGGATGATTGGCTGCGGTTATAAATAGCCACAGGCAGCTTTCCGGTTTCGGGCCGCCTTCTGATCGGCTGATTTTCCCCTAAGCCAATCCAGTTGCCTCCCCTCGGCGGCGAAGGCATCCTGAGCGCACCCCGCCGACCGTGGAAACCCTGCGTCCATTCTTCCGTCCTGCCGCGCTGCTCATCGGCGGCATGCTGGCGGCGGGCGACGCGGCCGGAGCGGAGACCCGCCCTCCGAAATTCCGGCATACGGATTTCAACGACGACGAACTCTTCGGAGACAAGCTGCCGGTCATCCAGCTCGTCATCTCCAAAGACAACATCGACCGGCTGACCAAGAATCCCCGCGAATTCGTCGAGCTGACCCTGAAGGAAAAGGGCGGCGAGACGATGGCGAACTGCGTCGTGAAGCTCAAGGGTTCGGCGGGCAGCTTCCGCCAGGTCACGGAAGACCGGCCCGGCTTCTCCATCCGCACCGCGAAATCGCGTGACCAGGAATTCCACGGGCTCAGCAAGTTCATGCTGAACAACAGCGTCCAGGACGGCACGATGCTGCATGAGCAGATCGCGGGCGAAATGGCCCGGGCCGCGGGCGTGCCGGCGTCGCGGTGCGGCCACGCCTACGTGACGCTGAACGAAAAGGTCCTCGGCACCTACGTGCTGAAGGAGGGCTTCAACAAGGAATTCCTCTCCTATTTCTTCGCGAACACGAAGGGCCACCTGTACGACGGCGGCTTCGTCACCGAGATCAACCCCGACCTCCAATGCGAGAAAGGCGACCCGCGGGACAAATCATCCCTGCTCGAGCTGATCGCCTCCTTCAACGAACCCAAGGCGGACCTCCGGCTGCGCCGCATGGAACGCATCGTGGACATCGACGCCTATCTGCGCCACCTCGCCGTCGAGGAGATCCTCTGCCATTGGGACGGGTATTCGTTCAACCGGAACAATTACCGCATCTACGAGAACCCGGCCGACGACAAGTTCGCCTTCATCCTCCACGGCATGGACCAGATGTTCGGCGACGAGCGCTGGTACGTCTTCAGGACCCCCTCCGCGGCCGTCCCCAACGCCATCTGGTCCGACCGCAGGATCCGCGACCGATTCCGCGAACAATTCTTCGCGGTCTACGACCAGGCCTTCCGCCGCGTCGACTGGCCTGCGCGGGCGATCCAGGCCGGCGCATCCCTCAAGAAGCGGCTGGAGGCCGTCGACCCCGAGGAAGCCAAGCGCTTCGACCAGCGCGGACAGGATGCCGCCGCGGAGATCCGACGCCGCCTCGAATGCGTGCGCCGCCAGCTGGAAGACGCGAGCGAACTCAACCGGGCGGGGGGACGAGCCATGCTGGGCAAGAACCTCTACGCCTGGGCGGGCTCATCGGACAAGGGCGACACCACCGAAGCCGCCCTCGATGGCAGGGACTGCCTGCACCTGCTCGTCGGCGCGCAGAAGGGCGGCGATTTCCGCCTCCCGCTCTCCTTGGCGCAAGGCAACTACCGGCTCACGGGGAAGATCAAGACCGCCGGCGTGAAACCTGGAACTGACACCCGGACCCAAGGCGCCCGTCTCCGGATCTCCGGAGACGCGTCGGGGACGAGTTTCGCCGGCGATCGCGATTGGACAGAAATCTCGGTCGAGTTCGCCGTGCGCGAGAAAGACCCCGAGCTCGTCTTCGAACTCCGCAGCCTCGCCGGACAGGCCTGGCTCGACCGCGGAAGCATCACCCTCACCCGCCTCCCCTGAACGCTGATGGCGTCCGGCGACCGCTTCGAACATAAGTTCCTCCTGAGCCTGTCGCAGCGAGACGAACTCCTTGCCGCGCTCGCCGACGAACTCCGGCCCGACGCCCAAGGGGCCTCCGACGGCCGCTATCCGATCGTCAGCCTCTATTATGATTCTCCCGACCTGCGATGCTACTGGGACAAGTGGCGAGGCGTGCCCTCGCGGCGCAAGCTGCGCATCCGGGTCTACGGCACCGCCGACGGACGGATCCCCGCCGCCTGCTTCATCGAGATAAAGCACAAGGCGGACGGCCGCGGCGCGAAACGCCGAGTCCAGACGTCCTTGCCTGCGGCGCTCGCGTTGGTCAGAGGCGAGGGCGAAGCGGCGGACTTCCCTCCGGCCGAGCGACGCGTCCTGGAGGAGGCGCGCCGGATGGCCGACGCGGACGGACTGCGCCCCACCTGCGTCATGCGCTACGACCGGCAGGCCTATTTCCTCGCGCACGGCAGCGAAGACGACCCCTTGCGCGTGACCTTCGACGAAAGGCTCGCCGTCAGGTTCGACGACCTGACCCTTCGCACCGACGACCGTCGGTTCGCGCGACAGGTCCTCGCCGACGGGCAGTGCGTGATGGAGATCAAAGGCGCCGGCGCCGTGCCCTATGCGCTCGCCCGCAAACTCACCTCCGCCCGGATCTTCCCCCGCCAACTGAGCAAATACGGGGAAGCCATCCGCCTCTTCGGCCCGGATGCCGCCCGCGTCGCCTGATTTCCCCACAGACATGCACCCTATCCTCGCCAAATCCTTCGAGCCCATCACCAACGACGCTCCGCCCGGCATCATCGACAAGTTCCTGGCCACGGATCCCACCCCGGTCGCCCACCCGAAGATAGCCGAGATCCTGCTGGCCATCCTGCTCAGCTTCGCGCTCAACGCCCTCATCGCCTTCGTCTACCGGCGGACTTACCGCGGCGCCCGCTACTCGCAGGATTACGTCCACTCCTTGCTCATCCTCGGCACCGTGGTGACGATGGTCATCATGGTCGTGCACGGCGACAAGAACATGGCCTTCGGCATGTTCGCGGCCTTCTCGATCATCCGCTTCCGCCGGACGGTCGGCCAAGCCCGCGACATCGGCTTCATCTTCTTCGCGATGGCCACGGGGCTGGCGGTGGGAGCCCAGCAGTACGTGCTGGCGCTGATCACCGTGCCGCTGGTCTGCCTCATCGTCTGGGCCATCTCCAAGGCGGACCTCTTCGTGGCCCATCGCGGCTCCCACCTGCTCCGCATCCGCGTGGCGAACGACTGCAACTACGACACCGCCTTCGGCGAGATCTTCGGCCGCCACCTCACGGCCCATGAGCTGAAATCGGTCGAAACCATCCAGGCAGGCATGATGACCGAGGTGCTGTACGAAGTGACCCTCAAGGAGGTCGGCGCGCTGGGCGATTTCGTGAACAGCCTCCAGCAGGCGAACGGCAACCATCGCGTCATCGTCACGAAGATCAGCGACCAGGCGGCCCAGGACGGGGACTGACGCGGAGGCGAAGCGGCCGCAGCAAGGACGGGACGGAAAAAGGGCGCCGATCGGCGCCCTCGTCCTTCGACCGCGACCTAGCCCGCGCGGGCGCGTTCAGTCTCCGCCCTTGGAAGGCTTGCCGGTGGAGGAGAAGAACTCCTTCACCCGGGCGCGGAGATAGTCGCGGTTGAGCTTGGCGATGACGTCGAGCGTGATGCTCTTCGGGCAGTGGGCCTGGCACTCGCCGTAGTTGGAGCAGTTGCCGAAGCCCGCCTCGTCCATGGTCTTCACCATGGCGAGGGTGCGCCGGTCGCGCTCGGCCTGGCCCTGGGGCAGGATGTTGAGGTGGTTGATCTTGGCGCCGACGAAGAGCATCGCGGAGCCGTTCTTGCAGGAGGCGACGCAGGCGCCGCAGCCGATGCACTCCGCGGCGTCCATGGCCTCGTCGGCGACGGGCTTGGGCACCGGGATGTTGTTCGCTTCGGGCGCGGAGCCCGTGCGGACGGTGATGAAGCCGCCGGACTGGATGACCTTGTCGAAGCCGGAACGGTCGACCGCGAGGTCCTTCAGCACCGGGAAGGCGCGGGCGCGCCACGGCTCGACGGTGATCGTCTCGCCGTCGCGGAAGTTGCGCATGTGCAGCTGGCAGGTCGTCACGCCCGGGATCGGGCCGTGGGGCATGCCGTTGATCGTCATCGAGCACATGCCGCAGATGCCCTCGCGGCAGTCGTGGTCGAAGGCGAAGGTGTCCTTGCCCGCCTTGATGAGCTGCTCGTTGAGCATGTCCATCATCTCGAGGAAGGAGGCCGAGGTCGGCACG
>CAIWNE010000131.1 GCA_903913915.1 uncultured Opitutia bacterium
ACCCTTACCTCCTACCTTGCGGAGGAGGCGGTATCTTCTCTGTGGCACTATCCGTCACGCCTTGCGACGTGCCCCGACTTGCGGCGGGAATCCTGCCCTGGGGTGTCCGGACTTTCCGCACGGATTGCTCCGCGCGAACGCACATGTATGACTGTCCGGGCAAGTTAGCGTCCGTCGGCTCCGCAGGGAAGGGCAAAAGGCGAGACTTAGGTCTTGGAAAGGCCTTTCCCTGGCTTTGATTAGGCCTACCCCATGCGAATCCTCCTCCTCGCCCTGTTTTCCCTCATGACCGCCCGCGCCGCCGAACCCATCAAAGTCGCCTGCGTCGGCGACAGCATCACCCAAGGCTCCGGCGCGCAGAAGGGGAAGTCCTATCCGGCCCAGCTGCAGGGCTTGCTCGGCGAGGGCTATCAGGTCGGCAACTTCGGCGTGAGCGGCCGCACGCTCCTGAAGAAAGGCGACTTCCCGTATTGGAAGGAGAAGAAGTATCAGGACGCCCTCGCGATGGAGCCCGCGATCGTGGTCATCATGCTCGGCACCAATGACACCAAGCCGCAGAACTGGAAGTTCGAGGCGGAGTTCGACGCCGATTACCGCGAACTCGTGAAGTCCTTCCAGGCGCTTAAGTCCAAGCCGAAGGTTTTCGTCTGTCGTCCGGTGCCCGTCCCCGGCAAGGGCAACTAGGGCATCAATGAGGAGAACATCCAGAAGGAGATCCCGCGCGTCGATGCCCTCGCCAAGGAACTCGGCTGCGGAGTGATCGACATGCACGCCGCGCTGGAGAAGTCTCCGGAACTGCTGCCTGACCGCGTGCATCCGAACACCGCGGGCGCCGGCGAGATGGCCAAGGCCGCGGCCAAGGCGATCGCGGGCAAGTAAGCCTCAGCGACGCGCCGGCGCGGGCCCGAGAATCCGTCCGAGCACGTCCTGGGAGGCCGCGCGGAGCTGCTGCCACCTTTCGGAAGGGTGGGCTGGGCCGTGCGCGATCAGTTGCAGCGTGCTACGCCATTCGAGGACCGCGCGTTCTAGGTCGCCTTGGCCGGGGCCGTGGCCTTCGGCGTCGGCAGGCGGAATCTTGCCGTGCAAGGCGAAGCCTTTGAGCGCCTCGGCGCAGCCTTCGCCAAAGCCGGCGGGCAAGCCTTCGCGGAGGTAGCCCTCTGCGGTCAGCGACTTGTAGGCCAGGCGGCAGCAGGCGCCGAGGCGGCTGGAATTACGTCCGGCCGAGGCGACGCGTTCGCCCGCGCGGAGCTCGGCGAGGTCCCAGGCGATCGCATGGGCATCGTAGGCATGGTCTTCTAGGGCGGCGGCGACGGCGAGTCCTTCGCCATGCTGGAAGAGCGACGCGATGTGACCTCGCTCGGTCGGACGTCCGGACGCGTCGATCAGGCCGAGCTTCTTCCAGAGCCGGCCCGCGCGGGCCGTGTGGAGCGTGCCTCCGCCGAGGATCTCGCGGAGGTTGATGTCCTGCTTCTCGACGGAGCGGCGCGGGGGATTGATCAGAGGGTGGTTGTCCGCGTCGGGCCAGACGCGGACGTCGGCCCGGGAATAATCGAGTTTCACCTGGACGCTATCGCGGCCGAGGAAGATGCCGCCATAGGCCATGCCACCTTGGGTGAGCTTGGGCAGCAGGGGCAGGATTTCCTTTTCGAGGAGCTCGAGTTTCCAGGTGCGGGGGCGCAGTTGGCCGCCTTCCTGCCGACGCAGGGCTTTCAGCAGCCATTCGGCGGGCGTGAGATGCGATGCGCCGGCTTCCTTGGGGAAGTGCGCCAGCGTGATCGTGCGACCGTAGCGGATCTCGCCGTTCGTCTCGAGCTTGCAAGGCGTGCCGTAGGGGAGGGCGCGCAGCGAGTCGGGCTTGGAGAGGGCGGGGTGCCAGGTGTCCTTGACGTAGATGAGCGCCTGCGAGAGCGGCACCAGGTGGGTGGGGCGCTCGCGTTGCCACGTGCCGTTGCGGCCACAGATTTCGTGGATCTGCCGGGTGACGCCGGCGACGGGTCCCGGGGCGTCGGTCGGCAGCTCTTCGTCGAGTCGATCCAGCGCCAGGTCGATCGGTTCGCGGGTGAAGAGCGACTTCGCCAAATTCGTGGCAGCCGCCTTGGGGTCTTCGGCGCGGCGCATCAGCGAGAGGAAGGCCGGCCAGTCGAGCGCTTCGCTCCGCTTGAGCTGTAAGGGCTTCGCCTCGCCGAGGCGTGGGCTGTCGCCGGTCCAGAGGGCGAAGCCTCGGTCGTCGAGTCCGCGTCGGCCGGCGCGACCGAACATCTGGAGCAGTTCGTCGGGGCGTACTTCGCGTTCGGCATGCTCGGCGGCGTAGCGTCGGTCCGTGACCAGGACCGAGCGCAGCGAGAAGTTGCTGCCCGAGGCCAGGCCGGTAGTCGCGACCACCACGCTCAGTTTCCCTGCCTTCGCCCACGGCTCGACGAGTTCGGTGCGCTGATCGAAGGTGAGTCCGCTATGATGCAGGCCGACACCTTGGCGGAGGAGACGATTAAGGTCATCGCCCGCGATCGCCCGCTGGCTGGGGGAAAGCTGGGGTCCGTTGCCGAGGGGTAGTCCGGCGGCGATGTCTCGGGCGATCTGTTCGGCGGCTCGGCGGCGGGGGGCGAAGACCAGGATCGGGCCAAGGTCGGCGAGGACGGCTCGGATGACCGCCCGGGCGATATGCCCCTTGATGCCGCCGGGTTCGTGATTTTCCAAGGCGTCCAGCGAGACCTCTTCGAGCGGGATGGGGCGGGTGTGTTCTTCGATGAGGGTCACCTTGCGCCCCAGGCCGCGGAGCCACTCCGCCACGGCCTTCGGGTTGGACACGCTGCCGCTCAGCAGCAGGAGCTGGGTCGCCGGCGGGGCGATGGCCAGGACCGTCTCGTAGGCCGCCCCCCGTCGGCTGTCGGCCATCATCTGGTATTCGTCGACGACCAGCAGGTCTGGATGCCTTCCCTCGAGGAAACGGTGGCGCTGGGTCTCGAGGGTGGCCACGACGACCGGGGCGCCGAGGTTGTCGCTGACGTCCCCCGTCGCGATGCCGACATCCCAGCCCAGGGCAAGCCATTCGGCCCGCTTATCGTTGGCCAGGGCGCGGGTGGGGACGGTATACACCGCCTGGCCCTTGTGCCCCCCTTTGATCAGAAGCTCGAAGACGTGGGTCTTGCCGGCACCGGTCGGGGCTTGGATCACCACGTCCTCGCTTTGGCGGAGGGCGCGGAGGGCGTCCTGCTGCCAGAGGTCGGGGAGGATGAGCCGTGAGTCCGACATGGCGACTTTCCATCAAACTGCTGAAGGTCGTGGACGCAAGCCGCAGGGGTTTGCGGTTGCGACAATTCCGCGGCCCGTGCTACGACTGATGTCGCATGGCCATCAGCAACGACCTCGCCCGCGGGCTTAAGAAAGTCGACAAGGACCTCGACTTCATGATGACGTGCTTCGTCGAGGTGCTCGAGCAGCTCGACCACAAGGACCTCGCCGGCACCTTGCCCTGGATGGGCAAGCGCAAGCTGCGCGGCGTGCAGATCTTTTCCTACCGCGGCGTGCAGGCGTATTCGATCGCCTTCCAGCTCCTCAACATGGTCGAGGAGAACGCTTCCGCGCAGTCCAAGCGTCTTCGCGAGGACAAGCATGGCCTCGCCTCCGATCCCGGTTCGTGGGGACGCGCGCTGCGCGCCCTCGTCGCCGCCGGCCTGACCGACAAGCAGATCGCGAAGCGCCTCAACCGCATGCGCGTCGAGCCCGTGCTCACCGCGCACCCGACGGAAGCCAAGCGCGCGACCGTCCTGGAGATCCATCGCGAGATCTACAAGCTGCTCGTCCGCCGCGAGAACAACATGTGGACCGCCGCCGAACAGCGCGCGATCCGCGAGGAGATCAAGGTCGCGCTCGAACGTCTCTGGCGCACCGGCGAAATCTACCACCAGAAGCCCGACGTGCAGTCGGAACTGCGGAACATCAACTACTTCCTTTCCAAGGTCTTCCCGGACGCCGTCGTGAGCATGGACCTCCGCCTGCGCCAGGCCTGGGAGGAGGCCGGCCTCGACCCGGCCCGCGTCGAACACCCGGATACCTTGCCTCAGATCGTCCTCGGCACCTGGGTCGGCGGCGACCGCGACGGCCACCCGCTGGTCACGTCCGAGGTGACCACCCGCGCCCTCAATCTCTTCCGTTCCACCGCCATCGCGATCTGCAACGAGCGTCTCGAGACCCTCGGACAGCGCCTCTCCCTCGGCGACCACCTCCAGGAACCGCCGGCGGTCTTCACCCGTCAGGTCGCCAAGCACGCCGCCTTCCATGGCGAAGCCGGCGAGGCCGCGATGAAGCGCAATATCGGCGAGACCTGGCGCCAGTACATCAATCTCATCCGCCTGCGGTTGCCGAACGTCGAAGGCGAGCTCGGCCACGGCCAGCACCGCTCGCCCGAAGGCGTCATCGCCGACCTGCTGTTCCTGCGCGAGACCCTCATCGAGGTCGGTGCCGGCCGCATTGCCCGCGCGGAACTCGATCCGCTGCTGCGCTTCCTGCGCACGTTCGGCTTCCATATGGCCGTGCTGGACATCCGCCAGAACAGCGCGTTCCACGACAAGGCCATCGGCCAGCTCCTCGCCGCGACCGGACAGGATGACACGAACTACGCCCAGTGGGACGAGTCCCGTCGCCTAGGCTTCCTTGATTCCGAGCTCCGTTCGACCCGTCCGTTCCTGCGCGAACAGGCCAGCATCGGCCCCGAAGCCGACGCCGTGGTCGCCTGCCATCGCGCCCTCGTCACGCACATCAACCAGTATGGTTCCGCCGGCCTGGGTTCGCTGATCGTCAGCATGACCCGTTCGGTGTCCGACCTGCTGTCCGTCTACCTCCTCGCCCGCGAGGCCGGCCTCACCGCCGGCGGTTCCGACGATGCCTACTGTCTCCTCCCGGTCGTCCCGCTCTTCGAGACCATCGGCGACCTTGAGCGCAGCACCGGCATCATGGACGCGTTCCTGTCGCATCCGATGACCAAGCGTACGCTGCAGGCCCGCCGCGACGCCGGCATCACCGACGGGCTCACCCAGCAGGTGATGATCGGTTACTCCGACTCCAACAAGGACGGCGGCATCCTCGCCTCGCTCTGGAACCTCTACCGCGCCCAGCAGAATCTCGCCGCCGTCGGCGAGAAGCATGGCGTCCGCATCATCTTCTTCCACGGCCGTGGCGGCACCATCTCCCGCGGCGCCGGCCCGACGCACCGCTTCATTGACGCCCTCCCGCAGGGTTCGATTCAGGGCGAGATGCGCGTCACCGAGCAGGGGGAGAGCATCACCCAGAAGTACGCCAATCACATCACCGCGGTGAATAACCTCGAGTTGCTGACCGCCGGCGTGACCCAGAACACCTTCCTGCACGATGTCGCCGTCCGCAGCGAAGTCGCTCAGGCCAAGGTCATGGACCGTCTCGCTGAGTTCTCCCGCGAGGCCTACCAGTCGTTGATCCAGACCCCGCGCTTCATCGAGTTCTTCCGTCAGGCCACCCCGATTGACGTTATTGAAGCCAGTCGCATCGGCTCGCGTCCGTCGCGTCGTACCGGCGCCGCCTCGCTCGAGGATTTGCGCGCCATTCCGTGGGTCTTTGCTTGGAGTCAGGCCCGTTTCTATCTCTCGGGTTGGTACGGTGTCGGCTCAGCCCTCGCGCGTCTTAAGGGAGAAGACCCGAAGGGCTTCGAGGTCATCCGTAAGAACTACGATGATTGGCCGCCTCTGCGCTATATGTTGAACAACGCCTCCACGAGCGTGCTGGCTTCCAATCGGAGCATGATGAAG